>NZ_JBQEMR010000001.1:0-125404 GCF_052045015.1 Stenotrophomonas sp. 22692
TCGCGCCATCCATGGCGCTCACGCCCCCGCAACCGGACCCACCCCGCCTTCGACAGTTTCCTGCGGTGTGTTGGAACGGATCTGACCCCAGATTGATTTCGATATCTGACAGAAGTGTCGACCAAGGTCGACACCTACCAACAGCCGTGGAGTTCTGTCAGAGGTGGGGCGGTGTCGGAGTGCGGGGTGTCAGCCGCACGGATGCGGCTGCCAAGCTTACAGGGACGTACTTGCCGCGTCCCCGCACTCCGACACCGCTCCGCCATCCCACGGAAAGCCCGCTTTTGCTGTTGAGGTTGCCGGCCAGCGGCCGGCACTGCCGCGGGTGCAGGGCTGCAAGCCCTGCCGAACAACCCCCTAATCGTGACCGCTGTCGTCCAGGCTGATGATGCCGCGGCGCAGCGCCTGGGTTACCGCATGCGTGCGATCACCCACGCCCAGCTTGTCCATCAGGCTCTTCATGTGGGCCTTCACCGTCTGCTCAGAAATCTGCATGCGTTCGCCGATGCGCTTGTTCGACAGGCCACCGGCCACGTGCCGCAGTACCTCGGTCTCGCGCGGTGACAGGCGGTCTTCGATCACATGCGCGGCGATGCTGGCGGCCACCGCTGGAGGAATCGGCGCACGGCGGCCACCGGCCACCATGCGGATGGTGTCGACCAGTTCGTGGCGCAGCATGTCCTTCAGCAGATAAGCGCTGGCACCCGCCTGCAGGGCCCGCACCGCGCGTACATCGCCGCGGTAGGTGGTCAGCACAATGATGCGCGCACGCGGGTCCATCGCGCGGATCCGTACGATCGCTTCGACGCCATCCAGGCGTGGCATCTGCAGGTCCATCAGCACCACGTCGGGCTGCAGCTGCTGGTAGCGTGCGATGGCTTCCTCGCCATCGGCGGCTTCGCCGAGCAGGCGCAGGTCGGAATGGGCGCCCAGCAGCGCCGCCAGGCCGTCACGCAGCAACGGGTGGTCGTCGACCACCAGCACGCCGATCGGGGCAGGGGACTCAGTCATGGTTTGCTTTACTCCAGGGCCAGCGCCAACGCGATGGGCGGCGGTGATACAGGCGCCGGGCGGGAACCGCCAGCGCGACTTCGGTCCCCAGCCCGGCGCGGGTCCACAGCTGCAGTTCCGCACCGAGGCGCTGTGCGCGTTCGCGCATGCCCTGCAGGCCCCAATGACCATGGCCGGCGTTCTCGTCGGCGATGCCGACGCCATCGTCGCGCACGTGCAGCAGGAAGCAACGCGTGCCGTACGACAGCTCCACTTCGATGGCGCTGGCGTTGGCGTGGCGCAACGCGTTGCGGATGGCCTCGCGACCAATCAGGAACACTTCCTCCGCGGCATCGGCCTGTAGTGGTGGCGTCGCGCCCTCAACGGTCAGGCGCAGAGGATTGGTGCCATGCCCCGCGTACTCGGCGTGCACATCGGCCAGTGCCGAAGCCAGGTCGCGGCCGGCGAAAGGGCCGTCGCGCAATGCGTTGACGCGTTCGCGGCCCTCGGCCAGATTGCGCTCGGCCAGCTGCATCGCCGACTCCAGCTGGCCGCGCACTGCTTCTGGCGTCTGCGCGGACTGGCTGATTGCATGCAGGCGCAGGATCAGGCCCTGGCTGCCCTGCAGCAGGGTGTCGTGCAGGTCGCGCGCAATGCGTTCACGTTCGCCATTTCGCTCCTGCAGGCGGGCGCGGAACAGCGCGGCGAGCTGGCCACTTCGGATGCGCACGGCCAGTACGAGCAGCGCCAGCACGGCGGCCACGCACAGCAGCTTGAACCACACGGTCTGGATGAAGGTGGGCGCGATGCGGAAGCTGCGGCTGGCCGGGACCGTGCTCCAGATGCCGTCCTCATTGGCGGCTTCCACGTCGAAGCGATAGCTTCCCGGCGCCAGGTTGGTGTAATAGGCGCGGGTGCTGCTGCCTGCGTCCTGCCAGCCGTCATCGACGCCGGAGAGTCGATAGCGATAGCGGTTGCGCTCCGGGCGGGCCAGTGAAAGCGCCACGTAGTCGATCTGCAGCTGGCTGGTGCCGGCCGGCAGGCGCAGGCCGTCCCGCAGTGGTTGCTGTTCGCTGCCATACAGCACGTCGCCGATGCGAACGCTGGGTGCCAGTGTGTTGACGTGCGAACGCTTGGTGTCCAGCCAGGCCAGGCCCTGGTTGGTCGCCAGCCACAGAAGACCGTCGTCGGCCAGGGTGGCGGTGGCGATCGGCCCGCTCTGCAGGGCAATGCCGGGCATGCCATCCACCGCATCGAACAGGCGGGGCGTCACCTGCTGCCCTGCCTGCATTGCTCGGCGCAACAGGCTGCTCTCAAGACGCACCAGGCCACGGCTGCCATTGAGCCACAGATGCCCGCCCGCATCGGCGACCATGCCGGTGATGCCTTCGAGGACGCCGGCCATGTCGGTGCGCACTGCAACGAAGGGCCCCTCGCCGATGCGTGCGGCGAGTCCGGCTTCGCCGGCTACCAGCAGCAGGTCCTGATGCTGCAGCAGGGCGGTCACCGGCCCTACCGAAAGGCCCTGCGCTGCGCCGAAGGCATCGATGGTCGTGGTGCCCATCCGGCGCACGCGACCATCGGCGTAGCCGAGCAGCAGCTGGCCATGGGCGTCCAGCGCCAGGGAGGAGCAGGCCTGCTCGGGCAGGCGACTCGCCCGCTGCCATTGCTCGTCCCGGTAATGCAGCACACCGCGTTCGCCCGTGCATACCCAGGCCTGCGTCTCGTCAGGAAACAGCAGGGCGTGCAGCGGCTGCCCGGTGAACGGCGCGGGCAGCGGAATCAGCGTGGTACGGCCTTCGACAGTGCGCGCCAGATTGACCCAATCGAACTGCCAGATCGGCGCAGGTGCCTGCCGCGCTGCGGCCTGCAGCTGTGCGGCGCTGCCTTCCAGCAGGGACCGCCGCAGGTCGTAGGGCTTGAGGTCTTCACCGTAGCCGTACACCCGTCCGTCAGTGGTGCGCACCAGCGAGCGGTAGGGATCACTGGGGCCGACCGCCAGGGTGTGCACGCTGCGCGCGCGGAAGCGGTTGAGGCCAAGATTGGTACCTACCCAGAGGTTGCCTTCGCGGTCGGCGATGATCGGCACCGCCGAGGTGGCCGTCAGGCCATGCGGTGAATCGAAGCGCTCCATGCGCACGGCTCGGGTGCCGTCGAACGTGACCCGGGCGACGCCTCCATGCGGGCTCATCGTCGCCCACAGCGCGCCGTCGGTGGTGAACTGCATGCGGGCAGCGACCAGGTCGGGCAGGCGCCTCGCCTCACGTTCGGGCCCGGTCAGCAGACCATGTGCGTTTGCCAGTGGCGAGGCGCCACGGACGCGGTCGGCCAGCCACACCTCACCCTGCGGGTTCTCCACCAGTGTTGCCATCTGCGAGACGGCGATGCCGGTATCAATGAAGACCGCCTGGTGGGGTCCGCGCATCCATATCTTCAGATCCGCCAGTACCCAGAACGTGCCACGGCTGTCATGCAACACCCATTGCACGCGGTGTTCCGGCAGCCCGGTGGAGGCCGGCGGGGGTTGCCAGCGCCGGCCATCGAACCAGCGCAGTCCACCATTGATCGCTGCCCAGAGGCGGCCCTCGCGGTCCTGGCTGAAGTGCGGCACCACGCCGACCGGTACGCCCTGTTGCCGACCGTAGTTGTGCAGTTGGCCGCGTGCGAGTTGGCTGATGCCGGCCTGGAAGTAGCCGATCCACATTGCGTCATCGCGCCCGACTGCCAGGGTGACCATGTTGGTGGACGGGAAGCTGCTGCCCGGTGGTGGCGCCTGGCGTTCAAAACGGCGGCCGTCGAAGCGGTACAGGCCAGAACCGGTCGCCAGCCACAGCAGTCCATCACGGTCCTGCGCAATGTCCCATATATCGCCAGGCGCACCCTGGCCGACCCGCCATGCGGTGTGCTCGTAGCCGGGCAGTCCGCTGCTCAGGGCGGGACGCTGCACGGCGAGCGCGGGCAGGGCGGTCATCAACAGCAGGCACGTCAGCAGCGCCGGTAGGCGACGCAGGAACGGGAAGGGGCGGCCACGCATGGTGCGCATTCTGGCAGGTGCGGGGCAGGCCAGGGTGACCCGAACGGGGTAGGCGGCACGCGGTCCGTTTCGATATCACGCCGGCATGCCCCGCGGAGCCCGGTCATGCAGCGCCTGTTCGTGATGTTTCCCGACCGTGGCCCGGGCCTCGGCCTGCTGTGGCTGCGGCTGTGCGTTGCGGCCGCTCTTTGCGGGCCCGATATGCCAAGCGGCTGGTGGTCGGCCTTGTACCTGCTGGCCGTAGCGATGCTCGCACTTGGTGTGCTGACACCACTGGCGGCAGTGATGGCGGCCGCGGGTCTGTCCACGCTGCCCGGGCCTTGGCCACTGGCGCTGCTGCCTCTGGCCCTGCTGGTGCTGGGGCCGGGCGCCTATTCGCTGGACGCACGGCTGTTCGGTCGCCGCGTGATCGGCCGCCGGCCTCCCCCATTCGGGTAGGTGCTGGCCTCGACCGACGGGGGTAGGGCATCGTGCAGACGCCCCGCACCATGGGCCACCCCCTCGCGGCGACCTCGATGGCCACCGTTACTCCACAGGAATTCCCCGCTGCGTCGCTGGCACCACAGCAGGTCGCAGCATTGCAGCGTGCATTGCGCTATGTCGATGAACACCTGTCGCAGCCGCTGCGGGTGACCGAGCTGGCGGCGGCCGCCTGCGTCAGCCGCTTCCATCTGGTGCGCCTGTTCCGTACCGGTACCGGTGCCAGCCCGTTGCGCTATGTGCGTCGCCGCCGCATCGAGCGTGCGCGCCAGCTGCTGCCGGGTGCGCAGTTGCCGATGGCCTGCCTGGCCCAGCAGCTGGGCTTCTTCGACCAGAGCCATTTCGTCCGCAGCTTCCGCGCGGAGACCGGCTGCAGCCCCGGCCAGTACGTCGCCGGCGATGCCGCCCTGTTGCTTCCCCTTGATCGTGTTTCCAACGGAGTCCATCCATGAGCCTTGCCACCGCCACTCCCGCCCCGGCGCTGCTGTCGCCGACCGACCACGCCCTGGTGCTGATCGACTTCCAGTCGCAGATGGCGTTTGCCACGCACACCATCGACATCTCCGCGCTGCGCAACAACGTGTCGCTGATCAGCAAGGGTGCCAAGGGCTTCCACGTGCCGGTGCTGCTGACCACGGTGGCGGAAGCCTCGTTCTCCGGCCCGATGTTCCCCGAACTGCCGCAGATCTTCCCGGGCCAGACGGTGTTCGACCGCACCTCGATGAATACCTGGGAAGACCAGCCGGTGATCGACGAGATCAACCGTATCGGCAAGCGCCGGCTGGTGATGGCCGGCCTGTGGACCAGCGTCTGCATCGTCGGCCCGGCGCTGTCGGCACTGGCGCAGGGCTTCGAGGTATATGTGATCACCGATGCCTGTGGTGATGTCAGCGAAGAAGCGCACGAGCGTGCGATCACCCGCATGGTGCAGGCCGGCGCGGTGCCGATGACCAGCGTGCAGTACCTGCTTGAGCTGCAGCGCGACTGGGCACGGGGTGAAACCTACGACCTGACCACCGGCATTGCCCGCGACCACGCCGGCGGCTACGGCATCGGCATCCAGTACGCCAAGCGCATGTTCGGCGCGCAGGAAGGCGGGCACTGAGCATGGTGGCTGGCCATGGCCTCGACCTGGCCCTGCTGATGCTGCGCGTGGCGGCAGGAGGCTTCCTGCTGCCGCACGCACTGGGCAAGCTGTTCGGCTGGTTCGGCGGTCCGGGGCTCTCTGGTTTCGCCACCGAGCTGCGCGGCTTCGGGCTGCCGGCAGCGGCACCGTTGCCGTTGCTGCTGGCCCTGCTGCAGGTGCTGTCCGGGCTGGCCGTGCTGCTGGGATGGCAGACCCGCATCGCTGCGCTTGCGGCGGCCGCCTTCATCGGTTTCACCGTCCTGTTGGCCCTGCCCAAGGGCTGGTTCTGGATGCGCGGCGGCAGTGAGTACCCGGTGATGTGGACCACGGTACTGCTGGCCATCGCGCTGGCCGGGCCCGGCACCTGGGCGCTGGACGTCCACCGACTTCCGGGAGACCTCGCATGAGTCACGATCCACTCGATCACGGCCGCCGCAACGTGGTGCTGGCCAGCGGTGCCGCTGTTGCGCTCAGCCTGGCCGGTCGCGCCGGTGCTGCACTCGATTCCACTTCCAAGGAGCGTCGCATGAGCACGCTGGTCATCCGCAATGCCCGCATTACCACGCTCGATCCGCAGCAGCCGCATGCGCAGGCGCTGGCCGTTCAGGACGGGCGTATCGTCGCCGTTGGCAGCGACGAGGACATCATGCGTGGCTGGGGCAATGAAGCGACCCTGATCGACGCGCAGGGCCGGCGCCTGCTACCCGGCCTCAACGACAGCCACACCCACCTGATCCGTGGTGGCCTGAACTACAACCTGGAGCTGCGCTGGGACGGCCTGCGTTCGCTGGGCGACGCCCTGGACATGCTGAAGGCCCAGGTCGACCGCACGCCCGCTCCGCAGTGGGTACGCGTGGTCGGTGGCTTCACTGCCGCGCAGTTCAACGAGAAGCGCCTGCCGACGCTGCAGGAGCTCAATGACATCGCGCCGGATACCCCGGTGTTCCTGCTGCACCTGTACGACCGCGCACTACTCAACCGTGCCGCGCTGCGCGCCTGCGGCTACACCAGGGACACGCCGGATCCGCCGGGCGGGCAGATCGTGCGTGATTCGCTGGGCAACCCGACCGGGCTGCTGCTGGCCAAACCCAATGCGTTGATCCTGTACGCCACGCTGGCCAAGGGCCCGCGCCTGCCGATCGAATACCAGGCGAACTCGACGCGCCACTTCATGCGCGAACTGAACCGGCTCGGCATCACCTCGGTGATCGACGCCGGCGGCGGCTTCCAGAACTACCCCGAGGACTACCAGGTCATCGAGCAGCTGCGCCGCGATGACCAGTTGACGGTGCGCATCGCCTACAACCTGTTCACCCAGAACAAGGGCAGGGAAGTGGATGACTTCCGTGGCTGGAGCGAGATCCTGCAGCCGCGCCAGGGCGATGACCTGCTGCGCCACAACGGTGCCGGCGAGATGCTGGTGTTCTCCGCGGCTGATTTCGAGCTGTTCAACGAACCGCGACCGGAGCTGCCACCAGAACTGGAGCCGGAACTGCACGACGTGGTGAAGCTGCTGGTCGAGAAGCGTTGGCCGTTCCGCATCCACGCCACCTACGACGAGAGCATCAGCCGCATTCTCGATGTCTACGAACAGGTGAACCGTGAGGTGCCGTTCGATGGCCTGCACTGGTTCATCGACCACGCCGAGACCATCACCCCGCGCAACATCGAGCGCATCCGCGCGCTGGGTGGCGGCATCGCCGTGCAGCACCGCATGGCCTACCAGGGCGAAGCCTTCGTCGAGCGCTATGGCGTGCAGGCCGCGCGGCATACGCCGCCGGTCAGGCGCATGCTGGCCGAAGGCGTGCCGGTCGGTGCCGGTACCGACGCCACCCGCGTGGCCAGCTACAACCCGTGGGTGGCGTTGTCCTGGCTGGTGACCGGGCGCACCGTGGGCGGGCTGGCCCTGTATGGTGATGAGAACCTGCTTGAACGCGAACAGGCCCTGCGCCTGTGGACCCAGGGCAGCGCCTGGTTCTCCGGCGACGAGGCGGTGAAGGGCACGCTGAAAGCCGGCCAGCTGGCCGACTTCATCCTGCTCTCGGCCGACTTCTTCCGCGTCGACGATGCGCAGATCGCCGACATCACCAGCGTGCTGACCGTGGTCGGTGGCCGCATCGTGCATGCCGACGGCGACTACGCCGGGCTGGCGCCGCAGCTGCCGCCGGCGATGCCCAACTGGTCGCCGGTCAACAGGTTCGGTGGCTACCATGTCGGCGGTGCTGCCACCGGGTTGGCCGCCGCCCATCTCCACCATCACGGCGTGGCCTGCAGTACGCATGGTGCTCACGGTCATGCCGCGCGACATGCGGCGCCCACCGATGACCTGGCCGCCTTCTGGGGCGCGATGGGATGCTCGTGCTTCGCGTTCTGAGCCTGGCGCTGCTGGCCGTGCCATCGCTGGCGCTGGCCTGCGAGGGTGGCCATTGCACTGGCGCCGGCGGCGGCCAATTGCGGTGGGACGCCTCGCTGCGCCTGCGTGGCCTGTACTACGACCCGACCCGGTTCGGCATCGGTGGCAGTGAAGATGGCTACGGCCTGCTGCGCGCGCTGGCCTCGGCCACCTATGCGGAGGACAGCTGGCAGGCGAAGCTGCAGCTGGGCGTGCATGCCGAGAATGGCAAGGCAGGCGGCCCTGGCCGCACCGACCGCAGCGCGCTGGACGTGCAGCAGGCGTACTGGCGCTGGCAGCGTGGCAGCTTCCACCTGCAACTGGGCCGGCAGGAAGCCGGCTATGGCAGCTCGCGGCTGCTGTCGGTGCGCGATGGGCCGAATATCCGCCTGGCCTTCGACGGTGCGCGCCTGGGTTGGAAGGGCCGCCTCGGTACGCTTGACCTGATGGCGCTCCGGCCGGTGCAGAACCGGCCGGGAGCCTTCGATGATCATGGCGAACACGGTGCCCACCTGTGGGGTGCCTATGCCACCACGGCACGCGGGCAGGGCGCAGGACAGTGGGATCTGTATCTGCTCGACTATCGCCGCGAAGGTGCGCGCTTCTCGGCGGGTTCCGGCACCGAGCGCCGGCAGACCGTGGGCGCGCGCTGGTTTGGCCAGGCCGGTGCACTGGACTGGAACAGCGAGCTGGTGGCGCAGGGCGGCGACCTGCGCACGGCCTCGGGCAATCTCGATATCCGCGCCTGGACGCTCGCTACCGATACAGGGTGGCGCTGGACGGACCTGCAGCTGCAACCGCGGTTGGGGCTGAAGGCGGACATCGCCAGTGGCGATGGCAATCTGCGCGATGGGCGGCTGGGCACGTTCAACGCGCTGTTCCCGAAGTCGGCCTATTTCAGCGAAGCCAGCCTGCTGGCCCCGGCCAATCTGATGGACGTCCAGCCGACCCTGGCCCTGCGTCTGCACGACGCGGTGACGACGGAACTGGGCGTACAGATGGCCTGGAAGCATCGCCGTGCCGATGCGGTCTACACCACGCCGGCACCGCTGGTGGCTTTGCCGGGCAGCGCCGGTGGCGCGCGCCGCATCGGCACTCAGTACAAATCCGAAACCCGCTGGCAGGCCAGCAAACACTGGCAATGGCAGCTGCAGCTGGCCTGGGTCGATGCCGGTCCTGCACTGAAGCAGGCCGGTGGCCAGGACACGCTGTTCGCCTCGATCGTTGGAGCATGGCAATGGTGAACGCAACCGCGTCGCAACCCCCCGCACAGGCCGCAGGTGCCTGGTCCCCGCTGAAGATCAGGATGTTCCGCTCGATCTGGCTGGCGATCCTGGCCAGCAACATCGGCACCTGGGTCAACGACGTGGCCGCCGCCTGGGTGATGGCCGAGCGTACCGGCTCGCCGTTGATGGTTGCCCTGGTGCAGTCGGCCACCACCGTGCCGATCGTGCTGCTGGCGCTGGCCGCCGGAACGCTTGCCGACATCGTCGATCGCCGCAGGTACCTGCTGGCGACCCAGGGCTGGATGCTGCTGGTCGCCGCGATAATGGCGACACTTACCGCGATGGACATGCTCACCCCGCAGCTGCTGGTGCTGCTGACCTTCTGCATGGGGTGCGGTGCAGCGATGGCGATGCCGGCGCAGGCCGCGATCGTGTCTGAACTGGTGCCGCAACCGATGCTGGCTTCGGCAGTGGCGCTGAACTCGATAGGCATCAACATCGCGCGCTCGATCGGCCCGGCTATCGGCGGTGTGATCGTGGCGCAGCTGGGTGCGGTCTGGGCGTTCGGCTTCAACGCCATCACCTTCGCCGCGATGCTGTTCGTGGTGTGGGGCTGGAAGCGCGACCCGAAGCAGTCGAGCCTGCCGCCGGAGGGTTTTGGCGCAGGGCTGAAGGCGGGCCTGCGTTATGCCAGCCGTGCCGGACGCCTGCAGGCCGTGCTGATCAAGTCGGTCGGCTTCTTTTTCTTTGCCGCGGCGATGAACGCGTTGCTGCCGGTGGTGGTGCGTGGGCAGATGCACGGTGGGGCCGGGCAGTACGGCATGCTGCTGGGCTGCATCGGTATCGGTGCAGTGGGCGGTGCCTTGCTGCTGCCGAAGCTGCGCGCGCAGATGGATCGCGACCTGCTGGTGCTGCTGGCCACGCTCTCACTTGCGCTGAGCCTGGTCGGGCTGGCGCTGACCCGCAGCTGGTACGTGCTGCCATTGGTGATGCTGATCAACGGTTTTGCCTGGATCACCGTGCTGTCGTCACTGCAGATTGCCGCCCAGACCGCGGTACCAGCGTGGGTACGCGCGCGTGCACTGGCGCTGTACATCATGGTGTTCTCCGCCGGCATGGCGGCCGGTGGCCTGAGCTGGGGTGCGCTGGCTCAGCGTACCTCGCCGGAGCTGGCGTTGCTGGTGGCTGCCGCAGGTGCGGTGATCGGCGGATTGCTGGTGTGGCGCGTGCGCATCGCCGGTACCGAAGACCTGAACCTGCGTCCGGCCGGGCACTGGCCGGCACCAGAGCTGTCGGTGCCGGTGTCGAACGATCGCGGCCCGGTGCTGGTCACCATCGAGTACCGTATCGACGACGCTGATCGTGCCGCGTTCCAGGCGCAGATGCGCGCGCTGGGCACGATCCGCCGCCGCGATGGGGCCGTGGTCTGGGGCGTGGTCGAGGATGTGGCCAGCCCGGGCATCCACCTGGAGTATTTCGTGACCCCGTCGTGGCTGGAGCACCTGCGCCAGCACGAGCGCATCACCGCCGACGACAAGGCGATCCAGGAAGTGCTGCGGGAACTGCATCGCGGTGAGCGCGCACCGGTGGTACGCCACTTCGTGGGTGGGCATGACCCGCTGCCGAAGACCGGGGTCCCGCACCACCACAGCGACATCTGACAAAAAGGGGACGGAGGGGATCAAGTCGTTTGTGCACAAACGACTTGATCCCCTCCGTCCCCTTTTTTGTGCGGCGGCGCTGGGTAGCGCCGCCGCGGTGAATCACTTACGCGCGAACGCCAGCAGGTCGGCGTTGAACTGGTCGGCGTGGGTAACGGTCAGGCCGTGCGGCGCACCGGGGTACACCTTCAACTCGGCGTCCTTGATGATCTGCGAGGACAGCTTGGCCGAGGCATCGAACGGCACGATCTGGTCGTCATCACCGTGCACGACCAGCGCCGGCACATCGATCTTCTTCAGGTCCTCGGTGTAGTCCACTTCCGAGAACTCGTGCACGCAGTCGTACTGACCCTTGACGCCACCGAGCATGCCCTGCAGCCAGAACGCATCACGCATGCCCTGGGTAACGGTGTTGCCGTCGCGGTTGGCGCCGAAGAACGGCGTGGTCAGGTCCTTGAAGAACTGCGAGCGGTCACCGCCGGTGCCTTTGCGGATGCCGTCGAAGACGTCCAACGGGGTGCCGGCCGGGTTGGCTTCGGTCTTCAGCATCAGCGGCGGCACCGCGCCGACCAGCAACACCTTGGCCACGCGCTTGCTGCCGTGGCGGCCGATGTAGTGGGCCACTTCGCCGCCACCGGTGGAATGGCCGACCAGGATCGCATCCTTCAGGTCCAGTGCTTCGATCACTGCGGCCAGGTCATCGGCGTAGGTGTCCATGTTGTTGCCGTCCCAGGTCTGGCTGGAGCGGCCGTGGCTGCGACGGTCGTGAGCGATCACGCGGAAGCCGTTCTGGCCCATGAACAGCATCTGCGGGTCCCAGGCATCGGACGACAGCGGCCAGCCGTGGGCGAACACGATCGGCTGGCCGGTACCCCAATCCTTGTAGAAGATGCGGGCGCCGTCGGCGACGGTGACGAAGTTGCTCATTGCGGTTTCCTTGGCGGAAGGGAGGGAAGGCACTGGCAGTTGTGCCGGTGCCTCCGGCAGTACAGCGCAGCGCCAGGCCGGCGACTTGCACGGCTGTGCTGGATTACACCGGATGTGACGCATATCGCTCTGGCACGAAGCCGTTCCGGCATTGAGGATGGCGATAGCCCTGCTGAGGAGCCTGCGATGTTGAATGCGTGTTGGAGTCCGCTGTTGTGCCTGCTGCTGGCCGCGGGCGCGCACGCTCAGACCAACGTCTACAAATGCGTGGACGGGCCGCATCCGGTCTACCAGCAGACGCCGTGCCAGGGGCATGCGGAATGGCGCTGGGAGGTGCCGGCGGAGCCGGCCTCAACGGGTGCAACCGTGTCCAAGGCGGCGAGCCCAGCCTCAAGCCGTCCGCGTGTGGTACGGCAGGCGCGTGCGCGGGCTGCACTGATATCGATCAGCGCGGATCCTGCCGCCTGTGAGCGCGCGCGGCAGCAACGCGCAAAGGTGCTGGCCAATGGCAAGCGCATGGACTTCGTGCAGCGCCGGCAACTGGACGATGCCGTGCATGAGGCGTGCCGCTGACACGAAATGGTGCCGGAAACGACAACGGCGCCCGCAGGCGCCGTTGGACAGGATGCGAGGTGCTGGACCTCAGCGACCGTCGCTGGCAGCCGCCGGTGCCGGCGAGGGCACGCTGTCCGGCTTGGGCAGGCTCAGCTCCGGGTTGCCCTGTTCGGCCTGCAGGATCTGGATGCGGCGCTGCAGGGAATCCAACTGGCTGTTGGTGCTCTGCACGTCGCTGCTCAGGCTGACCGCCTGCTGCTGGGCCTGCTGAAGGGCGGCGCTGACCTGGGCCGACTGTGCCTGCTGCTGTTCCATTTCCTGCTGCAGGGTGCGCAGGCGTTCCTCGTTGTAGGCCACCAGGCGCTCGGTATAGCGCTTGCCGGCCTCCAGGCGGGTGGTGTCGATGTAGACCTGGGCCAGCTGCTCGGACTGCTGCGCGAAGGTGCGGTAGACACGCTCGGCGTTGTCGACGGCATCGGTCTTGATCACCCGCCAGAAATTCTTCTCCTGGAACAGGGCGACGTAGTAGGTCAGGGTGTTGGCATTGAACAGCAGGCTGGCGCCGTAATTGCCGTTGTAGGTGGTACGCAGCTCGGTCAGCTGGCGGGCATCCATCAGCTGCTTGAGCTCGTCAACGGTGTTGCGTACCACCGGTGCGGTACGTGCGGCCGGCTCTGCGGCTGCTTCGCGGTCGCCACGGGCAGCCATCGCCGCCGGTGCCACCAGCATCATGGCCACGGCCAGCAGTGCCGCGCCGCGCGCGTGCCGGGCGAAGACCGCGCCCCCTGAAGTTTCTCGCATGTCTAGACCATCCACGGATGAGTGTGGGTTGAGATGAAGGTGGTTCCCCGCCGGGAGTCTAGCATGTGCGCGGGCGCCGCCAAGGGCGCCCGTCACGGGTCAGTAGACCAGTTGTGCGGGCGTGCACTGGATGGACTGGACACGCACATCCGTACGGCCCAGTTCCAGGCCCAGTACCTGGGCCAGCAGCGAGCGCAGCAGCGAGCCGACACTGTTGAGCAGCGGCTTCAGGACGTCCAGGGCGGGCTTCAGCAGGAAGCACAGCAGGCCCGAACAACTGACCGGACCATTGCCGGGGGCGGTGACGCCGTCGCCGGCGAACTGGTCCAGGAAGCCGGCATCGGCGGTCTGCAGGTAGGAAGTCAGGTTGTACTTCATGCAATTGTTGTAGGTGGTGTCATCCAGGGCGCCGATCAGGCTGTTGCACTGCTTGACCAGCAGCCCACCCACAAGCGCTCCCAGGACGCCATCGAGGAGCCCCGAGCCAACCCCGGTCACTGCGTTGCGGAATCCTTGCCAGACCTTGCCGTCGACCATGCAGGTCACCAGCACACAGCTGGTCGGTACCCCCTTGGTGATGTCCCAGTTTCCCAGTGGTTTCAATCCCTGCGTACTGTCTCCGAATTCCAGCAGCTTGATGGTTGCGTCGACATCGTATCGCTTGCGACCAACGTTGGCTGCTTTCAGGTAGCGATCGGCCAACTGCGCTGCGGTCGAGCCCTGGCTCATGCCATCGTCGCGCGGATCGAGCACCCCGGACAGTACGCGCAGCAGTTCGCTGACCAGCTCGGACACGGCGGTGCCCACCTCCAGGGAGTTGACCTGGGTTGAACCGGTCGCGCCGGCGGGGAGGGTGAGGCTTTGCGTGTCGGTCAGCGTATTGACCTTGATGCTGTCATTGATCAACGGGGCGCCGAGCAGTGTCAGCATCTGTTCCTTCTGCAGGGTGTCGCCACAGACATTCTGCTTGGAAAACCGCTCGCTGTCGGCCACCTTGCCGACGCAGGCGCGCAGCACGGAGGACTCGACCTTGATCGTCGCCGTGGGAGGCGTGCTGCCACATTGCAGGCTGGTCAGGGTCGCCATTGCATTGGTCACGTCTGCATGGACCGGCAGCTTCAGGCGGATGCCCAGCAGTGAAAGTACGCCGCCTGCAACGGGGATGTTGTTGGTGTCGATGTCGAGGAAGACGCGGATCTGCGCGTTGTAGGCGCGCGAGCCAATGCCTCCGATGGCGATCGACGGCGGCTCCACCACGGCGGCTTTCGCATTGACCAGGCCCAACAGGTTGAGGTCGTTGACCGAGACCGCGCGGCCGCCATTGGCTATGCTGATGCTGGTCCCTATAAGGTCCAGCACATTGACATCGGCCTGCAGCGCGCTGGAAATCGTTCCATCCGGCGCGACCACGCGTGCGAACAAGCCGCCGCCGCTGTCATCGGAGCCGAGTTTCACCTCCAGCTGCTTGAGGTCGATGCCCTGCACGACCAGGGCATTCTCCAGCGCACTCAGGTCCACGTGGGCAACGCCCTGCTGGGTGAGCAGGTCAACGGTCGCCTGAAGGATCTTGCCCAGCTTGACCCTGCGGCCCGCCAGCAGATTGTTGAACTCGGCCACGCCCATGTTGACGTCGATCGGAATGCCCAGTGCCTGCAGCAGTCCGTTCGGGGTGATATGCGCCTGTGCAAGGCCGTCGTAGCCGAGCAGGGTGGTCTTGTCGAGGTCGGCACCCACCAGTTTCAGGACATTTCCCAGTGGCGTGTTGCCGTTGATGCGGAGCAGTTGCGAGCCGACACTGAAAACCGCCGTGGGCTCTGCACGGCGCGCCACGGCCTGGGCGGTCACGGTCGGCAGGCTGCTGTTCTGCCCGAAGAAGGGAAGCACCGCGCGGCGGGTGATGACACGAACGGCGTTGCGTTGATTCGCAGCATCGACGGCCGGGCTGAAGTGCCCCTCGGTGGCCCGGGTCACGTTCCAGTTTCCGCAACGGATTTCCAGGCTCCCAGCGAACCTGTTCTGGGTGAGTGCGCTCTGCCGCGCAGCACTGTTGTCGCTGTTGTCCGAGGTGCACAGCTCCAGCCGTTGCGCTCCCGCCAGTGCGGCCAGATCAGCGACTTTCTGCGCATCGCGCTTGGCCCAGAACAGGTAACCGATCTCGATCAGGCCCAGCATCGCCAGCAACGCCAGCATGACCAGCATCATGGTGATCGACATCCCGCCCCGTGGGCGGCTGAAACTGAACTGGCGTGGGCGTTTCATGGCCTACCTCAGCGTCCGGATGAGGATGATCCCTTGGACTTGGCGACATCGGTTTCAAAGAAGTCCGGGATCTCGTGTTCGAAGCTCTTGATGTAGCGGGCGTAGCTCAGCGTCGCTTGGTCGCCGAGGATCGGCAGGTGCTGCCCGGCCTGTTGCCCCGATGCCTGCAGGCGGAACAGGTTGCGCGTGGTATCGCCGATCTGGCTGCGGCCGGGTCGCGCGGCTGCAGCATTGCCATCGGTGATGGCCACTGCTGCGGGCGCCGCCTGCGGCACCGGTGCTGGCGGGGCCACCAGGTCCACGGTGGCCAGTGACTCGGACTGCAGCGGCTGCGACGTCGGCACAGCCGGCGTGCTGCCGCCAAGCATCTGACCGGTCAGCGGCTGTTGCTGCGCCTGCACGGCAGTGGCCGGTAACAGGCAGATCAGAACGGGCAGCAGGCGTCGGGTCAGGGGCGTCGCGGTCATGGTGTGTTCCCGTTCGGGTGGTCGGAGGTGCTGAAGCGTTCCAGCATCGAGGGCGGCAGGCGCTGCGGATCGCGTTCGTCGCGGCTGTCGCGGCGTGGTTCCGCCGCCAGTCGCGTGGCGGCGGGCGGGTTGCCGACGGCATCTCTGGCGAGAGCACGCGCAGTGGCCGGCACGGCTGCGGCAGCGGCCGATGCGGCCTGGCGTTGTTGCAGGCGGGCACGGATCTGCGCCGCCTGCTGCTGGATGCTGAGCCGGGTCTCGTCGTTGAGGTTGGCCTGCTGGGCGAGGCGTTCGGCGGTGGTGGTGTCGCCACGCAGCACCGCCCACAGCGCGAGGTTGGCAGTGGCCTTGGCATTGCCCGGCGACAGCTCCAGCGCCTTGGCCAGGGGTTCGCGCGCGCGCTCGAACTGCCCGGCGCGCAGCCGCGCATAGCCGAGGTCGCCGAGATAGCTTGTATTCAATGGCTGCAGTTCGGTCGCCCGCGCCAGTGCCTGCTCACTGCCGGCGTCGTCGTCGCGGCGCGCGGCAATCAGGCCCAGGCCATGTGCGGCCGCGGCGGCCTGGGGACCACTGGAAAGATCGCGGTACAGGGCGATCGCAGCATCGGCCTGGCCGGTCTCGCGCAGCGCGTCGGCCTGCAGCAGACGCAATGCCGGCGGATCGCCGTGGCGCTGACGGAAGGCGTCGACGTGGGCGAGCGAGGCATACCATGCGCCTTGCTGCTGCATGCGTTCGATCAGCTCCAGGTAGGCATTGCGGCTGTCCTGCGGCGCCGGTTCGGGCGCGGCCAAGCTGGGCGCGCGCAGGTACTTCGGTGTGGTCGATGCACAGCCGCTGGCGCCGGCAACGGCGGCCAGGGCAACAATCAGGCAGGAAGTGCGCAGGGCAGGCATCAGGGGGACCCCATCTTGGACATGGTAGTGGCCAGCGCGACCAGCGCCGGGCCGGCAAGGACCAGCATCAGCGCTGGCAGCAGGGTCAGCATCATCACCACGGTCATCTTCACCGAGAGCTTGCCGACCTTTTCCTTCAGCGTGTTGCGACGCTGTTCGCGCAGGCGGATGCTGAACTGCCGCAGCGGCTCCTGCACCGCGCCGCCATGGGCGTGCACCTGCAGGATCAGCTGCATCAGGCTGGTCAGGTCATCGTCTGCATAGACCTCGCTCAGCCGGCGCAGCGACTGCGCGCGCGTGCGGCCATGGGTATAGGCGACGTTGGCCTCCTGCAGTTCGCCGCCGAGGACCGGCAATGCATCGCGCAGCTTGTCGCCGAGCGTCTGCAGGCTCTGGTCCATGCTGAAGCCCACGCCCTGCAGCAGGCGCAGCAGGTCGATCAGCAGCGGCAGCTCGTTGTCGACCGCGCGCCGACGGCGCTTCACCCAGGAGGAGAGAATGAACTTGGGCAGCAGCAGGCCAGCGGCCAATGCGCCGATGATCACCATGATCCTGGCCAGCCCGGTGACGCTGCTGAATGTCAGCACCAGTGCCAGCACCAGCACGGCCAGCAGCAGGCGCAGGCCGAGGTAGATGGCCGTACCGCGGCGGGTGTTCCACCCGGCCAGATCCAACAGCAGCCGGTCTTCATTGGCCAGCAATGCCGCTTCCAGGCGGCCGCCGCTGAGGGCACGGCCGAAGCGTTCGAGCCAGCCCAGCGAATCGTGCCGTGCAGGTTCGGGGTCACGGGACGCCTCGCGCGGCTGCAGGGCGGTCTTCAACGTGGCCGTTGTACGCTGCTCACGATGGCTGCGTACCCAGCCGCCGATACCCAGCAGGGCGATACCTGCAGCCAGTACGAGCAGGGAGAGGGCGAACCAGGCGCTGGCGCTCATCGGTCGTCTCCGGCGGGGCGGGGGTGGTTCATAGCGATTTGGCCAGGCGATACAGCAGGAAGCCACCGACAAGCTCCATGCCCAGTGCAAGCAGCAGGATCTTGTGGCCAAGCGGATCGTGCAGTACCGGCTGGAAGAAGTCCGGGCTGGCGATCGCCATCAGCACCGCGCAGGCCGGTGGCAGCAGGCCCAGCACCCAGGCTGACATGCGCGTCTCCGAGGTCGTTGCCGCAAGCTCCTGCTGGGCCTGTTCCAGATCGCGCATGAAATCGCCCATGCGCTGCAGGATCTGGTCGGAGCGCCCGCCGATGCGCACGCTGACACCGATCACCACCGACAACACCTTCAACACATCCATGCGATAGGGATGCGAGGCCTGTGCGAGTGCACGGTCCAGCTCCATGCCACTGCGCGCAAAGCGCACCGTAGTGTCCAGCAGCCCGCGCAACGGCGCGCTGGTCTGCATCGAAGCAACCTGGAACGCGGCCTGCAGGCTGTTGCCCAGTGCCGTCAGCCGCACCAGGTTGTCGAGGAAGTCCGGCAGCTGATGCAGCAGTTGCGCACGCAGCTTCGTGGTCCGCCGCATCACCCACAGCCAGCAGCCAAGCAGGTACAGCAGCAGGGTCAGCGGAAACATCCATGCGGTGCCCAGCCGCAGCATCGCCACCACCGACAGTACCAGCCCCGGTACCAGCAGCATGATGGGAATTTTCCAGCCGGTCTGCAGCCCTGCGCGCTGCAGCAGGCCATCCAGCGGCAGCACGCGGCGCCCGGTGCTGGCGGGCCGCGCCGGATCGTTGGCAGCGGTGACGGACGGCCCGGCGGGTGCTCCGCCCGTGGCGCTTCCGCGCGAAAGCTGCTGCTCGGCGTGCCGCATTGAAACCTGGCGTTGTTCACGGCTGCTGGCCGTGCCCCACAGCCAGGCTGCCAGCGCCAGCAGCACGGCGATGATGCTCAACATGCCCAGCAGCGCGCCGGTTCCCATGCTCAGAAGTCTCCGTAGAGCGATTCGCGCAGTTGTTGGCGGAACGGCTCCAGCTTGTGTGAGTGCGGATGGAAGCCCAGCCCGACCCAGCGATCGATCTCTTTGCCGTTGCCGTCGATCTGCAGCTCGTGGCGGAACATTTCCTGGGTGGTGATCAGGTTGTCGCTGACACCGGTGATCTCGGTGATCGATACCAGCACGCGGCGCCCGCTGCCCAAGCGCGAGATCTGCACGATGAAGTCGATGGCACTGGCGATCTGCCGGCGCAGGCTGTCCTCGCTGCCCTGGAAGCCGGCAAAGCCGGCCAGCATCTCGATCCGGTACAGGCAGTCGCGCGGTGAGTTGGCGTGGATGGTGGCCATCGAGCCGTCGTGGCCGGTGTTCATTGCCTGCAGCATTTCCAGCACCTCGGCGCCGCGCACCTCGCCCACCACGATGCGATCGGGGCGCATGCGCAGGCTGTTGCGGACCAGATCGCGGATGCTGACCGCACCGTGGCCTTCGGCGCCACCGATACGGCTTTCCAGGCGGACCACATGCGGGTGGTTGAGCGAGAGCTCGGCGGTGTCCTCGACGGTGATCACGCGCTCGTTCGCGGGGACGTAGCTGGCCAGGGCGTTCAGCAGCGAGGTCTTGCCGGAGCTGGTGCCGCCGGATACCAGGATGTTGCAGCGGCCCAGCACCATCGCCTTCAGCAAGGCCTGCATCGGCGCATCGAAGGTGCCCTTGGCCAGCAGTTCATCGGGGGTGAACGGGTCCTTGCGGAACTTGCGGATGGACACCATCGGTCCATCCACCGCCAGTGGCGAGATGATCGCGTTGAGACGGCCGCCGTTGGGCAGGCGCGCATCGACCATCGGATTGGAGTCATCCAGCCGGCGCCCAAGCGGGGCGAGGATGCGGCGCAGGATGCGCAGCAGATGCGTATCGTCGGTGAAGCGCTGGGTGGCCCGCTTGAGCTGGCCGCCCTGGGACACGTGCACATCCTTGAAACCGTTGATCAGGATGTCTTCGATGGACGCGTCGTGCAGCAGGTCGTCCAGCGGGCCAAAGCCGGTCAGCTCCTTGACCAGGCCGTTGGCCACCACCTGCATTTCCTCTTCGTTGATCGGGATGCGCCACTCCTGGATGAAGCCCACCGTCTGCACCTGCACCCAGCGGGCGATGGTGTCGGGCGCCCAGGAATCGATGTCGATGCGCTCGTCCTCGATGCTGTTGAGCAGGTGCTCATGCGCTGCCGACAGCACCTTCTGGTACTGCTCGGTCTGCGCGAACGGCTGATGGCCCGGCGTGCTTTCGGGCAGCACCGGCCGGGCAACGGCATGCGGGAAAGGGGTTACCTTGTCTTCCATTGCGATCCACCCAGGGCAAGGGAGAGTCTTTCCCGCAGGCCCTGCGCCTGCACCCGGCAAGCGGCCGGGTCCAGGCGCGAAACCAGTGGGGCGAGGGCACGCAGATAGGGGTCACGCGGTGCATCCTGCAGCAGCAGGTGGCCCTGGCTGGCAGCCAGGCGCACGCGCGGTCGTTCGGGAAGCGTCGCCAGCAGGGGCACCTCGAAGCGGCGCGCGATCTGCTCCGGGCTCATGCCGCTGCTGTCATCGTGGCGGTTGATCACCAGCTGCAGGCGCTTCTCGCGTTCGCGCTGCCCGGCAAGATGCTTCAGTGCCTGGTCGAGCGACACCAGTGTGGCGATGGAGGCATCGGTGACCAGCCAGATCTCGTCGGCCTGGTCCAGCAGCAGCGGCGGCAGCTGACGCAGCGGGCAGCCACCGGCATCACACAGCACGCTGGCGAACACGGTGCGCA
This sequence comes from Stenotrophomonas sp. 22692, assembly GCF_052045015.1. Classification (NCBI taxonomy): domain Bacteria; kingdom Pseudomonadati; phylum Pseudomonadota; class Gammaproteobacteria; order Lysobacterales; family Lysobacteraceae; genus Stenotrophomonas; species Stenotrophomonas sp. 22692. The sequence continues at coordinate 20,538 of NZ_JBQEMR010000001.1, forward strand.
GGCGCTGCAGCAACGCACCCGGATCGGACGGCGGTACCGCATCGCTGCCGCTGGCGCGGTCCAGCAGCACCAGCCCGGAATCGTGACGGGCCATGGCCGTGCGGGCGAGGGTGGCATCGATGCGGCTGGCGTTGCGCAGCGCGTCTTCGTAATGGAAGCGGCTGTCCAGGTTGAGGTACAGCGCGAGGTCACCCGAAGGCTGGGCCAGCTCCATCAGCAGGCCGTCCTGAAGCAGTGCCTCGCCCTGTGCCAGCGCACGGGTCTGCTGTGCCAGCACCGAGAGATGTGCGGCCAGCGTACTGGTGCCGACCCCGGCGCGCACGCCCAGCAGCACGATCAGGCGCGCCTTGTGCGCGTGCTGCGCGGCGGCAGCTGGTCGTGGCGACAGGGCGCGACGCAGCGCGGCCTCGATACCGACGTTGTCGCTGTCCAGATCCAGCACATCACGCAGGCCCGCCCGCAATGCGATGACGACGCCTTCCACCTGGCCGGCGCTGGTGGCACCGACGGCAACCAATGCCAGATCCGGCTCTGTCTGTTGCAGTTGCTGCGCCAGCACGCTGGAGGCGGCCGCATGCTCGGGGCGGAAATCGAGCAGCACAAGGCTCTGCGGCCCACGTTGCAGATCCTGGGCGGAGGTCGGCGTACTGCTGTCCTGCCAGTGCAGGGTAGTGGTCGGCGGCAGTTTGGCCGCCAGCCGGGGCAGCAGTTCGCGATCCATTCCATACAGGACCAGGTTCATCGGCGGTCCTTGCGGATGCAGCGGCTGGGCAGTGGCATAGGGCATGGGCGTGGTATCGCAGGCATCATGGAATCAGCGTGAGAAGCCGGGCACCGGGTCCTGGCTGATCGGACCCAGCAGCCAGGCGCCCCATTCGGGCATGTGCGGCTTGGCTTCGCGGTCGCCGGGCAGTGGCAGGTCGGTGTTGCGTGCCAGCGGCTTCACCAAGCGTGGCGTGACGATGATCACCAGTTCCTTGTCCTGGCGCTTGTAGTCGAAGTTGCGGAAGAACGAGCCGATGATCGGCAGGTCACCCAGCAGCGGGATCTTGCCGACGCTGGACACCACGTTGGAGCTGACCAGGCCACCGATCACGAAGCTCTCGCCATCGCCCAGCTCGACCGTGGTGTCGGCACGGCGGGTGGTGATCGAGGGAGTCTGCACGCCGTTGAGCGCGATGGCGTTGCTGTAGTCCAGGTCACTGGCTTCCGGTGCGACTTTCAGGGCGATGCGGTTCGGCGCCAGTACCGTCGGTGTCACGGTCAGGCCGATGCCGAAGGGCTTGTAGGTGATCGTCGTGGTGCCCAGCCCCTGCGGTTCCAGGATCGGCAGCTCGCCGCCGGCCAGGAAACTGGCGCTCTGTCCGGACAGCGCGACCAGTGTCGGCTCGGCCAGCACGCGCGCCATGCCATTGCTCTGCAGCAGGTCGACGTCGGCATTCCACAGGCCCTTGGTCGAGCCGAATACCAGGCGGAAGGCCGAAGAAATGGGTGATTCGGCTTCGTTGCCGGAGTTGCCTTCCTTCATGCCGGGCAGGATGCCGGTGTTGCCCGGCAACTGGCCGCCCGGGCGGGCGAAGCCGTAGGCGAAGTTGCCGTTGCGGTTCTGGAAGCTGATGCCGATCTGCTTCAATGCGGTCTTGTTGAACTCGACCACCTTGACCTCGACCTGGACCACGCCGCCGCTGCTCACCGTGGATGCGTCGGCAAGCAGGCCCTCCTTGCCCAGCGCCATGGCGGCGGTCTTCTGTTCCTGCATGTGCGAGAGCACGCTGTCGGTGCTTCCCTGCAGCAGGCCCTGATTGTCCTGCTGGGTGAATACCAGCCCGTTCGCGCCGGTGTCGGCCGCACCCTGCACCGCGCTTTGTACCCGCACCTGCAGGCGCTGTGGTTCGGCCTGCTTTCGGTGCCAGAGCAGCAGCGTGGTAGTGCCAGGCGCCTTGCCGACCAGCAATGCCTGGCGCTGGCCGCGCAGCATCACGATATCGGCCACGCCCGGATCGGCAATGGCGACCCGCTCCAGATCGCCCGGCAGGGTCCAGGGACGCTGCTCACGCGCCTGCAGCACCAGGTCGTCGGCGGCCACGCTCGTCGCCGGTGCCAGCAGCACCAGCAGCAGGGCCAGCCAGCGCTGGCGGGGGGAAGGGCGTGGACTGCGGCGACGTTCGGTCATGGATGCGCTCGATGCAGGTCAAAGGGAACCACGGGGGGCGGAGCTGTCGCCTCGGATGATTTCGATACCCGATGTGCGCGGGGCACTGCGCCGCGGTGCGGGTGCGCGTGCCGGGGCATCCTGGGCGCTGCGCGCCGGTGTGTTGCTGCGCCCGGCCAACGCATCGCCGTCGATGCCGGCGAAGGCGTGATTCTCTGGCCGTTGCAGCGCAAGCTGCTGCTCCGCATCAAGCCCCCGCAGCGGATCGATCACCCCGCGTGCCTGCGGGAACAGCGCCAGATCGGGCTGGCCGGAATCGGCAGGGTTGCGCAGGGCCAGGAACAGCTTGCCCTGCTGTGCACCCAGCAGCAGCCGGTTGGCGTCGGCCACCGGTACCGCCAGTACCGCGCTGCGTGCGGGCTGGGCAGTCTCGCTGCCCGTGCTCTGGGTGCTGCTGCTTCCGGTGATGTCAGCGGCGCGCGGATCGTTGCGGGCATCGGCTTCAGTGCTGGCAACAGCGTCATGGTTGGCCGGGGCGATGTCCTGCTGGCCATAGCTGAGCACGCGCAGGCGTGACAACAGCAGGCGCGTCTGTGCTGCATCGGCCGGGCCGCTGGCGCTGGATTGGGCAGTGCGCAGGTTGAGGAACACGTCGACGAAATCACCCGGAAGGATGCGGTTGCCGGCACCCACCAGCTCGTCCACCGGGACCGCGAGTGCGCGTTCCCCGGGGCGCAGCTGCAGCGAGAATCCCTGCGCGAGTGCATTGCTGCTGATCGCCGTGCCTTCGGCGATGTCCTGCACCGGTACCTTTCCGACCACGGCGGAAATGCTGGTGGCGGCACCGGCAACCGGGGCGCTGCGCTGTGCCAGACGCAATCCGTTGGCAGAGATCGGTTCGCCGGCCGGCAGGCGTGCCACCGCCTCCACCACGGTGATCGCCTGGGCATCGCTCCGCGCGACCGGGGCAACCGTGGCCGGCGCGGCCTGCTTGCGCCCGATCATCAAGGCGATCACCGCCAGCAGCACGGCCAGCCCGATCAGGGCGACGGCAGCAATGCGGGTCAACTTGAGCATGGAACCGTCTCCTGTACCGAACGTCAGTTGCCGCTGCCGAGGTCGAGCTGAGCGACCGCGACGCTGCGGATGGGAGCCCGCATCACCCACTTGTAGAGCGTGGCGGTGCCGGGCAGGAAGGGGTGGCTTGCGTAGTCGTAGCTGACTGTCACGGTCATGCACTGGGCGCTGGCCAGTCCGGCGCAGGGGGCCTGCGCCGAAACCAGAATGGCGTTGCTTCCGCCATTGCTGCAGTCGACCGGCTGACCCGAGAAGTTCAGCAGCCACTGCATCGAACTGCGCGCCGCAACACAGGCTGCAGTACGGCGTTCGTTGGCGCTGCCATAGCGGAGCGATGCGCGCGCACCCTCGGCCGAGGCGGTTGCCAGGGTCTGCTGGGCCGCCATGATCATCACGCCGGAGAACGTGAACAACAGCAGTGGCAGCAGGCCCAGCATCAGCATCAGTGCGAACTCGATGCTGGCCACGCCGCGTTGCCGGCGTGGGTTCTGGATGTTCATGCCACACCTCCGTACGTGCTGATGAGGATCCAGGCGATGGCGGATACCGCCAGGTAGGCGGCGTAGGGAATGCCTTGGCGTCCCTGGCGGGCGCTCTGCATTCCGCGTAGCGCCGGGTGCGAATGCCATTGCGAACTTGCCCGATGCATATGGGCTTGAAGGCCGATGGGCAGTGCTGGACCCAACCGGCGTGATACCAGCACCAGTGCGGCATGTGCGCCCGCTGCCAGGCTGGCCGCGATCCAGATCGGCAGCAGTGCCTGCCAGCCCAGCATCAATCCCAGTACCGAAAAGAATTTGACATCGCCGGCGCCCATCCAGCGCACTGCATGGAAAGGCAGCAATGCGACCAGGCCGAGCGCCGCGCCGGCAATGTGGGAAGCCCACGGCAGGCGCGGCGCGTTGAACTGTCCGGCGATGAGCACGACAACGGTGATCGCGCATGCGGACAGCAGCCAGGCGTTGGGCACCCGACGGGCGTACAGATCGCTGATCGCGATCCGCAGGCACACACCGATGGCCAGCAATCCCAGCAGTGTCATCGCACCCTCCTTTGTCCGTCAGTGGACGGTCAGCAGCTGCTGTCCCTGATCAGCCTGGGAGCGGCTCAGGCCGGTGGGTTGCCTGACGCCTTGTCGGCAAGCTTGGTGAGATTCTCAAAGAGCGTTTCGAAGAAATCCTTGATCTGCGTGCTGCCCAATGCGATCAGGACACCCGCAATCACAGCCGCCAGCAGGCCGTACTCGAGTGCGGTAACGCCATCTTCTTCCTTCAGGAACTTGCGGATCGATGCGTTCATGACGTTTGTCTCCCTCTACCTGTCTGCTACAGGACACCTGTTGGGCGGTGGCCCGGCTCCGCCGGGATCGTCCGCGGACCTCCGCACGTCCTGGCGGAGGAGGCACGCCGGGATGGACCCGCCATGCTCAAGCAGGGTGATCGATTCCAGGCGGGACGCCGTTCGCGCAACCGCGACCGCACGGCGCGGAGCCGGTGGTCGAGGTGTCGAGCGATACGTGCATGGTCATGCTGTCCCCCTGGGTGCGGTCATTATCAAAGACCGGATCACCGTGTTATCGACTTTGCCTGAATGGCGGCCGGCTGCAACCGGAACCTATATGCAAATTCGGCAGAATCCCTTCGGTCCTTAATTTTTCACGCGGGTTCTGTGACGGAAATCCGTTCGTTCGCAAAACGATTCATCGACGTGCAGATAATGTGAGGCAGGTTTTTCAGTCGCATGCGAAAACTGTGCCAAACACCACGACCTTGTTTTCACGTCTGTATCCATCTTATTCAATGCAGTGCAGATGTTTACCCCGTTGAATTATCGGGCATACTCGTATTCAAGTACTCGCGTTTCTTTTGGGGTGCGCACTTTGCTGGCGCGCATCCCGGCGATGGAAGAGATTCCATGAGAGGTGCGCGCCCTGTCAGGCAGTGGGGGCCGTATCGCACGACGGATAATCGGGGGACGACACTGTCATGGTCGATGGTGGGGTAGGAGACAGCGACGACAGCGGCCTGCGGTCGATCGACCTGGCGACGCTGAGCGGCGTGCTTCGTGTATGTGATGTCGAACTGCTACTGCTCGATGGCAATGGGCCGCGGGCGGCCTTCGCTTCACGCGTGCACGAGGAGGCGTTGTTCTGCAGCATCAGCTGTGGATTCCATTGCCGTGGACGATTCATGCTGCCGCCGGACTGGGCGATGCTGGGGTATCTGCACGCGACCGATGAAACCCTGAGCTGGTGCCACGGTGTACCGCTCGTACCTGGAATGGCGTTGACCGTGATGCCGGAGGGTATCAGCGAGTTCACCCTGAGCCCGGGCACGCACATGACCCTGATGCTGGTGCCGGTGGCACGGGTGCAGCGCAAGCTGACCGAACTGAGCCTGCGCAGTACACCGCCGGCCGGACAGGCACTTTCGCTGTTCAATCTCGCCAGCGAGGCCGCCCCGCTGGCACAGCACTACCAGCAGCTGCACCTGCAGCTGGGCCAGGGCACGGGGCTGCAGCCGGAAGAAACCGAGCGGCTGCTGCACGAACACGTGCAGGCACTGCTGGGCGCGGGTTCCGCCGATCGCCCGGGTTGCAGCCGTGCGCGGCGCACGCATTATCTGATCGCACAGCGGGCGGAAAACTTCATGCGCCTCAACCTGCGCCGCAATATCTACATGAACGAGATCTGCGATGCTGCCGGTGTCAGCGAGCGTGGCCTGCGCTACGCGTTCGAGGACCTGTTCGGCACGTCGCCCAATCGTTACCTGTCGATGCTGCGCCTGTGCGCGGCCTGCCGCAGCCTGTCGATGGCTGATTCCAGCCGCCGTTCGGTCAAGGCCATCGCCCTCAGCTGTGGCCTGTGGGACCTGTCGCGCTTCGCCGACAACTACCGCAAGGTCTTCGGTGAACTGCCGCGTGACACGCTGATGCGCGCTCCCGCGCAGATCGGCCAGCCAGCTTGATTCAAGCCCCGTAAGGGTTTCCCGGCAGTTCCTGCCGGAATTGCATATCCGCTTGCCGATATGGTTGCCGCTTCTGCATAACCGGCTGCCGATTCCGACCGTGGATTTGCCGGAATGCGCGATTGCCGTGCCGGAATGAAGTGCGCAGCCGCCGTTGCAAACGCTGAAATGTCAGTCACCTGCCTAACGGCAAGTCCACTGACATTCCAGTTGTTCGCCTACGGGGGAAATGCTCATGAACCGCATCTACCGGCGTGTATGGAACCGCCAGCTCAATGCTCTGGTTGTGGCCTCGGAACTGGCCACCGGCGACAGCGGCGGCAGCGCCGCCCGCGATCCGCGCAGTGCACTGCTGATGCCGACCGCACTGGCCCTGGCCCTGCTGTGCGCGCTGGCCAGCGGGCATGCAGGCGCGTCCGAATCCAATCAGTCTCTACGTGACCTGCAGGCACTGGCCGCGAAGTACGCGCAGCCGATGCCGGCCAAGGTCGACGCGGAAGTGGCGCTGGCTGCCGCATCGCGCCAGGCGCAGAGCAGTCCGGCGATCAGCGCTGACGCGCGTGTCGACCTGCAGCTGAGTACGAACTCGCTGCCGATCGTACGCGACGTGCTGCCGGCCACCGTGCAGGTGAAGCTGGCGGCGAACGCCGCGCCGAAGCAGGTCGCGGTTCCTGCGCTGGCTGCCGATGTCCGCGCCAATGTCGGGCTGGGTCATGCAGCGTCCCATGTGGCGAAGATTGATGCATCGCTGGCGGCCAACGCTGCGCCGTCCGCGCATGCGCCGCTCGGTGTGGCTGCGGATGCCCAGGCGAAGGCCGGCGTTGGCATCGCCGGTACCCAGGTGGCCTCGATCGATACCGGTGCCAAGTCGGCCGCCGCTGTTGCTGGCGCACCGGCTGGCTCGCTGTCCGGCCTCAAGGCGTCCGTTGACGGCAAGGTGGATTCGCAGCTGAAGCTGGCGGGCCACCAGATCGACGGCCAGGGGCAGGTCAAGGCGACGGCGGCGGTCACGCTGCCGGCCAAGGAGGAGCTGCCGGGCGAGACTCATGATCGTGCGATCACCGCGGCCTTCGATACCGGTGTTGCCGGCAAAGTGCGCGTGCAGGCGCCGGATGGCCAGGAGGTCGTGGCCGACCGCAATCTGAAGCTGGCCGGCCAAGCCACCGTGGCAGCGCAGAACAGCGCGCTGGGCGTCGGTGGCCTGGTGGGCGGCGTTGTCGGCGCAGCAGGTGGCGCCGTGGGCGGCGTGCTTGATGGCACCGTAGGCAACACGGTTGATGCGGTCGGCGGCGCCTTGCACGGCACGGTTGGAACGGTAGGCGGCGCAGTGGGCAGCACGCTCAATGGTGCCGTTGGCACGGTTGGCGGAGCCGTAGGCGGTGCGCTCAACGGCACCGTTGGAACTGTCGGTAGCGCGGTGGGTGGTGCGCTCAACGGTGCGGTTGGCACGGTCGGTGCAGTTGGCGGCACCGTGGGTGGTGCACTCAACGGGACGGTCGGTTCGGTCGGCAGCACCGTCGGTGGTGCGCTCAACGGTGCGGTTGGCACGGTCGGTGCAGTTGGCGGCGCCGTGGGTGGTGCACTCAACGGGACGGTCGGTTCGGTCGGCAGCACCGTCGGCGGCGCGCTCAACGGTGCGGTTGGCACGGTTGGCGCAGTCGGCGGCACCGTGGGTGGTGCACTCAACGGTACGGTCGGTTCGGTTGGCGGTGCCGTGGGCGGCACGCTCAACAATACGGTGGGTGCAGTAGGCAGCACCGTCAGCGGTGTACTCAACGGCGCAACAGGTGGCAGCACCGGCGGCCTGGGTGGCCTGCTGGGCGATACACTCGGCAATGTCGGCGGCGCCGTCGGTAACCTGCTGAATGGCAACCTCAACGGCACCATCGGCAATCTCGGCAGTGCCGTAGGCGGCCTGGTCGGTGGCACGCTCGGCGGCCTCGGCCTGACCAAGCCCTCGGCGATCCCGCCGACCAGCCCGAAGGCGCCGGCTCCGGCCGACCCGAACGCTGGCCTGATCATCGGCACCGGCGGCCTGGTCGGTAATGTCGGGCAGCTGATCGGCCCGACCACCACCAGCCTGTTCGGCGGCAACGGCTACCTGAGCAACGGCAACCTCAAGCTCAGCAACGCCAACGTGATGCAAACCTACTCGACGGTCAATGTGCTGGGACTGCCGGTGGTCAACCTGTCGCCGGTCGGCAGCACCCTCAATGGCCTCGGCGGCGCTGTCACCGGCGGCAGCTCGCACCTGACCCTGATCGGTGGCGTCACCTCCGACAGCTACATCTACAACATCAACAACGGCAATCCGGGCGGCCTGCTGGGCCTGTTGCTGCCGAAGGATTCGCCGGCCTGGGCAGCCAAGTGCCTGGACATCGCCTTGGCCGACATCTCCTGCTGGGCCGTCAACGCCGCGCAGGACTACCAGGTGCTGATGGGCGACGGCGCCTTCGCCAACGGCTCGAAGGAAGTGGTGATCGGTGCCAATGCGCGGCACGAACTGCCGAAGGTCGATGCCAACGTGGCCTTCCCGGGTGCAGGCACCAATGACCCGAGCAACCCGACCGGCGTGCCGACCGCGGACTACGCCGCACGCATGGGTCACTCGGTGATCGTCGGTGACAGCGCGGTGGGTACTGCCAACGGGCAGACCCTGCTCGGTGCCGAGGCCACCTCGAACCAGGCCAATTCGGTCGCACTGGGCTACCGCTCGGCCGCGCTGCGCGGTGCCCAGGCCAGCTACAGCGCCTATGGCCTCACTGCGCCGCAGGTCTCTGCCGGTGAAGTGTCGGTGGGTACCGCCGGTGGCGGTGAGCGCCAGATCACCAACGTCGCGGCGGGTAGTGTCAATACCGATGCGGTCAACGTGGCCCAGCTGAAGGGGGCCATCAGCCTGATCGATGATGTGGCGGCCGCTGCGGTGACCTATGACCTGGACGGTGCCGGCAACCCGAACTATCGCCGTGTCACGCTCGGCGCGGGCACCGGCACCACCACCATCGGTAACCTGGCTGGCGGTGCGGTCACGGCCGGCAGCCTGGAAGCGGTCAATGGTGGCCAGCTGGCGGCGACCAATGCTGCCATCGCCAGCTTCTTCGGCGGCCGCGCAGCCTTCGATCCTGCCAGTGGCGCGTTCACTGCGCCCCTGTTCGAGATCAGCACCATCTCCACCGGCGGCGCCATCGCCAAGGGCCTGTATGAGAACGCTACCGATGCCTTCGCCGCGGTCGATGGCTCGCTGGTCAACCTCAACACGCAGATCACCGACATCCGTAACGGTGGCACCAAGTACCTGCGGGTGAACTCGACCGGTACCGAGGCCCTGGCCAGCGGTGCCGACTCGATCGCAGTCGGCACCAACGCCCGCGCAACCGCGGCCAACAGCATCGCGGTCGGTGCCGGCAGCCTGGCCGATCGTGCCAACAGCGTGTCCATCGGTGCCGCCGGTGCCGAGCGTCAGGTCACCAACATGGCGGCCGGTACCGCAGCGACCGATGCAGTCAACCTGGGCCAGCTGCAGGCCTCGGAGCAGGGCGCCCTGCGCTATGACCTCAACGGCGACGGCAGCGTCAACTATGCCAGCGCCACGCTGGGCCAGGCTGGCACCGCCACCACGCTGCGCAACCTCGGCCCGGGCCAGGTCAGTGCCACCAGCAGCGAGGCCATCAACGGTGCCCAGCTGTTTGCCGCCAACCAGGCCGTGGCCACCCACCTCGGAGGTGGTGCAGCGGTCAATGCCAGCGGTGTGCTGACCGCACCGACCTACGCGATCAACAACGTCGCCGCCAACGGCACCGTCACCAAGGGCAGCTACAACGACGTCGGTACCGCCTTCGATGCCGTCAGCAACTCGCTGGCCAACGTCGCCGACCAGACCGGCGAGATCGACAAGCTGGCCGTGAAGTACGACGTCGACGGCAGCGGCAACGTGCTCAACAGCGTGACGCTGACGGGCACCGGCACCGGCGCGGTGAAGATCACCAACGTCGCCGCCGGCAGCATCCTGGCCGGCAGCAGCGATGCCATCACCGGCGACCAGCTGTTCAACACCAACAGCACCATCGCCAACTACTTCGGTGGCACCACCGCGTACAACGGCACCACCAATGTGTGGACCGCGCCGAAGTTCAGCATCTCCAGCATCGCCACCGACGGCACGTTTACCAGCGGCGACTACAACAACGTCACCGCCGCCTTCACTGCGGTGGACGGCTCGCTGAAGGTCCTCAACCAGCGCATCACCAACGGCGGCGGTGGCAGCGCCTACCTGGCGGTGAACTCGACCGCAGCGGCTGCAACGGCTGCCGGCGCGGAAGCGGTGGCTGTCGGCCCGCAGGCCAGTGCGGCCGGTGCCAACAGCGTGGCGGTCGGCAACGGTGCCAGCGCCAGTGCAGGCAACAGCGTCGCCCTGGGTGCCGGTTCGGTGGCCAGCGTTGGTGCGCAGAGCGGCTACACCGGTGCCTACGGCCAGACCGGCGCCAGCAACTCGGCCGGTGAGGTCTCGGTCGGCAGCACCGGCAGCGAGCGCAAGATCACCCACGTTGCCGATGGCTCCGACACCTACGACGCAACCAATGTCGGCCAGCTGAAGAATGGTGTGAACTACGCCATCGATGAGTCGAAGAAGTACACCGACCAGAAGATCCAGAACATCACCAACGTGGCCGGCAGCTTCCGCGCCAACAACACCAACAACCTGGCCGATCCGTCCGCCAGCGGTGCCAACTCGGCCGCCGGTGGTGCAGGCTCCACCGCCGCCGGTGCCAACTCGACCGCGCTGGGCAATGGTTCGCAGGCGCAGGCCGACAACTCGGTGGCGCTGGGGGCGGGTTCGGTGGCGAACCGGGCCAACACGGTCTCGGTCGGTGCCAGCGGCGCCGAACGCCAGGTCGTCAACGTGGCTGACGGTTCGCAGGCCACCGATGCGGTCAACGTGCGCCAGCTGCAGGCCTCGCAGCAGGGCACGATCCGCTACGACACCACGGTGAACGGTGCGACCAACTACAACAGTGTCACGCTGGGCAGCACCAACAGCGGCCCGACCACGGTGCGCAACGTCGCCGCCGGCACCGCCGGTACCGACGCAGTCAACGTGGACCAGCTGAAGTCGGGCATGGCGCAGACCCTGGACTGGTCGAAGGCCTACACCGACGAGCGCATGGGGGGCTTCGAGCGCGACCTGCGCAAGACCGACAATCGCGCCTCGGCCGGTATCGCTTCGGCGATGGCCACCGCAGCCCTGCCGCAGCCCAGCGAAGCGGGCCGCAGCATGGCCTCGGTCGCTGCCGGCAGCTACAACGGCGAGTCGGGCGTGGCGGTCGGTATCTCCGGTGTCTCCGAGGGAGGGCGCTGGATCTACAAGTTCAGCGGCTCCACCAACAGCCGTGGCGAGGCCGGTGTGGCCGTCGGTGCCGGCATCCAGTGGTGATCCCCGCCGCCGGGCCGCACGCGCGGCCCGGCATCGCGGAAACGTCCATAGGGGGAATGACATGAAACAGCATCGCATCGCCCGCACCGGCCAGATGGCCGCAGTGCTGGGCCTGGTCCTGGGAATGGGCCTGCTGGCCGCCTGTCGCAGCCATGCGCCGGCCGCCGAGGGTCCTGCCGAAACCACCGCCGTGCAGTTCCCGGAGGCTTCGAAGGCCTCGTTGAAGGAAGGCATCTATCCCGACGTCGCCGACCTGCGCCGCTTCGCGCCGGGCATGAGCAAGCGCCAGCTGTATACCTTGCTGGGCACGCCGCACTTCAACGAAGGCATGTGGGGCGTGCGCGAGTGGAACTACCTGTTCAACTTCCGCACTGCGCAGGGCGCGGAGTATTTCACCTGCCAGTTCCAGGTGCGCTTCGACAGCAAGGGCATCGCCCAAGGGGGCTACTGGAAGCCGGAATCGTGCGCGGCGGTGCTGGAACCGCCGCGGCCGCCAGCGCCGCCAGCACCGGCACCGTTGCCGGAGCAGCCGCTGCGGTTGTCGGCGGATGCGCTGTTCGGGTTCGACAGCGCGGTGCTCAGTGCCGAAGGCCAGCAGGCCATACAGGGCGTGCTGGCGCAGGTGCGCGAGGCCAGTCAGGTGCAGTCGATCCGGGTGACCGGGTACACCGACCGTATCGGCAGTGCCAGCTACAACCAGACCCTGTCGCAGCGGCGTGCCGAGGCCGTGCGCAGCGCGCTGGTGCAGGGTGGGGTGCCTGCGGCCAGCATCAGCGCCGAAGGGCGGGGCGCAGCCGAGCCGATCGTGCAGTGCGAGCAGCGCAACCGTCGCGAGCTGATCGCCTGCCTGGCGCCGAACCGGCGTGTGCAGATTGCTGGAATGGCCCAGCCGCGCTGAGAGTCCAACACCGGGGTCATGCCCCGGTATCCCGAGTCCCCCCTGACCGTCGGCAGGACGTGGTTACGTCTCCCCCGTTGACCATGCCTGCCGGCGGCTCAGGTTTTCCATGGTGCACGCGATGAACGCCCAATTCCTGCCTCTTTCCATGAAGACGGAAGCCACATTGAGTGTGTACGGCCAGCTCGGCAACCATGCGGTGGTGCGCATTCCCGGGCGGCGCCTGCCGGGCTTGATCCTGCAGGCAGACACCGTGGCCGGCTTCCTTGCCCAGCTGCAGGAAGCCCAGGCCTGCCTGCGCAGTGGTCGCGCACAGCGCACCGACGCCGAACTGGACATGCTCATCGACGTGTTGCAGCAGTGGTATGCGCTGATCGAATCGCGCCTGGCCGACGCCGGCGAGGCACTGTAGAAGAAAAAGGGGACGGAGGGGATTAAGTCGTTCCCGGCACGGCAGGGACATGGACGACTTAATCCCCTCCGTCCCCTTTTCTGTGTCATGCGCGTGCGCGGATCAACCAGCAGGCAGCATCCACGCGGACCCGATCGCCGTCGATGAATGGTGTGAATGCTGCCAGCGCCTGGTCGCGCAGCCCAGCGGCCTCCGCTTCGGGCAGCGCCCGCAGCGCCTGGCCCACCGGGCCCAGCTGGCCGACGTAGGTCGGCAGCTCATCGCGTGCGATCGAACACGGAAGGTCCACCGCAACCACCTCCACATCCTTCCAGCCGGCAGCCTGCAACAGGCGCTGCACGCGTTGGCCATCTGCGAAGGCGAACTGTCCCGGGGCACCGGGTACGCGCGGCGGAAGCTCAAGCGCATCGCCGACCGCGCGCTCGGCCGTGGTCATGAATGGATTCTCGTCAGCGCTGCGCCAGGCAATGAAACGCAGGCCGGCACCGGGCCGCGTGGCGCGGTGCAGGTTGGCGAAGGCCGCACCGGTATCCTCGAAGAACATCACCCCCAACCGCGACTGGATCCAGTCGAAGTGCGCGGAAGGCAGAGGGTGCCGTTGCGCGTCGGCAAGGATGAAGTCAGCGTCCAGCCCCGCCGTTTCTGCCCGTTCGCGCGCCATTGCCAGCATCGGTGCGGAGATATCCAGGCCGGTGCAGTGGGCGGCCGGGCGTGCCGCACCGGCGGCAAGCAGGCTTGCGCCCGTGCCGCATCCGATGTCGAGCAGTTGCGTGACGGTTTCTGGCAACTCGGCGACCAGCAGGTCGGCCATCGGCTGGAACAGGCCATCGAGGATGGCCTGCTGGGCGACCCAGATCTGGCCGCCGGGGCCGTTCCAGAGGGTGTTCTGATCAACGGGGGATGGGCTGGCCATGGTCTTGCCTTGTCGGGAAGTGGCCCATAGGTTGCTGCTTGAAGACGACTTGAGGTCAAGCCCATGCGTGAACTGGATATCGGCGAGGTGGTCAAGCGCAGTGGCGTGCCGGCCTCGACCCTGCGCTACTACGAACAGCTGGGGCTGCTGCAGGCACTTGGGCGTCGCGGCCTGCGCCGGCAGTATGACGAGCAGGTGCTGGAACGGCTGGCGCTGATCGGTCTCGGCCAGGCGGCCGGGATGTCACTGCAGCAGATCGGGGCATCGCTGCCGCCGCAGCGTGGATGTATCTCCCTGGATCGTGAGGCGCTGCTGGCGCAGGCTGATGTGCTGCAGAGGCAGATCACCCAGCTGCAGCGGGTGCGCCGGCACCTGCAGCGCGCGGCGGCCTGCCCGGAAGCGCAGGATGCGCGGCAGTGCGGTTCATTCCGCAAGCTGCTGCGGGCGCAGCAGCGCATGGCGGGTGGGTGAGTTGCCGGAACCGGCTCAATCGCGGGTGCTGACTTCCCAGGTGGCATGCAGAACGCCCGGCACGTGCTCCATCCGCGCCAGCACCACGTCCAGCTCATCGGCACTGACGGCCGTACTGACCAGCACCGCGATCACATCGGTGGGTGCATCGGCATGCTCGACCACCTGCACATCACCGACCGGATACTGCGCTGCTTCCAGCGCGTCGACCAACCGCTCGCGCACGCGCGGCACGGCTTCGGCATCCACGCTCAGGCGCACTTCGTAGGTCGCCTCGGTGGCGGCCTCATTGATCGGAATGCGGTTGATCGCATTCACCAGCGGCCGCAGCAGGGTGTTTCCGGCGATGATCAGCACGGTCAGCAGCACGCCTTCGGCCAGCATGTCCGCGCCGGTGCAGCTGCCCACCGCCGCAGAGCACCACAGGGTGGCGGCGGTGTTCAGGCCGCGCACGTTCATGCCTTCCTTCATGATCACGCCGGCGCCAAGGAAGCCGACGCCGGAGACCACGTAGGAGATCACCCGCACCGCCTCGGCGCTGCCGGCGATGCGCATGCCCAGGTCGACGAAGGCAGCGGCGCCGACGGCCACCAGCACGTTGGTGCGCAGGCCGGCGGTGCGCTGCCGGTACTGGCGTTCGGCGCCGATCAGCGTGCCCAGTACGAAAGCGGCCAGCAGGCTGACCACGGTGTCGGCGAAGGGACCGGCCTGGAAGGTCTCAATAAAGCGCATGGCCGGAGTCTACCCCGGTCATGTGACGGTAGATCCATGCCATGCGTGGATACCCGGATGGGCCACAAACGAATTAATCCCCTCCGTCCCCTTTTTCGGGATCAGTCGGTGTCGTCGACGCGCTCGCCCATCAGCTCGCGCTGGCGCTTGTCCAGTTCTTCGGCGTAGCGCTTGCGCACGAAGGCTTCGGAGACGACGCCCAATACCTGGCCGTCGGCAGCCACCACCGCCAGCTCGTCGGCCTGGGTCTGGTCGAAGCGCTGCATCACGCTGACCACGTCGGAGGACGGTGCCAGCGAGACGTCACGGTTCTCGGCCAGTTCGCCGATCAGGGTTTCCGGCTTCACGCCATCGCCGTAGACCCGTGGAATCTGCACGATGCCGGCGTAGTGGCCCTCGCTGTCGATCAGGATCACCCGGGTGCCCGAGCCCAGCGGGAAGCGCTGGCGGAACGCGGCGGCATCGAGATCGGCCGGGGCGGTCGCCACGCCCTTGCGCATCAGCCGGCCGGCGTTGAGGTTCTGCACCCACCCCACGTCGCGGGCGCTCTTGATGGTCTCGCCGCGCAGGTGCATGCGCCAGGTCGAGAACGAGTAGCCGAACCACTGCCGCACCAGCGTGCTGGACACCAGTACCGCGCTCATCACCACGCTGGTCAGCAGGAAATCGTGCGTGCCTTCCAGCACCAGCATGGCCATGGTCATCGGCGCGCCAACGACGGCGGCGGCCAGTGCGGCCATGCCGGCCAGCGCGGCCGAGGTGGCGTCGATCACCGGAACGCCGGTGGCCATGCCCAGCAGTCCAGCGAACAGCGCGCCGACCAGGGTGCCCATGAACAGCGAGGCGAAGAACAGTCCGCCACGGAAGCCGAAGCCCAGCGAGATGCCCGAGGCCAGGCACTTCAGGGTCAACAGGCCGCCGATCCAGATCAGCGGCAGGTGCGTGGTCAGGTCCAGATGCAGGGCGCCGTGGCCGGACGACAGCACCTGCGGGCTGGCCAGTGCCAGTGGAATCAGCAGCAGTCCACCCACCACCGGCCGTCCCCACGCGGGCAGGGGGCTGCGCTTGACCGTGCCTTCGATCGAGGCGATCAGGCGCATGATGGCGATGCCGACCATCGCGCAGCAGCAGCCGAGCAGGCCGTAGATCGCGTAGTCGGCGGCGCGCACGTCGATGGTCGAGGCCGCTGGCAGTAGATAGGCTTCGATGCCGGCCTGGTCGGCCACGAACGCGCCGGCCAGCGCTGCGACGGCCACCGGTGCCAGCGCAGCAGGGGTGTAGGCGCCGATGACGATCTCGAAGGCGTAGAACGCACCGGCCAGCGGCGCACCAAACGCAGCGGCGATGGCACCGGCGGCACCGGCACCGACCAGGATGCGCACGTCGTTGCGACGCAGGCGCATCACCCTGCCCAGCTGCGAGCCGCTGCCCGCGCCCATCTGCGTATACGAAGCCTCAAGGCCGACCGACGCGCCGCAGCCGTTGGACAGCAGGGTCTGGGTCAGCACGATCAGGTTGTCGCGCATCGACATGCGGCCGCCGTGCAGCGCATTGGCTTCCACCGCATCGAGCAGTGGCCGTTTCAGTCGCGTCGCCGCCAGGCTGACCAGGCCGACCAGCAGCCCGCCCAGTGGCAGCACCAGTAGCGCGGTCCAGGTCAGCGAGGGCAGGGAGCTCAGCCGCATGCCGTCGTCCAGCCCATACAACGTGCCCTGCAGCCAGCGCGCGATGCCCGACTGCAGCAGGGTCAGGTAGCCGGCGATCAGGCCAACCAGCAGCGCCAGCGCGATGAACCACAGGTCGCTGCCGCGCAGCCGCAGGCGCAGGCCCTGGAAGGCCAGATGCAGGCGCGATGGCGAAACGGGCGAAGACATGGTGGCGGCATGATACGCCGCCACCGTGAGCGCCACCGTCACCGCATCGGGCGGCTACCGGCTCAGAAGCGGTAGCGGCCCTGTACGTAGAAGGTGCGCGGCGCGGCCACCATGCGGCCTGCGTTGCCATCGACGTTGCGGGTGTACCAGCGCTTGTCGGCCAGGTTGTTCACGCCCAGTGCGATCTCGCTGTCACCCAGCCCCGGCACCTGCCAGGCCACCTGGGCATTCCACAGGCGTACGCCCGGCACGCGTCCCACGCGCGCGTCAGCGCTCTCGGCCCAGGTGTTGGCGGCGTCGGAGAACTGGCCGCTCTGGTGGGTGCTGGAGACGTTGAAGGTCCAGCCGGCCAGCGCGTAGCGGGCGCCGATGCTGTCGGTGTCGCGCGAGTAGAACGGCACGTCCAGGCCACGGTTGTCACCGGACTGCTGGATCGCCTTGGTCCAGGTGTAGTTGGCGTACAGCTCCAGCCCGGCCAGCGCGCCGTCCTCGGCGAAGTGGTACTCCAGTGCGCTCTCCACACCCTTGTGGTCGGTGGCACCAATGTTCTGGAAGGTGGGCGGGGTGATGCCCGGCACCTGCAGGATCTGGTTGTCGAAGCGCATCTTGAACACGGTCATTTCCGCGCGCAGTGCCCCATCCTGCCAGCGTGCGCCCAGCTCGGTGGTCTTGGCCACTTCCGGGTTCAGCGGATTGCTGGTGGTCTGCGAATTGAGCTGGATGTTCTGTACCGGTCCGAACGAGGTGGTGTAGTTGCCGAACACGGTCAGCTGCGGAGTCAGCAGGTAGGCGATGTTGATCGAGGGCAGGGCCTTGTCGTTGCGGCTGCTGAAGGTCGCCGTGCCTCCGGCCTGGCGGCGGCCCATGTCGATCCATTCCATGCGCACGCCGGGCGTGATCCGCCACTGGCCGATCGCAATGCGGTCGTCGATGTAGAAGGCGTGCGCGTCGGTGGCGTTGTCGAAGCGGGTGGTGGCACTGGCCGCGCCGGTGCGGCGGGCGACGGTGTAGCTGCGGTCGTTGCCGCGCTCGCGCAGGAAGCGGTAGCCGGCGGTGATGTCATGCACCGCGCTGCCCCAGTGCAGGCGCTGGGTATAGCGCGGCTCGATGCCGAGCACGCGGTAGTCGCGCGGCTGCACGGTCAGCTGGGTGTTGGCGGCGTTGATCAGCGAGCTGGCACGGGTGCTCTCATTGTAATAGGCCAGCACCTCGAACTCGCTGTTGGCCGACAGCGTGTTGGTGTAGCCCAGGTCGATGCCGGTGCGGTGGCCCTTCCAGAAATCGGTCGGCCGGGTGTTCTGGAACGGATCGGCCTCGTACTGCGCACGGGTCAGGCCGCCCGGCGTCAGCGAGCGTACGTCGTAGTAGGACAGCTTGGCACGCAGCTCCTGCTGTTCGTCGATGGCGTAGGCGAACTTCAGCGCGAGATCGTTGAAGCGGTCATCGCTGCCCTGGCGCCAGCCGCGACCATCCTGGCCGGAGTACAGCAGGGCGGCGCCCAGATCGTTGTCGCCGGTACCGCCAAGGAAGGCGTTGTACTGGGTGCTGTCACCGCCGCCATGGTCGTAGGCGGTGTAGCGGACGCCGGCTTCGCCGTGCAGGCCGGCCTCGGTGGGAATGGCGCGGGTGCTGAAGTTGATGATGCCACCGACGTTCTGCGGCCCGTAGCGCACCGCGCCGCCGCCGCGCACCACGTCGATCGACTCGATGTTGGACAGGCTGGTCGGCGCGAACGACAGCTGTGGCTGGCCATACGGCGCCACCGCCAGCGGCACGCCGTCCAACAGGACGGTCGAGCGCGGCGAGTAGCGCCCGGTGAGGCCGCGCACGCCGATGTTCAGCGACACCGAACTGCCAGCGGTGCCGGAGTTGTCGGTGACCTGCACACCCGGAATACGGCGCATGGCATCGCCGATGCTGGCCGCGCCGCTGGCCTCGATGCGCTGGCGGTCGACCACGGTGCGCGCGCCGGCAAAGCGCTTGACGCTGTCATGCAGGCCGGTACCCAGCCAGCTGCCGGAGACCTGGATGCTGTCCAGCGTGGTGGCGCCGTCCTGGGCGAAGGCACGGGTGGTCGGGAGCAGGCACAGGGCGAGGGCGGCGGCCAGGGGCAGGCGGGCCGGTTGCAGGGCGAGGATGGGCATCGGTGCAGGCTGTGGAAGGTCGTAAATGAGAATTATTGCTGATTCCATTCGCTATTGGAATGCGCCTTCGGTTCATGCCGATGCCCCGGTGATACAGTGGGCGATTGCTTCCTGACTCGCTGAGATCTGCCATGTCCCAAGCCGCTTTCTACCCCGTCGGAACCCCTGGCCAGCCGTGGGGAGCGGCGGAACGGGAGGCGTGGCGTGGCCGCCAGCAGCGCCTGCGTCGCTATGACGAGGAGGTGCTGCCCCGCATCGAGGCGCTGGCTTCGCGCTTCGACAAGGTGGCCTATGGCCAGCTCGACTACGCTGGCGAGACCTACACTCTGTTCGCCCTGCGCAGCCGCGATTGGAACCCGGCGCTGCCGGCTGCCCTGGTTACCGGTGGCGTGCACGGTTATGAGACCAGCGGCGTGATGGGCGCGCTGGAATTCCTCGAAAAGCACGCCGCCGACTACGCCGGCAAGGCCAATCTGCTGGTGGCACCGTGCGTGAATCCGTGGGGCTTCGAGCGCATCAACCGCTGGAACTTCGATGCGATCGACCCGAACCGCAATTTCCGCGCCGATGGCCCGGCCCGCGAGTCGACCGCGCTGATCGAGCTGATCGCACCGATCAAGGACCAGTTCGTGCTGCACATCGACCTGCACGAGACTACCGACAGCGACGAGAGTGAGTTCCGCCCGGCGTTGGCCGCGCGTGACGGCAAGCCGTTCGAGCCGGGCCTGATTCCGGATGGCTTCTATCTGGTGGACGACAGCGAGAACCCACAACCGGCCTTCCAGCAGGCGGTGATTGCCGAGGTGGAGAAGGTCACCCACATCGCGCCGGCCGACGACAAGGGCGAGATCATCGGTTCGCCGGTGGTCGCTCACGGCGTGATCGAGTACCCGCTGGTGAAGCTGGGCCTGTGTGCCGGCATCACCGGTGCGACCTACACCACCACCACCGAGGTCTACCCGGACAGCCCGCGGGCGACCCCGCAGCAGTGCAACGACGCCCAGGTGGCAGCGGTGTGCGCGTCGCTGGATTACGCGCTCGCCCATCGTTGATCGGATAACCGGCTGCCCATCCACGCATGGTGGGTGTGTCACCCCAACGCGTCGGCCCACCACAGCGCCGCCGGCCCCGGCGGCGTGTCGCGGCGCCACAGCAGGTCGCTGTGGATGCGTCGTGGCCAGCCGGGCAGAGTCAGTTCCACCAGCTGCCCGCGGTCGTAGCGCTGTACCAGCGCGCGTGGCAGCTCGGCCCAGCCGATGCCGTCCTCGGCCATCTCCATCACCATCAGGTAGTCGGTGGCGGTCCACGCCAGCCCGGTAACCGCCCGCGCATGGTCGACCTCCGCGCTCAATCGCACCTGCCGGTACCGTGCCAGCTGGGAAGCTGCGCGACGGCCGGCGTCGGCCAGCGGATGGTCGTGCGCCACATACACCGACAGCTCGCTGTGATGGGCCAATGGCCGTGCCACCAGACCATCCGGATAGCTTT
Source organism: Stenotrophomonas sp. 22692 (assembly GCF_052045015.1). Classification (NCBI taxonomy): domain Bacteria; kingdom Pseudomonadati; phylum Pseudomonadota; class Gammaproteobacteria; order Lysobacterales; family Lysobacteraceae; genus Stenotrophomonas; species Stenotrophomonas sp. 22692. The sequence continues at coordinate 41,096 of NZ_JBQEMR010000001.1, forward strand.
CCTGGCGCGGCAGCAGGCCCAGCGCGGCGCGACCACTGTCGACCAGTTCCAGCACGTCTTCGCCTTCGGCATCCAGCCATTCCAGTTCGATCTCGGGGAACGCTTCGGCAAAGCGCTGCAACACGCGCTGCTCCGGATCGAGCTGATACACGTCGGAGAACACCACGGTCAGCCGCGCTTCGACCGGGGCGGCCAGCCGCACGCTCAACTGCTGCAGGCGGGTATCGGCGGCGAGGATTTCCTGGGCATGGCCGAGCACCTGGCGCCCGGCTTCGGTCAGCTGCGGGTAGCGTCCACTGCGGTCGAACAGGCTGACGCCCAGGTCCGCCTCCAGGTGGGCGATGGCGGTGCTGACCGTTGATTGGGTCTTGCGCAGGCGACGCGCCGCCGCCGAGAACGATCCGAGCGCAGCCGCTTCGACGAACGCCTGCAGGGATTCAGGGGAATAGGGCATTGATCCATCGCTCCTGTCGATGGTATCCATTTTGAATCGACCGTAAAAGGCGATGATACTGTCCGCCGTCGCCCCTGTCTGCGGGGCATCCACGCATGGCGTGGATCTACTGAGGGCGGGGCGCTGTCCGCGTCCCGCAAGGAGTTTTACATGTCCCGTACTGTTCCCGCCCGTGGCGCGCTGGTCGCCTGGGCCTGCCTGACCGTGGCGATCGTTGCCGAAGTGGTCGGCACCTCGTTCATGGCCCATGCCGCCCGCGATGGTGGCTGGACCGGCTACCTGATCATGGCCGGCGCGTTGGCGCTGTCCTACTTCTTCCTTGCTCAGTCGGTGCGCCGCATCGCCGTGGGTGTGGCCTACGCAGTCTGGGAAGGCCTGGGCCTGACCCTGCTGACCGTGGTCGGCCTCACCGTGTTTGGCGAGAGCCTGTCGCTGCAGCAGCTGGCCGGCCTCGTGCTGGCGGTGGTCGGCATCGTCTGTGTCACCCTCGGGGAGGCGCACTGATGAATACCCTGGCCCTGTTTTTCGTGATCTGTTCTGCGCTGATCGACGTTGCCGCCAACATGATGGTGGCCAAGTCGGAGGGCTTCCGCCGCTGGCGCTGGGGCGTCGGTGCGATCGTCATGGTCTGGATCGCCTTCGCCCTGCTGGGCCAGGCGGTGCGCTACATGGACCTGGCCACCGCCTATGCGATGTGGGGTGCAATCGGCGTGATCGGTACCGCCACTTGCGGCCGCCTGCTGTTCGGCAACCGCCTGCGCCCGATCGGCTGGATCGGCATCGCGCTGGTCACTGTTGCGGTGCTGCTGCTCAGCACCGCGAAGTAACGCGTTGTTGTGCCAACCAAGGTTGGCACCTACGCGTGCTGAGTTGCTGGTTGGCACCTACCCGTGCTGAGTTGCTGTGCCAACCCGGGTTGGTACCTGTCAGAGCGTGAGCCGCAGCATGCAGACGCCCCGGGGATGATCTCCCCGGGGCGTCTGCATGCTGCAGCGGTCAGAAGCGTGCGGTGAAGTTCAACCGCGTGGTGCGCCCCGGGCCGGGCATCAGGCTCATCGCCAGCGTGTCCATGTAGTAGGTGTTGCGCAGGTTGCTGACCACCAGTTCCACCTCGGCCTTCTGGGTGAACTGCCAGCGCGCATAGAAGTCGTAGATCGCGGTCGGCAGGTAGATGTTCTGCAGGCCTGTCGAGCCGGTGGTGTTCCAGGGCTTGTCCAGTTCATGGGTCGGGCCGCTGTTGTAGGTGCGGCGGATGCCGGTATCCAGCCGCTTGTCGAACAGGCGGAAGCCCAGCGTGCTGTGGATCGAGTACTTCGGTGGATTCTGTGCGTTGACGAATGAGGTACCGAAGCCGCCATCCACGCAATCCGGCGTGGTGTCCAGCTTGCTCCACTTCGCATAGGGGTCTTCGCGCAGGCGCTTGGCGGTGGCCGCGTCGCAGGTGCGCGCGCGCTGGTAGTAGCTGGCCGACAGGTCCAGGTAGGCGATGCCGGCGTCATAGCCGGACTGCAGCTCGTAGCCGGATACCGTGTAGTTGTCCACGTTGTCGACATAGAACGCCCAGTTGCTGGAGTCGAAGCGACGGGTGATCGCGTTGTCGATATCGTTCTTGAACCAGGCCACCTTGAACGCCAGGCGGTCGCCATCGCGCCACAGGTCCTGCTTGAGCAGGCTGAAGCCGATGTCCCAGGAACGGTTCTTCTCCGGCTTCAGGTCGGCCACCGGTGCCGAGGTGCTGTTGCCCAGCGTCGATTCGAACAGACTGGGCATCTTCCAGCCCTGCGCGTACTTCACGTAGAAGAACATGTCCTGATCGAGGTTGAAGCGGGCCTCTGCGTACGGCGCGAAGCCGTGGCCGGAACGGCGGATCGCCGGCTTGTAGCCCCATGCGGTGGGAATCTGCTTGGTGTAGAAACCGTTGGCGCCGCGCGGGTCGGGAATGAAGCCATCGAAGTCGTAGCTCTGGCCCAGCGTGCTGCCGCCGTAGGGCGTAGCGCGCAGCGAGTCATACGTGTAGTTGCCCTGTGCATCCGGGTACCACTCCTTGTACCAGCCCGGCAGCAGCTGGCCCCCCTTGCTCAGGCGCGCGAAGGTATAGCGCAGGTCGCGCGATTCGCTGACGAAGGCCACGCGGTTGCGGTCGCGGGTGCGGTAGTCGATGAAGCGGCCGCCTGCGGTCAGCGACAGCCAGTCCCACGGCTGCCATTGCAGCGAGGCGACAACGCTGGCTTCGCGCCGCGTGCCGGAGCGCAGGTAGCGGTTGTTGTTGTAGTCCACAGGCAGCACCGGCGAGTTCGGTGCGGTGTCCTCATGCTGGAACGCAGCGCCGTAGCGCAGCGTCCAGTCGCCCAGGCTGTTGCTGAAGCGGGTGGTGTTGCTGCTGTCCACGCCCCAGCGCCGGGTCTTCACGTCCGACTGCAGGCCCGGGCCATAGGTTTCCCCCAGCGTGTCAGGCATCTGGTCGTTGGGCACGTCCTTGAACAGCGGCGTGTTGGCGATGTTGCTGTTGAACATGCGGCTGGTGGCGGTGGTGAACCACAGCGTGCTGCTCAGGTCCAGCCACGGGTGTGCCTCGGGCCGGTAGCGGTGGCGCAGCGAGGTGGCGTTGAGCCGCATTTTCCCGGGCTCGAACTGGAACATGGTGTTGGCCTTGTCCACGTAGGTCACCCATTCGTTGGACTCACCGACACGGCCGATCGCCGAGGGCATGATCTCGCCGAAGCTGGAGTTGAAGTAGCGGTGGCTCAGCTCCAGGCGCTGGTCGGGGTTGGGCGTCCAGGTGAATTTCAGCAGCGCCGATTCGTTGTCGGTATGCGTGTTCAGCACCTCATCGCCGGGGTGGTACATGTCCGAGACCGCCTGGCTGGACATGCCAGTACCGCCGCTGGACAGGTGCTGGTCGTCGTACCGGTGCGCGCCGTTGCTGCCAGCGAAGTAGTTGCCCTGGCGGCGACGCGCGTAAGCGGCCACCAGCTGCCAGTCCTCGCCGCGCTGGGCGAAGGCCACGCTGCCGTTCCAGTCGCGCGGGTCACGCAGGCTGTTGCGGTTGTCGCTGCCGCGCGCGATCTGCTTGAAGGTACGGGTGCGGTCGATGCTGTTGTCGGCCACGCCACCGCGCACGCGCAGTCCCCAGGCCTCGCCCTCGTCGAGGATGTCATCGACGTTCAGCGTCTCCATGTAGATCACGCCGCCGATCGCGCTGGCGGCGTTGGCGGCCAGGCTCGGCCCCTTCTCGATGCTGATCGCGCTGATCAGGTCCGGGTCGAGGTAGCTGCGCTGCTGCACACCGGCATAGCCGCGGTACACGTCGATGGCCTGCTGGCCGCCGTCGATGATCACCGGCACCCGGTTCTGGCCCTGCAGGCCGCGGATGTTCACGTCCAGCGCACCACCATTGCGCACGTCTCCGGTGTGCACGCCGACTGCGCCGGCCAGCACATCGCCGATCGACTGGCCGCGGAAGCGTTCCAGCTGCTGGTGGTCCAGATGCACGCGCGAGCCGCTGTCGCGGTATACGGCATCGGCATCGGCCAAGCCCCACGGCGAAGCACCTTCGCTGGCCTGGCCAGCTACGCGCAGGGTGCCGATCTGGCGCACACCAGCATCGGTGGCGGGGGCGGCCTGCAGCACCACGCCGCTGGCATCACGCTGGAACGACAGGCCGGTGCCGGCCAGCAGCTGCGCCAGCGCGGCCTCGGTGTTGAGCGAGGCCTGCACGCCGCTGCTGTGGCGGCCGCGGGTCAGGCGCGCATCGGTGGCGATGGACAGGCCGGACTGCTGGCCGAACGTGGTCAAGGCCTGGTCGAGCGGTCCGGCCGGGATCTGCCAGCGAACGGCAGCGGCGGCATCCTGTGCGTGGGCGGCCGCCGGCAACAGGCACGGCGTGAGCAGGGCCAGGCACAGCGCGATGGCAAGCGGGCGAGGGGAAGGGCAGGGTCGTTTCATGGGGGTGGCAACATCCGCAAGGGGTTCCCTTGTAGTGCCCGCCGAGCGCGCAGAAAGGGAACCGCGATTTCAACGCGGACGCACAACGGTCCACCACGGCCAACGCTGCTCGATGTGGATCGGCAGGGCGCGCGCCAGCAGTTTCAGGGCCTGCAGGCTGTCCAGGCGCGGCAATACCGCGGTGACATTCAATGCGGACAGTGCCGGATCACAGCCCAGATAGCCCTGATGGTGACGGGCCAGTTCGTCGATCACCCGGATCAACGGCGTGTCCTGCACCTGCAGGCGTCCGTCCTGCCAGTCGCCGCGCAGAGGATCGGCAGCGACCGTTGTGTGTCCCCCCATCGGTCCGATCTGCAGCGCACTTCCCGCAGGAACATCCAGCGCCGCACCGAACATCGGCAGGCACCGCACCACACCCTCGAACACGTCCAACCGGCCGTCCTGCGCTTCGCGGCCGACCGCGAAGCGGGTGCCGATCGGCTGCAGGCGCGCCCCGGGCACATGCACGGTCAGGGGCAGGCCGACGAATGCAGGGTGGTGGCCGGTCTGCAGCAGCAGTTCGCCGCGCAGCAGATGCAGGGCGCGGTGGCCGTTGCCGATGTCGACGGTCACTTCGCTGCCGGCGTTGAGCCACAACTGGCTGCCATCGGCCAACGTCCAATGACCGGTACGCCCGGCAGCTGTGCGGTGCGTCTGCAGGCGGCGCTGCGCCTGAAGCCCATGCAGGCCGAGCAGGGAGACCGCGCCGATGCCGAGGGCGCCACCGATGCCGCGCAGCGCCCGCCGCCGGCGAAGGCGCGCAGCATCAAGTGCAGTTGCGGCTGCCGGAGCCGACAGCGGGGCGAACGATTGCCAGACCGCCTCGACCCGTCGCCAGGCGTCGGCGTGACCAGCATCGGCCTGCAGCCAGGCGTGCCAGCGTTGCTGGTCGCCGTCGCTCCAGCCCTGTTGGCGCAGCGCGAACCATTCGGCAGCCTGTTCCAGCGCCGGGCCGGCCAATGCCGCGCTCATGCCGCCGCGTCGCCGGACAGGCGCAGGCAATGCAGCATCGCCTGCCCCATGTACTTCTTCACCATGCGCTCGGACACGCCCAGCTGCACGCCGATCTCTGCATAGCCCAGGCCGGACAGCCGCGCCAGCAGGAACGCGCGCCGTGGCCGCTCGGCGAGGCCGGACAGCATGTCGGCGATGGCATGCAGCAACTGCAATGCCTGGGTGCGCTCCTCTGCCGAGGGATGCACCGGCTCCGGTTGGGCGGCCAGCGCGGTCAGGTAGGCGCGTTCCAGGTCCGCGCGCTGCCAGTGGTTGACCAGCAGGGCGTGCGCGATGGTGCTGAGATAGGCGCGCGGCAAGCGCAGTTCTGATGGATCGACACGACGGCTGAGCAGGCGCAGGAAGGTGTCCTGGGTCAGGTCGGCGGCGCAGTCGGCGTTGTGCGTGCGGCGGCGCAACCAGCCGAGCAGCCAGCCATGGTGTTCGCGGTAGAACCCCGCCAGCGCAGTGCTGGAGGCGGCGGGCACGGCCATCGGCATTGATCATTAATGAGAATGATTCCCATTATAGGGTGATCGAGCGGCGCGCGACAAACGTTGCGCGGGGCGCAGCGGGGGAGGTCGCCGGATTTGCGATGCCCGACGTGCTCGCCGACACTGCGGTTTTCCACAGGGAGTGCCCGCATGTTCAGCCACATCACCGTTGGAACGAACGACATGGACGCCGCGCATCGCTTCTACGATGCACTGTTCGGTGCGTTGGGCGCACGTCCGGGCGTCTTCGATGACAAGGGCCGTCTGGTGTATTTCAAGGATGGCCGTATGTTCATCGTCACCGCGCCGATCGACGGTCAGCCGGCATGCCACGCCAACGGCGGCACCATCGGCTTCACCCTCGACAGTGCTGAGGCCGTGCGTGGCTGGCAGGACGCCGGCGTGGCCCATGGCGGCACCGCCATCGAAGACCCGGCCGGCATCCGCAGCATGGCCGGGCGCCAGCTGTTCCTGGCCTACCTGCGCGACCCGGATGGCAACAAGCTGTGCGCGGTGCATGTGATGTCGTAATTGGACAGTACGCGCGTGGCCGCGTCGCAGGCAGTGCGCGCGGCTGTGCTCGCAGGCGTCTGCCGGCGCGCGCGTGATAACACGTAATGGTGGATCGGGCCTGTGACCGCTGGCCACAACTTCATGCTCTGTCCACTGCGGTTCAGCCACAATCGGTCGGCTAACCCTTTGATCTACCGGAGAACGCCGCCCCATGGATGTACTGGAGCCGCAACAATCCCCGGTGCGCACCCTTCGGCCTGTGTTCGCCTTCGCGGCGATCGTTGTCGTGGCGTTCGCGCTGTTCGTCAGCCTGTTCCCGCTGGGCGCAGGCCGCCTGCTGCTGAAGGCGCAGGACTGGGCCGCACTCAACGTCGGCTGGTACTACCTGCTGGCCATGACCCTGTACCTGGTGTTCGTGGTCGGCGTGGCGCTGTCCAAGTACGGTGGCATCAAGCTCGGTGCCGACCATGACGAACCGGAGTTCAGTTACCTCTCCTGGGCCGGCATGCTGTTCGCTGCAGGCATCAGCATCACCCTGTTCTTCTTCTGCGTTTCCGAGCCGCTGACCCACTACCTGCAGCCGCCGCAGGGCGATCCGGCGGCGGGCGAGGCCGGCGCGCGCCAGGCCATGCAGTTGCTGTTCCTGCATTGGGGACTGCATGGCTGGGGTGTGTTCGCGCTGGCGGCGATGGCGATGGCCTACTTCGCCTACCGCCACAACCTGCCGCTGGCACTGCGCTCGGCGCTGTACCCGCTGATCGGCAAGCGCATCAATGGCCCGATCGGTTATACCGTGGACGCGCTGGGCATCGTCGCCACCGTGTTCGGCATCGGCGCCGACATGGGCTTCGGCGTGCTGCACCTCAATGCCGGGTTGGCGCACCTGTTCAACATCCCGCATTCCAACCTGGTGCAGATCATGCTGGTGGTGGCGATGATGGGCGCGGCGGTGGCCGTGGCCGTCTCCGGCGTGGAGAAAGGCGTGCGCTGGATGGCCAACATCAACATGCTGCTGGCGATCGCGCTGGTGCTGTTCATGCTGTTTGCCGGGCCGACGCAGTACCTGTTCAGCACCTTGATGCAGAACCTGGGCGACTACCTCGGTAGCGTGGTCGGCAAGAGTTTCGATGTGTATGCCTACGGCGGCCGACCGGAATGGCTGGGCGGCTGGACGGTGTTCTACTGGGCCTGGTGGATCGGCTGGGCGCCCTTTGTCGGGCTGTTCATCGCGCGCATCTCGCGCGGCCGCACCATCCGCGAATTCGTGTTCGGCGTGCTGCTGATTCCGCTGGGCTTCACCCTGGCCTGGCTGTCGATCTTCGGCAACAGCGCGCTGGACCAGGTGCTGCACCACGGCCAGCAACAGTTGGCGCAGCTGGCGGTGGATGATCCACCGACCGTGCTGTATGCGCTGCTGGACGGCTACCCCTGGAGCCGCGCGGTGATCACGGTGACAGTGCTGGTCAGCTTCATCTTCTTCGTGACCTCGGCCGACTCGGGGGCGGTGGTGTTGTCCACGCTGTCCTCGCATGGCGGCGCACCCGAGGATGATGGTCCGCGTTGGCTGCGGGTGTTCTGGGGCACGGTGATCGCGGTGCTGACCGCGGGCCTGTTGCTGGCCGGCAGTATCGACGCACTGAAATCGGCGGTGGTGCTGGCGTCGTTGCCGTTCTCGGCGATCCTGTTGTTGATGATGTGGGGGCTGACCCGCGCCTTCAGTGACGAATCGCACCGCAAGCGCGCGCTGCAGTACCGGCCATCGCCGCTGATCGGCGACGATCGCCACCACCAGGGCTGGCGCCAGCGCCTGAGCCAGGCGATGCATTTCCCGGTGCGCGACCAGGTCTACCGCTTCATGGATGACACGGTGAAGCCGGCGATGGAAGCGGTGGCCGAGCAGCTGCGCGGGCAGGGCTGGGACGTGGCCACGCGCTTCGAGGCGGGCGACATGGAGTTGACGGTCAACCATGGCGAGCAGCAGGACTTCCTGTACCGGGTGATCCTGAGCGGTTACCTGACCCCGTCGTTCGCCGCACAGCAGCTGCGCAACCAGCGCTACTACCGCGCCGAGGTGCACCTGTTCGAAGGCAGCCAGGACTACGACCTGGTGGGCTACAGCCGCAAGCAGATCATCAACGACATCATCAGCCAGTACGAACGGCACCTGCAGTTCCTGCACCTGAGCCGGTGATGCGGTGGGTGCGGACCGTTGGTCCGCACCCCCTGTAGAGCCGAGCCCGCGCTCGGCTCCTCGGTGTCGGAAGAGCAGCCGAGCATGGCTCGGCTCTACAGTGGCAATCAGAACCTGTAACGAGCGCCCAGCGAGACGAACTGTCCGCGCAGGTTGTACTGGCTGATGTCGAAACCGTTGGAGCCACCGGCGGGGTCGAACGGCGGGTCCTTGTCGGTCAGGTTCAGCACCGACAGCGACAGCGTGGTGTTGGGAATACCTTCGTACGCTACGTACAGGTCCAGCTGGTGATACGGCTTGATGCGGTCGCGCAGGCCCGGGTTGCTGGTTGCCGTCGCCACACGCTGGTCGTAGCCACTCACGTACTGCAGGCTCAGCGTACTGCTCCAGTCGCCCACCGCCCAGTTCAACGAGGTGGTGCCGCGGGTACGCGGCAGCGCGCCGTGGCGGTTGTTGCCGGCGCCGTCATACGGTGCCTGCCCAGCCACCAGCGGCTGCTTGAAGCTGAGCAGGTGGGTCCAGCTGCCGGCCACGGTGAAGTTGCCCCAGCCCACGGTGCGGAAGGTGCGGTTGGCGTCCAGGTCCAGGCCCGAGGTGGTCAGTTCGCCCTGGTTGGCGTACTGGTTGGTGATGAACTGGATGCGTCCCTGCGCATCACGTTGCACGCGACCGGGGAACAGCGTCGGGTTGTCGACGATGAACTGCGCGCTGTCCGGCTTGACCAGGTTGTCCTGCTCGATGCGGTACCAGTCCAGGCCGATGCTGGTATCACCATCCGGCGACCACACTGCACCCACGTTGAAGTTGCGCGAGCGCTCCGCCTTCAGATCCGGGTTGCCGGTGCGGATGTTGGTCACGCCACGGCTGCCGCCCGGTTGCAGCGGATCCAGCGGATCGATCACCGAGCCGTAGCTGACGGTCTGGCCCGGCGCGATCTCCGGCAGCGAGGGTGCCCGGAAGCCGCGGGAGAACGAGCCGCGCAGCAGCAGGCTGTCCAGCGGCTGCCAGCGCAGCGCCACCTTCGGCGAGAACGCCTTGCCGAAGTCATCGTAGTGATCGCCGCGGCCGGCCACCTGCAGCTCCAACGTGCGGTGCAGTGGCACGCTCAGTTCGGCATAGGCGGCACTGACCTGGCGCTCGCCGTTGACCACGTTGATGGCCGGGCGCAGTTCGGTGCCCGACAGCACCTGCGCGCTGGTGCGCGCATCCAGCGATTCCTTGCGGAACTCGGCACCCCAGGCGAAGCCGACCGTACCGGCGGGCATCTCCCACAGCGAGGTCGAGGCCTTCACGTTCAACGCGTGCAGCTTGTACCAGCCCGGACGCTTGGTCTGCAGGCGCAGTGCATCCAGCGCGCCCGGCGTGCTGGACGGGTTGAGGAAGTTGTAGCTGCCCTCGCGCAGGATCTGCTCGAACGCATAGCGATTGACGAAGTTGTCGACGTACTCGCGCTGTGCACTCTGCGAGGTCAGTGCCGCCACTTCCCAGTCCCAGCGTTCGCCGCTGCCGCGCACGCCCGCCAGGGCACGGTAGAACACCTGCGTGTTGTCCTTCAGGCGCGGGCCGAGGTCGAAGAAGGTGTACTCGAACGGCAGTGGCGTGCTGCCCGGGTTGTTGGGATGGCCGACCGGCAGCACCGCCGGCACGTCGATGAGCGTGCCGGTAGCCGGGTTGTAGGCACGCAGGCCGGGGCCAACGGTCAGCGGCGCACTGAAGATCTGGTCGGCCTTGTTGTGGCTGTACAGCACGTCGGCGAACGCTTCGACACTGTCATTGAAGCGGTAGGTCGCACTCAACGACGCCTGCAGGCGCTCGGCGCCGGGCTGCAGGGTCTTGAACGGCTGCGCGTTGAAGGCGCAGGCCTGGCCGGGCAGGGTGCTGCCGAAATCGCTGTAGGGACGCAGCTGACTGCCATCCGGGCAGTTGGCGAACGGTTGCGGCGCGCGCGGGTTGGACAGCCAATTGCCACCGGCGGTGGACCAGCCGGCCAGGCGTCCGCCGGGCTTGTCGCGGAAATCGCCGCTGCGGGTATAGGCGCGCTGGTCGGCGTCGAGGCGATCACGCTTGAGCAGGTCCAGCCCGAACAGCACGTTCCAGCCCTGCTGCTCCAGGTCGCCGAAGCCGGCCAGCAGGTTGGCCTTGCGTTCGTCCAGGCCGCCCTGGGTGGCGGTACCGAAGCCGCCGCCCACTTCCACGCCCTGGAAGTTCTTGCGCAGGATGATGTTGATGACACCGGCGATGGCGTCGGAGCCATACACCGCCGAGGCGCCGTCCTTCAGCACTTCGATGCGTTCCACCGCGCTGATCGGCAGCGCGTTGAGGTCGACGAAGGTGTCCTGGGTATTGAGCGCGAAGCCGAAGTTGGACACGCGGTAGCCGTTGACCAGCACCAGTGTGTTCTTCGGCGACAGGCCACGCAGGCCGATCGAGGCCGAGCCGGCGGCGAAGCTACCGGTGTACTGCTCGTCGAAGCTGTTGCCGGCATTGGCCGACAGGTTGCGCAGCACGTCGGTGAGGGTGGAGCGGCCGGTCTGCTCGATCTGTTCGCGGCTGACGATCTGCACCGGGTTGGGCCCGGCGGTATCGCTGCGCTTGATGTTGGAACCGGTCACCAGCACGGTGCCGAGGGTGGTGCTGTCCTTGCCGGTGTCGGCGGATTCAGCGGCGCCGGCAGCGCCGCCGGTGAGGCCCAGCGCAATGGCGCCAGCAAGCAGGTTCAGGGTGGTGCGGTACATGGAAGCGACAACGCCGAACGGGGGAGGAGCCGTCAGTACCGCATGCAGGTACATGCACGTTCCAATGACGAAAGCGCATTCAGTTATGCATCACAGGTTCTTAACGAACCGGCTCGGTGGGTGCGGACCGTTGGTGCGCACGCCCCTGTAGAGCCGAGCCTACGCTCGGCTCCACACACTGGCCGGAAAGCAGCCGAGCATGGCTCGGCTCTACAGAACGCAATGTCAGACGATCACGGCCGCAGCAGCACCTTGCCGTTACGACCCGAACCCGCACCGGCCTTCGCTGCCTGGGCGATGTCGTCCAGTGCGAAGATCTGCTCCACCGGCAGCGTCAGCTCGCCGCCAGCCGCACGCTTCAGCAGTTCGCCAACCAGCCGGCGCTTGTCCTCCACCGCCATCGCCTGGCTGACCTTGCTGCCCCAGAAGCCCTTCACCGTCGCTTCCTTGTAGATCAGGCCGCCGGCCGGGATGCGCATCGGTTCGCCGCTCATCACGCCGAACGACACCAGCGTGCCGTTGTGGCCGAGCAGGTCGACCAGGTCACCGCTGGCGTCGCCGCCGATGGAATCCACGGCGGCCGCCGCCTGTGCTTCGCCGGTCGCTTCACGAACGCGATCCTTCCAGCCGTCCACCGAGGTGTCGAACACATGATCGATACCCAGGGCCTGCAACTGTGCGGCGGCATCCGCATTGCGCACCAGGTTGGCTACATGCACGCCACGCGCCCGCGCCAGCATCGCCAGCGACTTGCCCACCGCGCCGTTGGCGGTGTTCTGCACGATCCACTGGCCCGCCTCGACGTGCAGGAACTCCAGCAGCATCAGCGCGCTCAGCGGCATGGCGATCAGCTGCGCGGCCATTTCGTCGGGGATCGCCTCCGGCATCGGAATCACCATGCGTGCCGGCGCGATGAAGGCCTCGGCCCAGGTACCGTGTACCGAGGCCGCGGCGACGCGCTGGCCGATCTGCAGGCCGTCGACACCATCGCCGAGTGCATCGACCACGCCCAGCGCTTCACTGCCACCGATCGCCGGCAGGGTCGGCTTGTAGCCGTAGAGGCCGCGCACGGTCAGCAGATCGTGGTTGTGGATCGAGGCCAGCACGGTGCGGATGCGCACCTCGCCGGGGCCGGGCTCAGGCAGCGGCGCATCGGCAATGGCAAGGACGTCGGCCGGGTTGCCGAAGGAGGGGTACTGGGCAGCGCGCATGGGCGGTGTTCCGGGGAAAGTGGATGTTGTACCGAACTGGGGACGCAGGCGTTGTCGACAAGGCGCCGCAGCTGCAACACGGCATCCTGCGACTGATCGTCGCGACATGTGCTGATTACCGCATCTTGTGTTGACGGTTCGGGATATCCCCACTATGTTGTGGCCGTCACTCCCGGTCAGCCGCCGCCGCCGGACATGCAGCAAGCGTCCCGCGGCCCGCCCCTGAAGGCTTGCCGTGTCGACGCGGCCGCCATCGTGCGGACGCAGGTCGCCCCCACGGCCCGGATACCGGCCGCAGGCGCAGGCAGATGCCGACGACCTACGTTCCCGTGCCCTGGCAATCCACCCGTTCGCCCCGTGCGCCGGTATCGCGTTCAGGGCCGCCATGGCATCGACCGCCAAAGCGCGTGCGAGCCTGGAGTTTCACCACCATGACCGACAGTACCTTCCGCGTGGCCGATCTGGCCGGCGCCGGCGACGCCTTGCGCGCCGGTGGCGAGCGCGTGCCGACCTGGATCACCAAGGAGGCCGGCAACCGCCGCCTGCCGTTCGAGGCCGAGCGCCTGCAGCGCAGCATCGACGCCGTGCATGCCGAGTTCCCGCAGCTGGACGTGAGCGACTATCGCCGCGTGGTGCAGGCGATGGTCGAGCGCAAACCGAGCATCAGCGCCGACGACCTGGTCGATCTGCTGATCCGTGAGGCCGAATCGCGGGTGGACCTGGTTGCACCCGAGTGGGAACAGTTTGCCGCGCGCATCTACCTGCGCCGCCTGTACAAGCGCGCCAGCCGCAACCGCTTCTACGACGTCGGCCTGAAGTACGGTTCGTATGTGGGCCTGCAGGAAAGCCTGGCTGACCGCGGCATCTACAGCAACGACATCCTGCGCTGCTATTCGAAGGAAGAGCTGCAGCAGGCCGGCGAGATGATCGACCCGGAGCGCGACCGCCTGTTCGCCTACAACGGCCTGTACCTGCTGGCCACGCGCTATCTGGCCAGCGACCGCAGCCGCGAGGTCTACGAACTGCCGCAGGAGCGCTGGCTGACCATCGCGCTGTACCTGATGCAGGAGGAAAAGCCGCGCGAGCGGCGCATGCAGCTGGTCGGCGAGGCGTACTGGGCGCTGTCCAACCTGTACATGACCGTCGCCACACCGACCCTGGCCAATGCCGGCAAGGTGGGTGGGCAGCTGTCCAGCTGCTTCATCGACACGGTGGACGACAGCCTGCAGGGCATCTATGACTCCAACACCGATATCGCCCGCGTGTCCAAGCACGGTGGCGGCGTCGGCGCCTACCTGGGCTATGTGCGCAGCAGCGGCGCGCCGATCCGGGGCGTGGCCAATTCCTCCGGCGGCGTGGTGCCGTGGATCAAGCAGCTCAACAACACCGCGGTGTCGGTTGACCAGCTTGGCCAGCGCAAGGGCGCGGTGGCGGTGTACCTGGACATCTGGCACCGCGACATCGAAGCCTTCATGGACCTGCGCCTCAACAACGGCGACCAGCGCTTGCGCGCGCACGATGTGTTCACTTCGGTGTGCGTGCCCGACCTGTTCATGGAAGCGGTCGAGCGCCGCGCCGACTGGTACCTGTTCGACCCGCACGAGGTGAAGCAGGCCAAGGGCTGGTACCTGCAGGACTTCTACGATGAGACGCGCGGTGCGGGCAGCTTCCGCGACCGCTATGCCGAACTGGTGGCCGACGAGCGCATCAGCCGCCGCACGGTGAAGGCGATCGATCTGTTCAAGCGGATCATGCTCAGCCAGTTGGAGACCGGCAATCCGTTCCTGTTCTACCGCGACGAGGTCAACCGCCGGAACCCGAACAAGCACGCGGGCATGATCTATTCCAGCAACCTGTGCACCGAGATCCTGCAGAACATGAGCCCGACGCGGATGATCCAGGAGATCGTCAGCGGCGACCAGATCGTCACCACGCGCCGCGCCGGTGACTTCGTGGTCTGCAACCTGTCCTCGATCAACCTCGGCCGGGCAATCAGTGCGCCGGATGACCTGCTGGCCACCGACGTACTGGAGCGCCTGATCCCGATCCAGGTGCGCATGCTCGACAACGTGATTGACCTCAACGCGCTGCCGGTGCCGCAGGCCACCATCACCAACCGCAAGTACCGCGCCATCGGCCTGGGCACGTTCGGTTGGCACCACCTGCTGGCGCAGCAGGCGATCCAGTGGGAATCACCGGATGCCGAAGAATTGGCCGACCGTCTCTACGAACGCATCAACTTCCTGACCATCCAGGCCAGCGCGCAGCTGGCGAAGGAGAAGGGCAGCTACCCGATGTTCGCTGGCAGCGACTGGCACAACGGGCGTTACTTCCGTGACCGCGACTACAGCGGCGCCGCGTGGGACAGCCTGGCCCGCGAGGTCGCCACGCACGGCCTGCGTAACGGCTGGCTGCTGGCCGTCGCGCCGAACATGAGCACCGCGCAGATTGCCGGTTCCACCGCGTCGATCGATCCGATCTACAGCGCGTTCTACTACGAGGAAAAGAAGGACTTCCGGCGGCCGGTGGCGGCTCCGGGCCTGTCGCTGGAAACCTGGCCGTACTACGAGAAGGGTGCCTACAAGGTCGACCAGTTCGCCAGCGTGCGCCAGAACGCCCGCCGCCAGCGCCATGTCGACCAGTCGATCAGCTTCAACCTGTATGTGCCGAGCACGATCCGCGCGAGCACCCTGCTGGAGCTGCACCTGAGCGCCTGGCGCGAAGGCCTGAAGACCACCTACTACGTGCGCTCCAACGACATCGACATCAGCGAATGCGAATGGTGCGCCAGCTGACCATCCACGGTAGCGCCGGGCCACGCCCGGCGAGCGCATCGCGCGGCCGTCGCACATTCCGCCGGGCATGGCCCGGCGCTACCCCCTGCAGGTAACACCATGGCAACCCCCCTCGACCGCATCAAGATCCTCGAACCGCGCCATCCCAACCGCAGCACCGGCATCATCAACGGCCGCACCAGCGGCATCCTCAACTGGAACGACATCCCTTACCCGTCGTTCTACCGGGCCTACAAGGAGCTGTCGACCAACTTCTGGATTCCCGACGAGGTCGACATGAAGCTGGACGCCCGCCAGTACGGCGAGCTCAACGCACGCGAAAAGAACGCCTACGACTCGATCATCGGCCTGCTGGCCACGCTCGACTCACCGCAGACCCGTTTCATCTACAACGTGGCCGAGTACATCACCGACCCGGCCGCGCATGCCAATGCGGCGATTATCGGCCAGCAGGAAGTGATCCATAACGAGAGCTACAGCTACGTACTGGCCTCGATCACCGACCTGCCGAACCAGAACCGCATCTTCGAGATCGCCCGCACCCACCCGACCATCATCAAGCGCAATGCCCCGATCATGGGCGCGTATGACGACTTCATGCGCGAGAAGACCGCCGAGACCCTGCTCAAGTCGCTGATCCAGTCCTCGATCCTGGAAGGCATCAACTTCTATTCCGGTTTCGCCTACTTCTACAACATGGTGCGGCAGAACCGCATGAACGGCACCGGCAAGATCATCAGCTTCATCAATCGCGACGAGCTGGCCCATACCAAGTTCATCAGCGAGCTGATCCGCGCCATCATCGGTGAAAACCCCGAGCTGCAGACCAATGAGTTGACCGCCTACGTGCACCAGTCATTCGAACATGCCATCGAGCTTGAGACGCAGTGGTCGTCGGAGGTGCTGGATGGCATCGATGGCATCGACGTGGACGAGATGGTGCGTTACGTGAAGTACCGCGCCAACAAGATGGCCGGCATGCTCGGCATCGAGCGCCTGTACAGCGACACCACCGACAACGTGATGCCGTGGATCAAGGCCTACGCCGACAACTTCACCGAGACCAAGACCGACTTCTTCGAGATGCGCAATGCAAGTTACAAGAAGACCAACGTCGACAACGGCTTCGACGATCTCTGAGCCTGGCGCCGCGCTGAGCATCCTGATGGTGGTCGCCTCCTTGAGCGGCAACACCCGCGAACTCGGCCGGCAGATCGCCGAGCGCTGCCGTGCCGTGGGGCATGCCGTGCACTGGTACGAGGCCGACGACCTGCGGCAGGCGCCGCCGCTGGCTGCCGGCGAGGCCGATCTGGTGCTGCTGGGCTGCTGGACCGACAACGCCGGCCGCACGCCGGCGGAGATGAAGGCATGGGTGGCCGGCATCGCCGAGCGCGGCGAGCGGCCACGGCAGCTGGCGGTGTTCGGCACCGGTGAAACGCAGTGGGGGCAGGAGTACTACTGCGGCGCCGTGCACCGGCTGATCCGCTATTTCCGCAGCGACTATCCGCCGCTGGAGATCGAACAGATGCCGCATGGCGAGCGTCATGCCGAAGCCATCGACGCCTGGACCGATGCGGTCCTGGCCCACTACTGGAGAAACAGCGATGCAGATCATCGACGCCACCACGCCTGAGCAGTTCCAGCAGCTGCTGGCCGAGCACCCGCGGGTGCTGGTGGATTTCCATAAGGACCAGTGCCCCGGGTGCCGGATGCTGGAGATGTCGCTGCATCGGGTGGCCAACAGCGTAGCGGGGCAGGGCACGACCCTGCTGCGCGTGCAGTTGGAAGTGCTGGGTGAGGCGTTCTTCAGGGAGCTGGGACTGCGGCAGACCCCGACGTTGTCCCTGTTCCGTGACGGTGATGAGCGCACGCGCCTGGCAGGGTTCCAGTCACCGCAGCAGATCGAGGCCGCGATCGCGTTGCATTTGTAGAGCCGAGCCCATGCTCGGCTGCCGTTCGCGCGGTGAGCGATGAGTCGAGCATGGCCCGACTCTACAAGGGCATCCACGCATGGCGTGGATCTACCGGGGCAGGGTCCGTGGTTCGGCGTCAGGCTCCGCTGAAGGTATCCACCAGCAGCTTCACGTTCAACACCACGATCACCAGCGCGATCACCCAGGCAATCGCGCCCAGCCAGCGTGGTGCCACCAGCGCGCCCATCGTCACTTTGTCGGTCACGATCCGCACCAGGGGAATGATCGCGAACGGCAGCTGCATCGACAGCACCACCTGGCTCAGCACCAGCAGCTTCACCGCGCCCTGGTCGCCGAACAGCATGATCACCACCACCACCGGAATGATCGCCAGTGCGCGCGTGATCAGCCGACGCAGCCACGGCGGCAGGCGCAGGTGCAGGAAGCCTTCCATCACGATCTGGCCGGCCAGCGTGGCGGTCACTGTCGAATTCAGGCCCGAGGCCAGCAGGGCAATTGCAAACAGTGTCGCCGCCGCGCCCACGCCCAGCATCGGCGCCAGCAGCTGGTGCGCCTGCTCGATGTCTTCCACATCGAAACGGCCATTGGCATGGAACACCGCCGCCGCCAGGATCAGGATGCTGGCGTTGATGAACAGTGCCAGCGTCAGCGCGAGGGTGCTGTCGGTCACCGCCCAGCGCAGCGCGCTGCGACGGCCCTCGTCGGTGCGCGGATAGGCGCGGGTCTGCACGATGGAAGAATGCAGGTACAGGTTATGCGGCATAACCGTGGCACCAATGATGCCGATGGCGATGTACAGCGCGTGCGGATCAGTCACTACCTGCGCGCGCGGAATGAATCCGCCCAGCACGTCCATCACCGGCGGTGCGGCCAGCGCGATCTGCACCATGAAGCAGCCGAAGATCACCATCAGCAGCGCGATCACGAACGCTTCCAGCGCCCGGAAGCCGCGGTTCATCAGCAGCAGGACCAGCAGCGTGTCCAGCGCAGTGATCACCGCACCCCACAGCAGCGGCAGGTCGAACAGCAGCTTCAATGCGATCGCGGTGCCGATCACCTCGGCCAGGTCGCAGGCGATGATCGCTGCCTCGCACAGCGCCCACAGCGCCAGGTTCACCGGCTTCGGGTACCGCGCGCGGCAGGCTTGCGCCAGGTCCATGCCGGTGGCGATGCCCAGCCGTGCCGACAGCGCCTGCAGGATCACCGCCATCAGGTTGGAGATGAGGATGACCGACAGCAGCAGGTAGCCGAAGCGCGAACCGCCGGCGAGGTCGGTGGCCCAGTTGCCTGGGTCCATGTAGCCGACCGAGATCATGTAGCCCGGGCCGAGGAAGGCCAGCAGGCGGAACCACCAATGGCCCTTGTCGGGAACGGCGACCGAGGCGTTGAGCGCGCCCAGGCTGGCCGGGATGGAGGCCGAAGGGTCGTGGGGCGCCAGGGTGTTCATGGGTCCGAATATAGCTCCTGCTATAGTCATTAGCAATGTGAAACAATCGTCTTTATCGCGTTACTGGTCCAGAATTCAGTTTCAAACCCGGAGTAGACCGGAAGGACAGGCGCAGGCGTGGGCAAGACCGACGATTCGACATCGCTGAAAAGCACCCCCTTGATCGAGGCTGAGCGCCAGGTCGAGAGCTTCCGGCAAGTGCGCGAAGCGCACCGGATGGAGCTGGTGGAGGACTATGTCGAGCTGATCTCGGACCTGCTGGCCGACGGCGGCGAGGCCCGCCAGGTCGACATCGCCACCCGCCTGGGCGTGGCCCAGCCCACCGTGGCGAAGATGCTGCGGCGCCTGGCCCGCGATGGCTGGGTGGTGCAGCGGCCGTACCGCGGCGTGTTCCTGACCCCGGAAGGCGAGGCGCTGGCCCATGCCAGCCGCCAGCGGCACCAGACCGTGGAGCGTTTCCTGCTGGCGCTGGGCGTGGACCCTGATACGGCACGGCGTGATGCGGAGGGTATCGAGCACCATGTGAGCGAGCAGACGCTGGCGCTGTTCGAGGCGTTCGTGCGCAAGGCCGAGGGCGAGGCGCCGTAACGGTAGCGCCGGGCCATGCCCGGCGGCCGTTCGCGCGATCCCGGTTTTTGTAGAGCCGAGCCATGCTCGGCTGCCGTTTGCACGGTGATGGAATGCGTCGAGCATGGCTCGACGCTACAGGTCAGGCGGGCAGCGGGCCTGTTCCTGCGCGCACGCCCGTTTCGTCCATTCCTTCAACACCGGCTGCAGGCCTTGGTAACGCCGGCCTTGCCAGCCATTGGTCAGCACCGTGCCGTCGGCATCGATCAGTACCAGATTCGGCGGTGCCAGCCCGGCCAATGTCTGCAGGGCCGGCATGCGCGCAGCGCGGCGCGGGTCAAGCACCGGCCACGGCATGTCCTGCGCGTGCATGTAGCGGCGCAGCGCGCTCTCGCTCTCATCCTGGCTGACGTACACCACTTCGGTATCGGCGCCGGCTTGGCGCAGGGCATCACGCACGCTGCGCAGCGTGGGTACGAAGGCATGGCACGGTGCACACCAGTCGGCACCGAAGTACAGCGCCACCAGTTTCGGCGGCTGTGTCCATTGCATCGGTCGCAGCGAGCGCTGTTCCGGCCGCATCAGCGAGGCCGAGACCTGCGCGTGCAGGTCCGCAGCCATCGCCGGTGCGGCCAGCAGCACGGCACAGGCCAGCAACAACGCTCGCAGAGCTTCAGAACACATAGCGCAGGTTGACGTACCACGAACGCGCGAAGCGCGGCCCGTAGACATAGTCGCTGTCACGCAGCGCGCCCACTTCCAGATCTTTCTGGCGCTGATCGAACACGTTCTTGACACCCGCGGCCACCGACACTTCCTGCTGCGCCTGCGCGCCCAGATGGCGGTGCCAGCGAGCACCAAGATCGGTGACCAGGAAGGAACGCGTACGGTGCAGCTCGCCCAACCGGTTGTTCAGCACCGACATCGGCCCGGTATGGCGCAGCGCGACGAAGGTTTCCCACGGCTCGGCGGGCATCCAGCTGAGCTGCGCCAGGCCGGTCCAGCGCGGGGTCTTCAGGTAGTCGCGGCTTTCGATGATGGTGTCGCCACCGTCGCCGGTGTCGTCGAAGATGCGCTGCGGTTCGCGGAAGCGCGAGCGGTACCACGAGGCACCGGCGGTCAGGCGCCACTGCGGCGACGGCTGCCAGCCGAGGTTGGTTTCCGCCCCCAGCACGTTGGAGCCGGAGGCGTTGTAGCGCAGCTGGCTCAGTTGTCCGTCATCGCCGCGCTGGATCTCGCCCAGCGCGAAGGTGTCGCGGATGCGTGCATAGGAGGCGGTAGCATCCCAGCTCCACACTGGATTGGCCGGGTCCGAGCGCCAGTCGAAGCCGAACAGGGTGGTCAACGCGCGCTCTTCCTTCAGGCCATCGGTGTTGCGTACGCGCACCTGCTCGCCACCCAGCGTATCGACGTGCACGTCCTCGACGAAGATCTCCGGTGCACGGAAGCCGGTGGCGACGCCGGCGCGCCACTTCAGGTTCGGGGTGGCCTGCCAGGCCAGGGCGATGCGCGGCGAGAACACCGCGCTGTCCAGCTCCGAGCTCTTGTCCACGCGTGCGCCCAGTACCAGGTCGACGTTGTCACGCAGGCTCCATTCGTCCTGGATGAAGGCGCCCAGGTTGTGGAAGGTTGCATCTTCCAGCACCGCCAGGCGCTGCCCGTCACCGGTGCGGTTGTCGTCGCGCAGCGCCTCGTGCTTGTACTGCACGCCGAAGGCCAGCGCGTGCGCGCCCAGCCGCCAGTTCAACTGGCTGTCGATGTAGTGCAGCGGGTTGTGGGTGCGGCCGTATTGGCGCCACGAACGCGAGGCCGCGCTGCCGGCCACGTTGGGATCCAGCTGCGACGGGTCATGGCCGGGGGCAGACGGATCGGTAACCACGTCGCCAAGACCGCCGTAGAAACTGTCGCGGTCGATGTCGGCGAAGGCGTAGGCCAGGCGGAAATCGGCGTCGGCATTGATTTCCTGATCCCACGACACGCTGCCGCGCCGGTATTTCGTATCCAGCGATTCGGCGATGTTGGTTAGGTATTCGGGCTGATCCAGTCGATTGCCGCCACGCCGGGTTTCATCGGTCACCTGCAGGTCCAGGCGCAGCCGCGTGCCTGGCGTGGGCGCGTACCAGGCCTGCAGCCCGCCGACCTTGAGGTTCTTGCGGGTGATCTCGGTGTAGCCGTCACCGTTGTAGTCGATGCCGCTGTTCCAGTTGCGCTGGGCAATCACTGAAAGCCCGGCGTCGGCATCTTTCGCCACCAGGTCCAGGCGCACGTCGGCATTCTTCTGCGGTGTGCCCTTCAGGACATCCACGCCGGCCTGCACATGGCCACCGCTGCGCGCCGGCAGCGGCGGAATCAGGTTGATCACACCGGCCACCGCACCCGGGCCGTACAGCGCCGAGCCGCCGCCCTTGACCACTTCGATGCGGTCGACGAACCCGGCCGGGATCTGTTCCAGGCCATAGACGCTGCCCAGCGTGGACAACAGCGGGATGCCATCGAACAACAGCTGGTTGTAGGCACCGGGCAGGCCCAGCAGCTGCACTTCGCTGGTGTTGCAGTTCTGGCAGTTGCTTTCCACGCGCAGGCCGTTGATCAGCTCGGCGGCGCGCGAGAAGTCGGTGGCCGCGCGCAGCGCGATGTCTTCCTTGCGCAGCACTTCGGTGCGGATCGGGACATCGGATAGCAGGCGTTCGCTGCGGGTGGCGGTGCTGACCTTGACCTGCACGCGGTCCAGCTCGGTCGGCTTCGAGGTGGCGGCCAGTGCAGGCAGCGGCAGGGTCAGGGCAATGGCGGCGGCCAGGGGCAGCCGATGGAAGAGGGGCGTGGCAACGGGCATGAGGGCGTCGTCCTTGGGAGAAGAAAGGCGGCGAGGGCGACCTGGCTGACGCATATGAAAGCAGCGGCTTATGAATATAGCAAGTGCTATATAACGAAGCCGAGGCAATTGCGATTGGGGCGCCAGTCGAGTCAGATCATGCTTGTGTTATAACATTACATAAAACGACCGCAACCCTGCCGGTGGTCATGTCCATAGGATGGAGTTGCCGTATAGGCGCGGTCGGATCGTCAGCCGCGACGGAATGCGGCGGGGGTACGGGCGCCGACGATGATCATGCGGATCATCGTGGAAATCTGTTCGACCAGTTCCGGATCCTTCTCCGGCGGCAGGTCCATGGCGGTGGCACCCATCGCGAAGACCAGCCGGGTGATGGCCTTGGCCACCAGTTCGGGGGCATGCAGCACGGCGCCATCCAGCGCGGCCAGGCGCACCAGGTCGTGCTGCAGCTCTTCCTCGAAGTAGTGCAGCTCACGCTCGACCGCGTGCTTGAAGTCGTCCGAACCGACCGCGCCTTCGCGCAGCAGTACGTGCAGCAGCTTGTCGTCGGCGCGCAGCTGCTCCATGAAGGTCTCCACCGAGACCCGTACCACGCTGGTGGCGGTGGAGGTGGCGCGCTGGCGGGCCTCGCCGATGATGGTGCGCAGCGAACGGCCGGCTGCATCGATCAGCGCCACGGCCAGTTCGTCCATGTCGCGGAACTGCCGGTAGAAGCTGTTCGGCGCAATGCCGGCCTCACGTGCCACTTCGCGCAGGCTGAGCGTGGACAGGCTGCGGTGCGGCCCGATCAGTTTCAGGGCGGCGGCCAGCAGATCCTCGCGGGTCACCGTACGGCGGGCCGGGCTGTTGGCATCTTCGGGCGTCGACAAGGCGGTGGCGGCGGCCATGGGGGTTCCGGTAGGGCGAGGCTGAATCATACCCAATCCGGTTCAATATACACATGTATACACAGGTGTATGTGCGCCCGTATAGTTCACTCATGAGCGCTGTCGTCCGTCCGTCCCTGTTCTCTCCGTACCGCTGGGTGTCGCCGTCGCTGTTCGATTTCTGGGCGGGCCAGCTCAATCCCCTGTGGACCCTGCGCGAGCCGGTGGCCCGCCTGGTCCGCCGCGAGCCGGCTGGCGAGGGCGCGGCGACCCTGGTCCTGCGCACCAACCGGCACTGGGCCGGCATGCGCGCCGGCCAGCACGTTAACCTCGGCGTCGAGATTGAAGGACGCCTGTGCCAGCGCAGCTACAGCCCCACCGCACTGGGTCGGCGCGAGCTGGCGATCACCGTCAAGGCGATCGACGGCGGCCGGGTCAGCCAGCATCTGGTCAACCATGCACAGCCGGGCGAACTGTTCCGCCTCGATGCCGCCTTCGGCGAGTTCCAGATGCCGGCCGCGGCGCCGGTGCTGCTGCTGGCTGCCGGCAGTGGCATCACGCCGATGCGCAGCCTGTTGCGCGACGCCTGCCAGCGGCCGCTGGCAGCACCGGTGGACCTGTTCTACTGGGAGCGCACTGCTGCCCATCTGCAGTTCCGTGATGAACTGCGGGCGCTGGCTGCGGCACATCCGAACCTGCGCGTGCATCTGCTGGCCACCCGCGAGGGTGAGGCGCCGGCCGCGCGAATTGATACCCATGATCTGCAGGTGGCCGGTGATGACACGCCGCTTGCGCAGCGCCATGTGCTGGCTTGCGGCCCGGACGGCTTCGTTGCCGCTGCGCGCGAACGCCTGGCGCACCAGGTGGCCGGCTTCCAGGCCGAAGCCTTCACCCCGCCGGCGCCGCTGCGCGATGCCAGCAGCGAAGGAGAGGTGTCGCTGACGCTTGCGCGCAGTGGCCGCCAGCTGAGCGTGCCGCGTGGCCGCTCGCTGCTGGAAAGCCTGGAAGCGCATGGCATCAAGCCCAAGCACGGTTGCCGCATGGGCATCTGCAACACCTGCACCTGTGATCGCGTCAGTGGCGCCACCCGCCACCTTCGCACCGGCGACCTGCAGTCCGAAACGGCACAGCCGGTGCGGATCTGCGTGAGCGCACCGACCACCGACCTGACTCTGGATCTCTGAGGACGCCTGCCATGACCCGCGCTACCGACCGTGCCCTGAGCACCGCCGAGATGCATGCCTTCGGTGAGGAACTCGATGCGATCCGCGACCGTGTGATCGGCAGCCTCGGCGCCTCCGATACCCGCTACATCCGCCGTGTGGCTGCCGCCGTGCGATGGTTCGGCGTGGGTGGCCGTGGCCTGCTGTTCCTGGCAGCATTCTCGCCGCTGTTCTGGATGCCGCTGCTGTGGCCGGCCGCGATCACTGGCACGCTGCTGCTGGCGTTGTCGAAGATCCTGGAGAACATGGAGCTGGGCCACAACGTCATGCACGGCCAGTTCGACTGGACCGGCGACCCCAAGCTCAATGGCAACACCTACGAGTGGGATATCGTTGCCACCGCCGACAACTGGCGCAAGACCCACAATTTCCGCCACCACACCTATACCAACGTGCGTGGCATGGACGATGACATCGGCTACGGCCTGCTGCGCATCTTCCCGGAACAGCGCTGGAAGCCGTTCTACCTGCTGCAGCCGATCATCGCGCCGATCTTCGCGCTGCTGTTCCAGTGGGGCGTGGCCGCGCAGGACCTGCGCCTGGGCCGTTGGCTGAAGGGCCGCATCAGTGGCCGTGCGATGTGGATGCAGACCCGCCCGGTGGCGCGGAAAATGGCCCGCCAGGTGCTGAAGGACTACGTGTTCTTCCCGCTGCTGGCCGGCCCGTTCTTCCTCACCGTGATGCTGGGCAACATGGTGGCCAACGGCCTGCGCAACATCTGGACCTACGTGATCATCTTCTGCGGCCACTTCACCGCAGAGTCGGAAACCTTCCCGAAGGAATGCCTGCGCAATGAATCGCGCGGTCACTGGTACCTGCGCCAGCTGCGCGGTTCGTCCAACATCAGCGGCGGCTTCCTGATCAATGTGCTGTCGGGCAACCTCAGCCACCAGATCGAGCACCACTTCTACCCGGACCTGCCGGCCAACCGCTATGCGGCCATTGCCAAGGAAGTGAAGGACATCTGCCGCCGTTACGGCCAGCACTACAACAACGGCTCGCTGCCGCGCCAGTTCGGCCAGGTGGTCTGGCGCATCCTGCGCCACGCGTTCCCCAGCAAGCCGCGCCGCCTGCCGATGCCGGACATCATGTCCGCACCGGCATCGGCCAACGCGGGCTGATCGACTCAGCCCGCCTTCGCCAGGGCCGCCTGTTCGCGGTCCAGGCGGCGCAGGAACACCTGCATTTCCTTGTGTGCCTGCTGGTCACCCTTGCTGCCGGCCACGCTCAAGCCGCGTTGCCATGCTTCGCGCGCCGCCAGCGGCTGGCCACTGGCCAGCCAGGCTTTGCCCAGCAGCTTCCACGCCGCGGAATACTGCGGATCAAGCACCACGCACCGGCCCAGATGGGTGGCCGCGCGCACCGGGTTCCCCGCATCCAGCCAACCCTTGCCCAGGCCGAAGCGCAGCAGCGCGCCGTCCTTGCCGTTGGCAAGCATGCATTCCAGGGCTTCGATGTTCATCCGCGCACCTCCACCAGCAATTCGGTGGGGCCGGGCTGGAAGCGGCCACGATGGAACAGCAGCGGCGCGCCGCCGTTCTCGTGCACTTCGATGATGCGGCCAGCCAGCAGCAGATGATCACCCACCGGCCACTGTGCGTGGCGGGTACAGGTGAGATGGGCGACCGCACCGGCGATGCGTGGTGGGGCATCCTCGTCATCATCCAGCAATGCCAGGCCGTCGAAGCGGTTGCGGACCTGCGGATCGGCAAAGCGCCGGGCCAGCGCTTCCTGGTCGGCCGCCAGCACGCTGATCGCAAAGCGGGTGGCGCGCTGGAAGGTGGACAGGCTCTGCGCATGCAACGCCAGGTTCCACAGCACCAGTGGCGGCTGCAATGACACCGGCACGAACGAATTGATGGTCAGGCCGATGGGTTTGCCCTGCGCATCGCGCGTGCAGACGATTGCCACGCCGGTAGGAAAGTGACCGAGCAGCCGCCGCAGGGCCCGCGGCGGCATCTCGACCGACGGCACCGGGGCCGGGGCGGGGAAAACCCCCGCCCACGGCCCGGCGTACGGCAGCGTTTCGCCGCTCATGAGGCCCTGGCCTGGCGGTAGCGCCGGCCGACCTCGGCCCAGTTGATGATGTTGAAGAACGCACCGATGTAGTCCGGGCGACGGTTCTGGTAGTGCAGGTAGTAGGCGTGTTCCCAGACATCCAGTGCGAGGATCGGGGTGTTGCCGGACAGGCCCACGGCCGCACCCATCAGCGGGCTGTCCTGGTTGGCGCTGCTTTCCACCTGCAGGCGACCATCGCGATCGCTGGTCAGCCAGGCCCAGCCGCTGCCGAAGCGGGTCTGCGCCGCCTTGGTGAAGGCCTCCTTGAAAGCATCGAAACCGCCGAGGTCACGGTCGATGGCGGCGGCCAGTTCGTCATCGGGCGCACCACCGTTGGTGCTGAGCACGGTCCAGAACAGGCTGTGGTTGGCGTGGCCACCGCCGTTGTTGCGGATGGCGCCGCGCTGCGCCTCGGGCACGGCATCGAGGTTGGCGATCAGCGCCTCGACCGGCTGCTCGGCGATGCCGGCCTGCTCGATGGCGGCGTTGAGGTTGTTGACGTAGGCCTGGTGGTGCTTGCTGTGGTGGATCTCCATCGTGCGCGCATCGAAATGCGGCTCGAGGGCGTCATAGGCATAGGGAAGCGGGGGAAGCGAGTACGACATCGAAGCAATCTCCGTGGGGAAGGCCAGAGAGGCTGGCCGTGGGGAGATCGTTATCGCACCTCAACATTGGTTGAGGTCAAGGGGAAGGATTGAAATGCGTGAAAGGGAGCAAGAGCGACGTTGTAGTGCCGGCCACTGGCCGGCAATCAGCGAAGGTCGGGTTGGCGGCCAGCGGCCGGCACTACGAGAACCCGCTTTTCGAACCTCACCGGCGCGCTGATGTGTTGCCCGCGCTCGCAGGAAACCGTCGGGTGGCGGGGGAAGGGGCTGGCCGGGACACGCCGTAAACCCATCCTTGGGGGCTCGATGGCGCCATCCATGGCGCCAACGGTCCCGGCCAGCCCCTTCCCCCGCCACAACCGATATCAACAAAAGCGCCGGCAGACGAACCCGCCGCCAGCGCCTTCATCAACTCAACTCAACCAATCCTTGCACGCGCCATCTACCTGATCGCCGCACGCCTGCTGCATCCGCTGCTGCAACCGCGCCAGCGTCTCCGCGCCCTGGTGCTTGCCGCTCCACGCCTTCAACTGCCCGGCCAGGCGCTCGAAGCGTTGGCGGGTGCGCTGGTGGTAGCCCGACGGCTGTGCCTCCAGCTCGGCGATCAGCGAGGCGGTCGCCTGCTCGATGCGTGGTGCATCGTTCGGTGCCAGCTTCAGCAGGCCTTCCACGTACAGCACGCCCCACTGCACGCGGGTGGCCGGGCCCTGTGCACCGTCGTAGGCACGCTTCAACCACTCCAGCGCACCGGCGGTGTCGCCGCGCTGCTCGGCCAGTTCGGCCAGCTCGGGCATGTAGTAGTACGGCTGTTCGCTGCGCTTCAGTTCCGCCAGCAACAGCGACTCGGCGCCTGCGTCGTCGCCGACCTGGCGTAGTGCGTAGACCGCGCTGCTGATCGTGGCCTGGCGCGCATGCGCATCGGTGGCGGCAGCGTCGGCAGCAGCCACGCGCTGCTTGACCCGATCAACCAGGGCCGCGGGCAATGCGCCCTTCGGCTGCTGCAGGCGGGCCAGCGACACTTCGGTCAACGCACGCGACAATGCGTCGTCGGCGCGGTCGCCGCGCTCGGCGTCTGCCCGCTCCAATGCCACCAGCAGCTGCTGTCCCAGCGTGTTGCTGGTGGCCGGCCCGGCACTGGCCTGCTTGACCAGCTGCACGCCTGCATAGCCCAGCAACTCACGGTTGCGGCGGACTTCGGCGGGCTGCGCCAGCACGGCCTGCAGCAGCTCGCGTACTTCGGTGGGCGAGGCATCGGGCTTTTCGGCCGTTGCCGAGGCCAGCAGAGCGAAGCGGCGCTGCAGGGCAGCGTCGGGTGCGGCCTTGGACAACTGGCGCAGCACATCCTCGCTGCTGCGCTCGCCGGCCAGGCGGTTGGCGTCCACTTCCCAGCCGTAGTCGCCCAGCACCTGCCAGTCTTCTGCGGCCAGTCGGTCCGGCGTTGCCAACGCGGTGGCCAAGGTGGCGGCAACAGCACCGCGGCGGCCTGCGGCGACGGTCAGTGCCCGGGTCAGTTCGGTGGCATCATTGCCGCCGGCCACGCGGGTGATTTCGTTGCGCTTTGGGTCCAGCACGATCAGGGTCGGATAGCCGCGTACGCCGAAGCGCTCACCCCAGGCTTGCGCACCTTCCTCGTCGCCATCCAGGTAGACGGGAACGAATTTGCTGGTCAGCGCGATGAAGGCCGGGTCCTTGAACAGGCCCGCCTTGAGCTGGTTGCACGGTGGGCACCAGACGGCGCCCCAGTACAGCAGCACCGGCTTGCCGCTGTCGGCGGCCTCGGCGAAGGCATCATCGACATCGCCCTGGCGCCAGGCGATTGCCTTGGCCGGCGCGGGCACCTCGGCGGAGTTGGCGATGGAGACCGGGGCCGGGGTGCAGGCGCTCAGCGCCGAAGCCAGCAGCAACATAGAAAGCGCGACGCGCATCGGCAGCATCTCGAAGGGCAGGGTGACAGGCCATTGTAGGAACGGCCGGGGAGCCTGCTGATTCAGTTTGCTTATGACGGGCGTGCCGCAGGGCATGACGCCCGCCGGGCATTGGCCGGCGGATGCCTTCAGGCCGCTGCCCGCACCATCTGCTGATACACCAGCCCATTGAACTCGCCGACGTCGCCGTCCAGCACGAAGCCATAGCGCAGGTAGGTTGGCACTGCATTGAGTGAGGCGCGCACGGTCAGGACCGGCTCGCGCACCTGCGGGAGCACCGCGTCGAACAAAGCATGGCCGATGCCCTGGCCCTGGTAGCCGGGATCGACGAACAGCATCGCCAGGTGCCGGCCTTCCTTCAGTTCGATCACGCCGACGACGCGGCCGTCCTGCTCGGCCACCAGGATGTGGTTGTCGCCCTGCAGGCGCGCGCCGAACGCTTCGGCCGCGGCGACGCTGCCGAAGGTGGCGATGCCGGCCGCGCTGAGCGAAGGTGCGACCGCCGCAGTGAAGGCAGCCAGGCACACCGTGCTGATCGCGGGCAGGTCATCGACGTGGGCAGGGCGGATCGTCGGCATGCAGTGTTCTTCCGGTGGTGGGCGGCGCGTCATCGTTGCCCCATGCCTGCACGCTAAGCTGGCGGCATGAGTGATTTCAATCCCGCGTACGCTGCCTTGTTTCCGCAGCAGGGTCTGAGCCTGGGCCTGATGACGCCCGTGGCGTCGCATGGGTTGGCCGATCCACGTGAGGCGCGACGTATCGCGCGACTGGCCGATGACCTGGGCTTTGCCGCGTTGTGGACGCGCGACGTGCCGCTGATGGTGCCGCAGGGTCCGGACGCGACAACGAGCGCGTTGGACGACCCGTTCCTGTGGCTGGGCATGCTGGCTGCGGCGACCGAGCGCATCGTGGTCGGCAGCGCGGCCATCGTGCTGCCATTGCGCCATCCGCTGCAGGTGGCGAAGTCGGCCTTGAGCCTGGACCGGATCAGCGACGGCCGCTTCGTGCTGGGCCTCGGGTCTGGCGATCGGCCGGAAGAGTTCGCGGCATTCGGCGAATACCTGGAGGGCAGGGCGGCGACGTTCCGTGAGCGCTGGACCTTGTTGCGCGCGGCGTTGTCACCTGAGGCTGAAGAAAGGGCCGAGGTACTGCAGGTAACCGGTGGCTTCGACGTGCTGCCGGCCCCGGCCACGCGCATTCCGATGCTGGTGGTGGGCACTGCGCGGCAGAGCCTGCAGTGGATCGCACGGGAAGCCGAAGGCTGGGCCACCTATCACCGCGAAGAGGCCGCGCAGGAAGGGCGCATCGGCCTGTGGCAACAGGCGCAGGCGCAAGGCGCTGGGCCAGGCAAGCCGTTCGTGCAGTCGATGTTGCTGGATCTGCAGGCCGATCCGCAGGCACCGCCCGAGCCGCTGCCACTGGGCCTGAAGGTCGGCCGCGACGGCTTGCGTGACTACCTGCTGCGCGTGCATGCGCAGGGCGTGGGGCACGTGATGTTCAACCTGGTCGACAACGGGAGGCCGATGGACGCGGTGCTGCGTGAGATCGGGGAGCACGTTCTGCCATACACGCTCCGGTAGGTGTCCACCTTGGTGGACACGCTCCAGCAGTCGAGCACGGCTCGACTCTACATGGCGTTCGCATCTGCGTATCATTCGCATTTGATATCCCGATGCCGGAGCCCCGCGTGACCCAACGTTCCCCCATGCCCCCGACCGGACGCCTGTTCGCCGCGGTCGCTTTCATCGAGGCCGTGACCTGGGCCGGCCTGCTCATCGGCATGTGGATGAAGTACGGCCCCATGACCAACGTGGCGCTGGTGAAGCTGTTCGGGCCCCTGCACGGCGCGGCCTTCCTGGTGTACGTGGCGGTCACGCTGTTTGCGGCGGTGCGCCTGCGCTGGCCGTGGTGGGCCAATGCCCTGGCCCTGCTGGCGGCCATCCCGCCGTTGGTGACGCTGCCGCTGGAGTGGTGGTTCAAGCGCCGTGGCCTGCTGGGCCTGCGTGCGATGCGCTGAACCCACTGTTGCATGCCCATTCAAGAGAATGGGTATCAAATGCAAATACGAGCCGTTATCATTTGAGGGTGGCATCCGGTCCTGAGTGGGGCGGGTGCCGGGCGGGGCGTGCAGACGCGCCCGGCCAATCCTTTCCTGTTACGGCTGGTGTTTCATGCACGCACGTCCCGTCGTTCCCGGCTTGCCGGCGCTGGTGTTGGCTGCCCTGATCGGCACCATGGCGATGATGTCCTTCGTCGCTGTGATCGGCCCGGTGGTCCGCATGCTCGGCCTGTCCGAGTGGCATGCCGGCCTGTCGGTCACCGCCGCAGGCGTGCTGTGGATGCTGGCCGCGCGCCCCTGGGGCCAGCTCAGCGACCGCATCGGCCGCAAACGCGTGCTGATGCTGGCGATGAGCGCCTACACCGTCGTCTATATCGCGCTGGCGGTGTTCATCGATGTCGCCCTGCAGGCAGTGCCGCCGGTGCTGGTGTCAGTGCTGGTGCTGGTCGGTGCGCGTGGCCTGATCGGCCTGTTCTACGCGGCTGTGCCTCCTACCGCAGCGGCGCTGATCGCCGACAGGGCACCCACCGGACAGCGTGCAAAATTCCTCGCCCGCCTGGGCAGTGCCAACGCGCTGGGCATGGTGCTCGGCCCGGCCGCCGCGGGCTGGCTGGCCTATACGAATCTGTCGCTGGCGCTGTACGTGGCCGCGCTGCTGCCGTTGCTGGCACTGGCATTGCTGGCCTGGCGCCTGCCGGCTACACCGCCCGTGGTGGGCGCGTCCGCACAGCGCCGCACGCCGATGAGCCGCCTCGACGCGCGCCTGTGCCTGCCGCAGCTGGCAGCGTTCATCGCCATGGTCTCGGTGACTATCGCGCAGGTCACGGTCGGCTTCTTCGCAATTGATCGCCTGGGTCTGGATGCGGCGACCGGCGCGCGCATGGCCGGCATTGCACTCACCGCCGTTGGCGTCGGCCTGATCCTGGCGCAGGCGCTGGTGATGAAGCTGGAGGTGCATCCACGTCGCTGGATCGTCCTCGGCGCTCTCATTTCCGGCATCGGCTTCACTTCGGTGGCGGGCGTGCAGCAGGCCTGGCAATTGCCTGCGGCGTATGCGCTGGCTGCGTTCGGCATGGGCTTCGTATTCCCCTCGTTCCAGGCGCTGGCCGCCGATGCGGTAGAGGCGCACGAGCAGGGCGCCGCCGCAGGCACCGTGGCGGCCGCGCAAGGGCTGGGCATGGTGGCCGGGCCGATGCTCGGCACGCTGTTGTATCGCGGCGGGCCAAGCCTGCCTTACCTGCTGGTGGGCGCGCTGCTGCTGTTGCTGTGCGCGCTGGCCGCAGCGCATCGGATGAAGGAGACCCCATGAACGATTCCCTGATGCAGGGCGCGTGGCCGGAGGCTGCGCCAGCACCACAGGAGAGCACCGACGACGCGTCGCTGTTCCTGCTGCAGCATGCCGGCCAGCACGTGCACGCCCGCGGTTGCCGCGCCACGTTGCCAGCCGGTGCACTGGCGACGTTGGCAGAACGCGTTTCGGAGTTCTTTGCCCAGCAGCGTGGCGGCCCGGGCCTGCTGGTTGGCGCGGTGCCGTTCGAGCCGCGTGCCGACGATGCGCTGTACCAGCCCGAGCGCCTGCTGCCGGCGCTGGCACTGCAGCCGCAGGCCGCACCGCCGCTGGCCGGCGCCCTGCGGGCCGAACCTGTGCCGCAGGACTATGCCGCTGCAGTCGCTGCGGCAGTGCAGGCCTTGCGTGCGCCCGAGCAGAACCTGCATAAGGTGGTGCTGGCGCGCAGCCTGCTGGCACGCACCCGCCAGGCGCTTTCTCCGGACGTGCTG
Organism: Stenotrophomonas sp. 22692; assembly: GCF_052045015.1. Lineage (NCBI taxonomy): Bacteria > Pseudomonadati > Pseudomonadota > Gammaproteobacteria > Lysobacterales > Lysobacteraceae > Stenotrophomonas > Stenotrophomonas sp. 22692. The sequence continues at coordinate 73,765 of NZ_JBQEMR010000001.1, forward strand.
CTGGCACGCCTGGGCGCGGATCCGTCGGTGGCGACCTACGCGGTGCCGCTTCCGGTGGAGCTGGGCCAGGCACCGGCCTGGCTGGTCGGTGCGACGCCGGAGCTGCTGCTGCGCAAGCGCGGCGCCGAACTGTTGTCGCATCCGTTGGCGGGTTCCGCGCGGCGCAGTGCCGATGCCGCCGAGGACGGGCGTGCGGCGCAGGCGCTGCTGGCCTCGACCAAGGACCACGACGAGCACCGCCACGTGGTCGAAGCCATCGTCGAAGGCCTGGCACCGTACTGCAGCCACATCGATGCACAGCCGCGCCCGGTGCTGCATGCCACCGCCAGCATGTGGCACCTCGGCACCCGCATCCACGCCACCCTGAAGGATCCGCAGACATCGGCGGCCGAGCTGTTGGCACAGCTGCATCCCACGCCGGCGGTCTGCGGTACGCCGCGGTTGGCGGCGCTGCAGCGCATCCGCGAGCTGGAACCTGTACCGCGTGGCTTCTATGCCGGCGCCGTGGGTTGGTTGGACGCGCAGGGTGACGGCGACTGGTACGTGGCGATCCGCTGCGCGCGCCTGCAGGGCACGCAACTGCGCCTGTATGCCGGTGCCGGCATCGTCGCCGAGTCGCACCCCGAGGCCGAGGTGGCTGAAACCGCAGCGAAGTTCGCTGCCCTGTTGAACGCGCTGGGTGTCCATGAATCCGCGCCCGCCATCGAGCCTGCCGCATGAATGCTTCCGTTGAATCCTCCCGCCTGCCACTGCAGCAGGTGTGGCCCGACGCGCTGGTGGCGCGCTATCGCGAGGCCGGTCACTGGCGTGGCGAGACCTTCCCGGCGTTCCTGCGCGACCGTGCAGAACGCTATGCCGATGACATCGCGGTGGTCGCCGGCGACGTCCGCCTGAGCTATGCACAGCTGTGGCACGAGGCCGGGCGGATCGGCGCCGGCCTGTTGGCGCTGGGCCTGCAGCCAGGGGGGCGGGTGCTGGTGCAGCTGGGCAACACGGCAGGCTTCATCACCACGGTCTGTGGCCTGTTCCGTGCCGGGCTGGTGCCGGTGTACGCGTTGCCGGCGCACCGCATCACCGAGCTGGTGCACTTCGCCAGCAAGGCCGAAGCCAGTGCCTACATCACCACGGCACTGCACGACGGCTTCGATCACCGCGGGCTGGCGCGGGCGCTGCAGGCCGAGGTCCCGGCGGTTCGCCATGTGGTGATCGACGGCGATGCGGCGGAGTTCGTCGCGCTGGAGGCGCTGCAGGGCGATCGCAGCCAGCTGCCGGTCGATCCGGACCCGCAATCGGTAGCGTTCCTGCAGATTTCCGGAGGCAGCACCGGGCTGTCCAAGCTGATTCCGCGTACCCACGACGACTACATCTACTCGTTCCGCGCCAGCAATGACCTCTGCGGCATAGACCGCGACAGCGTCTACCTGGTCGCGCTGCCGGCTGCGCACAACTTCCCGATGAGCTCGCCCGGCTTCTTCGGCGCGCTGTACGCCGGTGCCCGCGTGGTGCTCAGCCCCGGCCCCGGACCGGATGCGGCCTTCCCGCTGATCGCACGGGAGCGGGTGACCTGCTGTGGCCTGGTGCCGCCGCTGGCGTTGCTGTGGGCGCAGGCCGCCGCCACCAGCAGGCATGACCTGTCCAGCCTGCAGGTACTGCAGGTGGGCGGCGCCAAGCTGGTGCCGGAAGCCGCGCGGCGGGTGATCGACGGCCTCGGCTGTACCTTGCAGCAGGTATTCGGCATGGCCGAAGGGCTGGTGAACTACACCCGCCTGGATGATCCGGAAGAACTGATCGTGGCCTGCCAGGGGCGACCGATCAGTCCGGATGATGAAGTGCGCGTGGTCGATGACCATGACCAGCCGGTGGCCGAGGGCGAGGTGGGGCATCTACTCACCCGTGGCCCGTACACCATCCGTGGCTACCACAACGATGCGGTGGCCAATGCGCGCTCGTTCACCGACGACGGCTTCTATCGCACCGGCGACCGTGTGCAGCAGCTGCCCGGTGGCTATCTGGTGGTACAGGGCCGTGCGGGTGACCACATCAACCGCGCTGGCGAGAAGATCTCCGCTGAGGAGATCGAGGACCACCTGCTGGCGCACCCGGGTGTGTTCGACGCCGCCGTGGTCTCCATTCCCGATGAGTATCTGGGCGAGCGCAGCTGTGCGTTCGTGATCGCGCAGGGCGAACCGTTCAAGGCCCAGGCACTGAAGGCCTGGATGCGCGGGCGCGGCCTGGCGGCGTTCAAGGTGCCCGACCAGGTCGTGTTCGTCGACAGTTTCGATACCACTGCGGTCGGCAAGATCAGCCGCCGCGAACTGCGCGCGCAATTGCGTGCGCGTCATCTGCAACAGACAGGAGGAACGCGCTGATGGCGCTGCCCCGTATTACCGACTATCCCTTGCCGACTGCCGCCGAACTGCCGCAGGCGCGTGGCCCGTGGCGCCCGCAGCGCGATCGTGTGGCTTTGCTGGTGCACGACATGCAGTGCTACTTCCTGGCGGCATTCGACGCCGGCAGCACGCCCTTGCGGCCGGCGGTGGACAACATCGTGCGCCTGCTGGCGCACTGCCGCGCGCACGGCATTCCGGTGTTCTACACCGCCCAGCATGGCGACCAGGATCGCCGTGACCGTGGCCTGCAGGCTGATCTGTGGGGGCCGGGCATGCGCCGCAGCGCCGACCACGAACCGATCATCGAGGCGCTGGCACCGCAGCCAGGCGAGCACGTGCTGGTGAAGCACCGCTACAGCGCCTTCCAGCGCAGCAACCTGGAGACGCTGATGCGGGTACGTGGGCGCGACCAGCTGCTGGTGTCCGGCGTGTACGCCCATATCGGCTGCACCGCGACCGTGGTCGAGGCCTTCCAGCGTGACATCGAGGCCTTCATCGCCGCTGACGCGGTGGCGGACTTCTCGCGTGCCGATCACGATCAGGCGCTGCACTGGATCGCACGCACCAGCGGGGTGCCGATGACCACCGACCAGCTGCTGGAGGTGCTGTGATGGCTGCCACGGGTGAGGTGCTGGATCTGGAGCGGATGCGTGCCGATGTGGCGCGCGTGCTGGAGTGCACACCGGCAGAGATCGGTGACGACGACAACCTGATCGACCTGGACCTGGATTCGATGCGCATGCTCGGCCTGGTCCTGGCCTGGGGCAACACCGGCCTGCCGCTGGAGTTCTCGCAGCTGGCCGAGCACACCACGCTGCGCCAGTGGTGGGGCGTGGTGCAGACGCTGCAGGCCGCACAGAGCGCATGAACGCCGTCGCGCTGGCCACGCCGGTGGCATTGACCGAGGCCCAGGCGGGACTGTGGTTCGCACAGCGGCTGGCACCGGACAACCCGTCGTTCAACACGGCACATGCGGTGTGGATCGAGGGGCCATTGGATGTGGCTACGTTCGTTGCAGCGGCAGACCAGGCCGCAGTTGAGGCAGAGGCCTTCGCGCTGCGCTTTGCCGAAGGGGCCGATGGCCAGCCGCTGCAGTGGCATGACCCCGCACACGTGCCGTTGCTTTCGGTGCGTGATGTGTCCACCGAGACGGATCCCGCCGCTGCGGCACGCAACCTGATGCACGCCGACCGGCTGAGCCCGGTCGATCCCACCCGCGACCGGATCAGTCAGCAGGTGCTGCTTGAGCTGGGCGGGCAGCGCTGGGTCTGGTACCTGCGCGTGCATCACCTGGCGGCCGACGGATACGGCATGGCGCTGTTCACTGATCGCGTGTGCGCGTTGTATGCCGGTCGTACCGGTGAGCCACTGCCGGGGCTGACTGGCGTGCTGGCCGATGATGCCGCCTATCGTGCCGACCCGCGCCGCACGCAGGCCGGGCAGTGGTGGCGCGAGCACATGCAGGGGGCACCGGCGGGCGTCGGCCTGGCCGGTACGCTCGCGGCCAGTGACGACGCGCTGCGCTGGGTGCAGCCGCTCGATGCGGCATTCCGTGAGCAGTTGCTGCAGGTATCGGTACGTTGGTTGCAGCCCTGGCCGGACGTGCTGGCCGCGTTGTCGGCCGAGTACCTGCGGCGGATGAGCGCGGCCGATGAAGTGGTGCTGGGCGTGCCCTACATGGGCCGGCTCGGCAACGCGTCGGCACGGGTACCGGCGATGGTGATGAATGTGTTGCCGCTGCGCGTGGCCGCCGGCGAGGGCAGCGTCGAAACCTTTACCCGCAGCCTGGGCCGGCAGCTCAGCCAAGGGCGCAAGCACGGCCGTTACCGAGGCGAGCAACTGCGCCGGGACCTGGGCCTGGTGGGCGCGCAGCAGCGCCTGCACGGTCCCATGGTAAATGTGCAGCCGTTCTACAAGCCACTGGCGCTGACGGGCGTGCAGGCGACGCTGGAGGTGCTGTGCACCGGGCCGGTGGATGACCTGACGCTGGGCTTCCGCGGCGATGGCCAGCGTCTGCTGGATCTGGAGATCGAGGCCAATCCCGCGCTGTACAGTCGCGAGGATGTCGAGGCGCACGCGGCGCGGTTGCTGCATTTCGTGTCGGCGGCACTGCAGGCTGACGATATCGCAGCCGTACCTCTGGCGACGCCCGAGGAGGCGCAGCAGGTGCTGCACGGTTTCAATGCCACCGCGCACGCGCTGCCGGAGACGACCCTGGTCGAGCTGCTGCAGCAGGGCATGGATCGGGACCCGCACGCGCCGGCACTGGTGTTCGGCGACACTACGCTGGACTACGCAACGCTGGAAGCGCGCAGCTTCGCGCTGGCGGCACAGCTGCGGGCAATGGATGTCGGCCCGGGCAGCGTGGTGGCGGTGGCATTGCCGCGCTCGCTGGAGCTAGTGATCGCTCTGGTCGCGGTGCTGCGAGCAGGCGCGGCCTACCTTCCGCTGGACCTGGCCCATCCCGATGAGCGGCTGGCACGTATTTTCGCGTCGGCACAGCCGGTGTGCGTACTGGCTGCGGCGGACGTATCGGCGCGCGTGGCCGGCGTACCGGTGCTCGCGCCGGAGCAGTGGACTGCGCTGAGTTTTGCCGCACCGTGGGCCGATCCGGCACCTGACGATGCGGCCTACGTGATCTATACCTCCGGCTCGACCGGCGAGCCCAAGGGCGTGGTCATCGAACACCGTGCCATCGTCAACCGCCTGCTGTGGATGCGCGAGCACTACGACATCCGCGCCGATGACCGCGTGCTGCAGAAGACCCCGGCCACCTTCGACGTCTCGGTCTGGGAGTTCTTCCTGCCGCTGCTGTGCGGAGCCACGCTGGTGGTCGCCGGGCCGGACGCGCATCGCGACCCCACCGAACTGGCGCGGCTGATCCGCGAGCATGGCATCACCACGGCGCATTTCGTGCCGTCGATGTTGGATGCCTTCCTCGCTGCACCGGCCTCCGAAGGGCTGCAGCTGCAACGGGTGTTCACCAGTGGCGAGGCACTGGATGATTCGTCCCGGGACCGCTTCCACGCGCGTGTGCACGCCGAGCTGCACAACCTGTATGGCCCGACCGAAGCTGCGGTGGACGTCAGCTACTGGCCGGCGTCGGTGCAGGATCGTTCGCGGCCGGTGCCGATCGGGTTCCCGGTCTGGAACACCCGCCTGTACGTGCTGGACGCCCGGATGCAGCCGGTGCCGGTGGGCGTGCCCGGTGACCTGTACCTGGGTGGCGTCCAGCTGGCGCGTGGCTATCTCGGTCGCGATGACCTGACCGCCGAACGTTTCATTGCAGATCCGTTCCAGGCGGGCGAGCGTATCTACCGCACCGGCGACGTAGCCCGTTGGCGCCGCGATGGTGCGGTCGAGTATCTCGGCCGCAGCGACCACCAGGTGAAACTGCGCGGCTTGCGCATCGAACTGGGCGAGATCGAGGCGGCACTGCGCGAACTGCCTGGCGTGGAGCGCGTGGAAGTGCTGCTGCGCCAGGACGCGCCCGGCGATGCCCGGCTGGTGGCCTATGTGCCAACCGCGCTTGCCGATGCCGTAAAGCTGCGCAGCCACCTCGCCACGCGTGTGCCGGACTACATGGTGCCCTCGGCCTTCGTCGGTGTGGACCAGTGGCCGGTGACCGCCAACGGCAAGCTCGACCGCAACGCGTTGCCGAAGCCACCACAGCATGACGTCGCTGGATTGGCACCGCGCACGCCGCTGGAACAGGAGCTGGCGTTGCTGTTCGCACAGGCGCTTGGGCGTGAGGCGCCGGTGGCGGTGGATGCAGATTTCTTCAGTCTCGGTGGTGATTCGCTGTCGGCGGTGCACCTGCTGCTGGCGATCGAGCAGCGCTGGCGCTGCGATCTGGGTCTGGGTGCCTTGTTTGCGCAGCCCACCGTGGCCGCGCTGGCAGTTCGTATTGCCGAGCCGCCCGCGCTGGCTGATCACGCGCTGGGGCCGGTGATCGCATTGGCCGCGACCGACGCCGCCGGGCCCATGCCGCTGTTCGTGCTGCATCCGGCCGGGGGCATTGCCTGGAACTACCGCACCCTGGCCCGGGCACTGCAGCCGGCACGCCCGGTGTATGGACTGCAGTCGCCGGCACTGGACGCGCGGCAGCCGCTGCCGAGCAGCATCGAGGCGATGGCCAACGACTACGTACAGCGCGTGGTCGCATTGCAGCCAAAGGGGCCGGTGCACCTGCTGGGCTGGTCAGTGGGGGGCATCCTCGCCCAGGCGATGGCGGTGCGCCTGCATGAGATCGGCCGCGACGTCGGCGAACTGGTGCTGCTGGACGCCTATCCCAGCGAGTGCTGGCGGGCCGAGCCGGAACCCGATCCCATTGCCGCATTGCGGGCACTGCTGGCGATTGCCGGCCACGATCCGGATGCACATCCGGAACTCGACAGCCGTGAACGCATTCTGGGGTTCCTGCGCCGTGGCGGCAGTGCACTCGGCAGCCTGCCGGATGTGGTGCTCGATGGCGTGGTGCGCGCGGTGACCGGCACCAATCGACTGATTCGCGAACATATTCACCAACCGTTCGACGGCACGCTGGTGCACGTCCGTGCTGGTCGGGATCATCAGGCGCGGCCACAGCTGCAATCGACGTTGTGGCGGACCCACGCGCGCAGGGTGCAGGCGCTGGAACTGCCGTTCCTGCACGCCGAACTGACCGGCCGCGATGCGGTGGCGCAGCTGGCGCCGTGGTTGTCGGCGCGGCTGCGCCACTGGGATGAGCAACAGGAGATCGCAACATGCAGTTGACCGGTTTCGATGGCCGCGTGGCGTTGGTTACGGGTGCATCCGGCGGCATTGGCGAGGCGTTGGTACGGCTGTTGGCCGAGGCCGGCTGCACGGTGGTGGCGACCGATCGCGAGACGCCGCGCGTGGCCGATACCCGGGTGAAGTCGCTCGCACTCGATGTAACCGACAGCGCCGCCGTGGACGCCTTGGTGGATCAGGTCGAGTCCAGCATCGGGCCGATCATGCTGGCCGCCAGCGTGGCCGGCGTACTGCATGTGGGCGGCGTCACCGGGACCACCGACGACGACTGGCGCCGGGTGTTTGCAGTCAATGCCGATGGCGTGTTCCATGTCGGAAGGGCGTTGGCGCGGGTGATGTCACCGCGTCGGCAGGGCGCGATGGTTACCGTCAGTTCGAATGCGGCCGGTGTACCAAGGCACGGCATGGCGGCCTATGCGGCCTCCAAGGCCGCCGCCACGATGTTTACCCGCTGCCTCGGGCTGGAACTGGCGCCGCTGGGCATCCGCTGCAACATCGTTGCCCCGGGTTCAACACTGACCCCAATGCAGACCGGCATGTGGCTGGACGAGCATGGTGCCGAGCGGGTGATCGCCGGCACCCTTGAAACCTACAAGGCCGGCATTCCGCTGCGCAAGCTGGCCACCCCGGAGGACATCGCGCACTCGGTGATGTTCCTGCTCTCCGAACAGGCCGGGCATGTGGCGATGAGCGACCTGTATGTGGACGGCGGCGCCACCCTGCGTGGGTGAGCTTTTGTAGAGCCGAGCCCATGCTCGGCTGTTCCTTCAGAGATACGGATGCCTGAAGGAAAAGCAGCCGAGCATGGGCTCGGCCCTACAACAAACAGCGGGTTGATCCGGTAGCGGCGGGCCAAGCCCGGCGACGATTCAAGGCAGGGTCAGGCGGTACACCAGCACGCGGTTGTCGTTGTCGTACGGGCTGTCGCAGGCCTGGCCCTGCATGCGGCAGTGGCGGGCGATGAAGTCGTTGTCGTTGCCGATCAGCAGCAGTACGTCGTTCGGGTGCTGCGGGTCCAGCGCCGGCAGCACGTCCATGGCTTCCCACTTCTCTGACAGCAGTCCGGCATGTGGGCCGCGCTTTGTGTCCAGGTCCAGCCCGGCACGGGCCAACTGCGGGCGGTCCAGCAGGTTCAGCAGTTCGTCGCTGCGTGCTGGCATGATCTCCGGCTTCAGCGCGGTGTCGGTCGGGTCGGCCAGAACCGAGGCCGTGCCGGTTTCATAAGCACGTTCGGCCAGGTTGGTGGCATCGGCCACATCGACCAGCAGCACCGACTTGTAGACGATCGGGTCGTCGCCGTCCTTGCCCAGCCCGTTTCCGTCGCGGGCCAGCAGCAGAAAGCGATGGCCGTCCAGCGCGCGCAGCTCGCTCTGCGCCGCGGTTCGGTCCAGCTTGCCCTTGCCGTCGTGCGCGTAGGCAGGCAAAGCCATCACGTAATGGCCGATCGGCTGCTGTGGCGTTGGCGAGGCCGTCACGTCGTAGACCAGCACGCGGGTGTTGATGCGGCCCGCCGCGTTGCCCTGCGCGCTGTCCTGCAGCGTCGCGCTCTGCAGGGCGACGAACAGGCGGCTGCCGTCGGGTGACAGGCCCATGCCTTCCACGCCCTGGTTGTTGCGTCGACCGGTCTGCGGTGGCGCCAGCGAACCGAACGCCGGCTTGCCGTCGCGCTGCGGACGGATCGCGGGTGGTGCCACGATCACACCCTGCACCTGGCCCTGCGCATCGAAGTAGTAGACGTTGGCGGTGTACTCGTCGCCGATATAGAAGTGGCCATCTGCGGTGAACTGCAGTGACTCAGCATCCAGCGAGACCTTGCCCGCACCGGCGCCGCTGGCCGGCGAAGGCAGCACCACCTGGCGCTGAGTGACCGTGTGGTCGCCCGGGTCGGCACCGGTGAACGGCTGCCCGTTGAAATCCTTCAGTACCACGCCCTTGTCGGGCACCATCGCCAGCGTGCCAAGCTCGGGCTCTCCCGGGGAAACGTCGATGCGCAGCTGCATGCGCTCGACGCGGCCGGTGTAGTCGTAGAACAGGCCAGCCTCGGGATCGTTGCGGCCGCGGTCGGGCAGGGTCCACAGCACGCCTTCGTAGCCGTTGGCAGTGCGCTTCCAGGTGCCGGGCTGCACCGCCAGCGACGAGAACGATCCCAGCGTGTCGCCCAGGAAGTCCACCGTGCCCGCCGGCACCCGCCCGGCGGCGACCAGGCCTTTGTCCACATAGGTGCGACCGCCCAGCTGCAGGGTGCGCGGCGCTGCGCCCGTCGCCTCATGCGGAGCGGAGTATCCGCTGGCGGAGAGAGTGGCCAGCAGCAGGGCGGTCGTGAGCATGAGTGGACTCCGGGCGGTCAATCAGAAGCGAAGGTCGATCGTACCGAACACCTGGCGCGGTGCCGAGGCATGGAACACGTACAGCTTGCCGGCCGGGTCGCTGGGTGCGAACACGCTCGAATCCAGGTTGCTGGCATAGCGCTTGTTGGTCAGGTTGGTCACGTTGAACGACAGGCGCACGCCCTTGGCGAAGCCGACCTGGCCGAAGTCATAGCCACCGGCCAGATCGAACACGGTAAAGCCGCCGAAGCCCTGGTCGTTGGTGTAGGTGTAGAAGCGTTCGCCGGTGTACTTGCCGCGCAGGCTGGCAAACCAGCCGTCGTCGCGCCAGGTGATCTCGGTGGCCAGCAGCTGCTTGGGCGTATCGGTCTGGATCTTGCCCTTGATCTGCTGCTCGACGCCCGCCTGCACGTAGTTGGACGCATAGGTCGAGCGGTTCAGCGAGGCCGAGGTGTACCAGCTGAAGTGCTCGTTCGGGGTCCACAGCACGGTCAGCTCGGCGCCGCGGCTGTCGACGCCGCCCACGTTGTAGAAGCGGTTGCCGCAGGTCGGGCCGACCGGCTGCCGCGAGTCGCAGGGGTTGTACTGCAGCAGGCGGTTGTCGAAGCGCACGCTGTAGGCCGCGACCGAGGCCTGCAGGGTATCGGTGACGAAGCGGTAGCCGGCCTCCAGCGAGCGGGATTCTTCCGGCTTCAGGTTGCCCTGCGCGTTCCAGGTGGCCTGGCTGACTGCCTGCGGGCCCAGCTTGAAGCCGCCCTGGAACATGGCGATGTTCTCGGCGTAGCTGGCGAACACTTCGTGATGCTCGGCCAGGCGGAAGTTGGCGCCGATGCTGGGCAGGAAGTTCTTGCTGGCCTTCAGTGAGCCGGTGGCGAACTGGTTGTTGGAGGTCGGCGAGATCGGCGCCTTCGCGTCGCCCGGCAGGGCCTGCGCATCGGAGGTGGCATGCGGGCTCTTGGCACCGAACTCCAGGGTCAGGCGATCATCGAGCAGGCGCCAGGTGTCCTTCAGGAAGAACTGGTGGGTCTTCCAGCGCGTGCGCTGGGCGAACACACCGACATCGGAGGGCAGGGTGTTCATGCCACTCAGGTCGCGCGGGCCGTCCACGGCGGTCTGGTAGCGCTCGGCGCTGCTGGTGTTGCGCTCGTACCAGACGCCGCCCTCGATGCGGTGCGCGCCCAGTTCCCAATCGAACGACAGCGTGCCGCCATCGCGGTCGATGGTATAGATCGTGTTGCGGAAGATGATCGGGATTTCCTGCGCGGTGCCCTTGTTCGACCACGCTCCGCTGTTCCAGTTGTGGCCTTCGCCGCGGTCGTCGTGGTGGTAGGCCAGGGCACGCAGGCTGAAACCATCGGCCAGGAAGAAATCGCCGGCCAGGTAGTACAGGTTGTCATCGCGCAGGATCTGCCCGGCGGTGAACGCACCGTCGGCATCCTTGTCCGGGCCGCTGCTATCGCACTTCTTCGCGTTGAAGCTGGCGGTATTGCAGTAGGCCTTGGCCACGGCCGTGTTCCAGTCCGGCGCATAGCCGCCCCAGTCCCAGCCCAGCCCGCGCGACATCTCGTCCTTGGACAGGTAGAAGTAGTCCGCCTGGGTAGTGCGCGAGGTATCGACGAAGCCGGTGATCTGGCCGCGGCCAAAGTTCCACACGCCCTTGGCGTTGAACTGCTTGGTGGTGGATCTGTTGTAGGCGGTCTGGTCGTTCCACAGATCGGAGACGGCATTCATGCCGGAGATATAGCCGGAGAAACCGTTGTACTCGCCGCTGTCCACGCGCACGAAGGTGCGGCGGTTGGCATCGCTGCCGAAGGTCTGCACCACGCGGCCGCCGAGTTCCTGGGCCGGGCGGTCGGAGGTGTACGAGATGGTGCCACCGAGGTTGCTGGTGGACGGCGTGCCGAGGCTGCCGATACCCACGGCCAGTTCGGCGCCGGCCATGTTCTCGCTGATCAGCGCACGGTTGATGGTCAGGCCGTTGTAGTTGTTGTACGCGCCATCGCCCAGCGGCACGCCATCCAGCGTGTAGCCGAGGCGGGTGGAGTTGAAGCCACGCAGGCTGAGAGTCATCGACTGCTCGTTGGTGCCCAGCGCATCGGCCGACTGCGCGTTGACGCCCGGCAGCAGGTTCAGGGTCTTCTGCAGGCTGGTACCCGGCGGCAGGATGTCGAGGTTCTCGCGGGTGATGCGCTGCACCTGGCGCGCTTCACCGCTGCCGATCACCGAAACCGCATCGAGGTCGGTGGCGGACGTGCCATGGGAGGTCGGGGCAGCATCCTGCGCCCAGGCCGCGGGAGCAAGCGCGATCGACAGCGCGGCGGCCAACAAAGTCTTCGTCATGTTGCAGACACTCAGGCAGGCACGAGCCACCGCGCTGGCGCGGAGCTCATGGAATTGAAAAGGGGAGACAAGCGATGCGACTGCAGGCGCTGCACGCGCCGTGGGTCCACGTGAAAATGGTGCGCTAGACAGATGACTGTCTGGTGACACCGCTACACGCGTGGCATGCCGGAGCATGCATTGATATATGCCAACCTTGGTTGGCATGCGCGGCGTCGTTGGTGGAACGCCAACCAAGGTTGGCGTCTACGGGGGCGCCGAACGAGGTCGGCGTCACTGTGCGATCAACCCGCGTTGCGCGGCTTGCGCGTGCGCTTCGGCTTTGCGGTGTCACCACCGCTCACGGCACCGTCCTGCAGCGCCTGCAGCCAGGACAGGGTGTCCACGTAGTCGATGAAATGGCGCAGGTAACCTGGGCTGGTGGCCTGCAGCGTGTCCAGCATGCGCTGCACCAGCACCGCCGAGTTCAGCGGGCCGCCGTCAGCCGGAGCCTCGGCGCGCAGCGAGCGGCGCACCTGCAGTTCGCTGCGCAGTTCCGACCACTCGCGCTGTACCTGCTGCAGCATCGGCACCCGCGGGTAATGCGGCAGCGAGCGCGACCCCGCATCGAGGTCGCGCACCAGTGCGCGCAGTCCCTCCAGTGCGGGCGGCTTACTTGGCATCCGGGGCCTTGGGCTTGGGAATCGGCGCGATCTCCACGCGACGGTTGCGTGCGCGTCCTTCCTCATTGGCATTGGAACTGACCGGCTGCTCGCTGCCGAACGCGGCGGCGAACACGGCGTCAGCCGGTACGCCATCGGCGATCAGGGTACGGGTCACGGTCAGCGAACGTTGCGCGGACAGCTCCCAGTTGTCGGCGAAGCGGCGGTTGCCTTCGCGCACCGGCGCATCATCGGTGAAGCCGCTGACCATGAGGATTTCTTCGCGACTGCCCAGATAGGCGGCCAGCGGTGCCGCCAGGCTGCGCAGCAGCTCCTGGCCTTCCGGCTGCAGCTGGTCGGAGTTGAGCGCGAACAACACGCTGCCGCTGATGCCGATGCGGCCGTCAACCAGCGTCACGCGACCGGCAGCCAGCGGGCCAGCCAGTGCCTGTTCGAGCGTCTGCAGGCGCTTGGCTTCGGCCTGGCGCTGCTTCACTTCCTGGTCCAACCGCTGCGACAGCTCCAGCTGCACCGCGACCACACCCACCAGGATCAGCACGAACGCACCCAGCAGCACCGACATCAGGTCGCCGAAGGCGGCCCAGATCGGGGCGTGTGAGCCGCCATCGACCTCCAGCTCGTCGCTCATGCGCTGCCGGCCTTGCCGCGGCGCGTGGCCAGCTGCTGCAGTTCTTCCATCACCTGCTTCTGCGACAGCAGGCTGAGGTCGACCACCTCGCGCGCCTGTGCCACGTAGTAGGCCAGCTGCTCATCGCTGCGGGCCAGCGAGGCATCCAGTGCGCCGCCAATCTGTTCCAGGCGGCCGGAAAGCTCGGTGGAGGCACTGCCGAACTGCGCGACCGCCTCACCAAAGGTGCTGGCCAACTGGCCCACTTCACCGGCGCTGCCGTTGAGCGCTGCGGCGATGCCGTCCAGCTTCCCGGTCTCGGCGGCGATATGGTCGGTGAAGCGGTTGCCGACGCGCTCCAGCAGCTCGGCCGAACCGCCGACCAGCGCGTCCACGGCGGTGCGCTGTTCGTGCGAGGCATGGTTGATCGCATCGAGCAGGGTCTGCACGGTGGCCAGCAGGCGACCGCGTTCTTCCAGCATTGCGTTGTCACGCACCAGGCTTTCAGAGAGCGTGCTGCGCAGTTCGTTGATGACGTCGGCAGCGGCCTTCGGCGCGGCTGCCGCGGTCTGCAGCAGGGTGGAGACTTCGGCCAGCGTTGCGCTGGCCTGTGCACGACCGTTCTCGCCGATCTGCTGTGCGGTCGCCGCCAGCGTGTCGCAGACCTGCTGCTGCTGCGCAGCCAGGCGCTCGCCGTTGGCCCGCAGGCGCTCGGCCAGGTCGGTGGAAACGTGCTGCAAGGCATCGCTCCAGCGCTGCAGGCGCTGTTCGTCGCCGGCCTGCAGCTGCGCATGCAGCGCGGCATGGGCTTGCTGCAGTTCGGCGCTGACCGCGTCCCAGCGCGCCTGGCGCTGCTGTTCGCGAGTGTCCAGGCAGGCCTGCAGTTCGGCGTGCGCAGCTGCGGCGGCAGCCTGGGCGGCCTGCCACTGCTGCGAGCGCTGCTGTTCGTGGTCCTGCAGCAACGACTGGCTGGCGTCGTGACGCTGCTCCAGTGCCCGCAGCAATGCCTGCGCATGCTCGTCCAGCTGCTGGCCGGCCGCCAGCAGCGCCTGCTGCTGGCGCTCGACCAGCGCGCTGTTCAGTGCCTGCTGCTGCTCGATGGCGGCGCGCCAGGCCTCGGCGTTGCCGTTGGCATCGGCCTGCAGGCGCTCGCCGATGCGCGCGACCAGTGCTTCGGCCTGCGTGCCCTGGCCATCGCTGAAGGCCTGCAGGTGCTGGCGCAGATCGTCCACCAGGGCCTGCTGTGCCTGGCTCTGTTCACTCACCACCTTGGCCCAGCTGGCTTCGGTCGCAACGCGGCTGCGCTCGAAACCGTCGCTCAGGCCAGCCAGCTGCTGCTGCACGGCCTGCTCGACGCGGGCGTGCAGTGCTTCGCTGTGACGGGCCAGGCCAGCCAGCGTGGTCTCGGCCATCGGCTGCAGCGCACCGCCGATGGCGGCGGCGCTGGCTTCGGCGCCTTCGCGCAGCGACTGCTGCAGCGAGACCGCCAGACGCTCCTGCAGCGCCTGGCTCTGGGTCAGGAATTCGGCCTGGCCGGCCAGCAGGCGCTCGTTGGCGGCCGTGCTGTGCTGTTCAAAGGTCTGTGTCATCGCCTGTAGGCGGTCGACCAGTGCCGGCAGCGCGGCGGACTGTGCCTGCAGCAGGCGCAACGACTCGGCGCGCTGCCAGGCCTGCGAGTAGGGATGCAGGTCGCCTGCAATGGCCCGGTCCAGCTGCTGCACGGCCTGCAGCCGATCCCGACGCAGCAGCGCCGCCAGCAGGCCGAGCATGGCCGAGCTGGCCACACCGGCGATCGAGGTACCGAATGCCACCGCCAGGCCCTGCACCGGCGAGGCCAGCGAGCCGCGGATGGCGGCCATGTCGGTCGCGCTCTGCAGGGCCAGTCCGGTGCCACGCAGCGTGTCCATCATGCCCAGCAGGGTACCGAGCATGCCCAGCAGCACCAGCAGGCCGACCAGGTAAGGGGTCAGCACCGGTGCGGGCAGGGCGGTGCGCTCGCCCTCCACGCGCAGGCGCACGGCGTTGCGCAGGCCTACCGGCACGCGCTCCAGCCAGGGGGAGAGGCTTTCCTTCGCGCTGGACAGGTCGTTCAGTGCGGCGCGCAGGCCGTTGCTGGCCTGGCGGTAGCGGTACAGCTCCACGCCACCGGCGATGTAGCAGGCCGCGATGATCGCCGCCACCGCTGCACCCAGCGGATGCACCGAAACGTAGCCAATGCCGATCCAGCACACGGCCAGCAGGCCGACAAGGAAGACAACGACATGGAAAGCAGTTCTGGACATGGTGTTCCGGTCAGTGGGAGCGCAGGGCGTCTTGCAGCCCTTCGATCGGGTGGAAGCGCAGCTGCAGCTCGGCGAGCAGCAGCGTGCGCATGTCATGGCGGAAGGCCGTGCGCCAGCCGGGCTGGCCGTGCACGCGTTCAAATCGGGCGCCGAGCACGGCCGGCGCAGTGGCCAGCAGGCTGTGCTCGCGCGGGGTGAGGGTCTGTTCCATCACCGCATCGACCTCGGCCAGCCGCGCCAGCTCGGGCGAAACCTGCACCAGCTGGTCGCGCAGGCGGCCGCGCAGGCGGCCCGTGGCGGTCTGGATGGCCTGCTGCAGTACCCGGTAGCGCTGGCGCAGCGAGGCGAAGTTGGGTGCGGCGGCAGCTTCGGCCAGGTCCAGCAGGCGCTCGGCCTCGGCATCCTCGCGGATCGAGGCCAGCAGGCTGGCGTGCGCCTGGGCACAGTCGGCCAGCACATCCTCGACCGCTTCGACGGCTTCACCGGGCTCGGGCAGGCGTCCGCCGAGCGCCCCGGACAGGGCCACGGCACGGCTCCAGTCCACCCACTGGCCGAGGCGATCGGTCAGGGCGGGACTGGTGGCCGGCATCGCGCCGTCGCTGAGACGGGCGAGCAGGCGGAGGAACTCCGGTCCACCCAGGACCGGCTGCGCTGCGTTCGCCATCAAGGGGTGTGGGGCCAAAAACCATTGATTTTACAACCAGATGACCCCGGCTGGATGAAGGCGGGGCGGGGCGGGGGCGCCCGCAGGCGCGACAAGGCTTAGAATGTCCGGCTGCACCCATCCCGTTCGACCCCTGGAGTTCCCCAATGACCGTTGCGCAGTTCTACCCGATCGGCACCCCCGGACAGCCCTGGGGCGACGCGGAACGCGCACAGTGGCGGGCCCGCCAGCAGCGCCGGCGCAGCTACCACGACGACGTGGTGGCCGCGCTCGAGCGCCTGGACGACAGCTTCGATGTGATCCAGTACGGCCAGCTGGACTATGCGCCGGACCATTACCCGCTGTTCGCCGTGGTCAACCACGACTGGAACCCGGCGCTGCCGACCGCGCTGATCACCGGTGGCGTGCATGGCTACGAGACCAGCGGCGTGCACGGTGCCCTGCAGTTCCTGGAGCAGCAGGCGGAGCGTTACCTGGGCCGGCTGAACCTGATCGTGGCGCCGTGCGTCAGCCCGTGGGGCTACGAGCGCATCCAGCGCTGGAACCCGGACGCCATCGACCCCAACCGCAGCTTCCGTGACGGCGGCCAGATCGTGGAAGCCGCCGCCCTGATGGCCTGGGTGGCCGAGCGCAAGCCGAACCTGCTGGTGCACCTGGACCTGCACGAGACCACCGACAGCGACCTGCACGAGTTCGATCCGGCGCGTTGTGCCCGCGACGGCAAGCCATTCGAGCGCGACACCATTCCGGATGGTTTCTACGTGATCGGCAACAGCGAAGATCCGCAGGCCGAGTTCCAGAAGGCATTGATCACCGCCGTGGCCCCGGTCACCCATATCGCCCCGGCCGATGCCGAAGGCAACCTGGTCGGCCTGCCGCTGCAGTCGCCGGGCGTGGTCTGGGGTGAATCGCGTTCGATCGGCGCCTGCGCCGGCTTCACCGACGCGCGCTTTGCCACCACCACCGAGGTCTACCCGGACAGCCCGCGCACCAACCCGCAGGAATGCAACGACGCCCAGGTGGCGGCGGTGTGTGCGGGCCTGGATTTCGCCCTGGCGGCGCAGTAGCGCGCCACGTTCCGGGCAGCGACCGGCATCAGCCGGCGCCTTTCTTTGGCCGGTGAGGTGGCCACAGCCGGCGAAGCCGACGCGCGGCAACCTGCGAACACATCCAGATCGTGCTGGTACACCCCGCTGTTGACCGCGAACAGGCCCAGCAGCGAGTGGAAGAGGTTGTCGTGGCTGTGCGCCCGGTGCAGGGCATTCTGGTGCAGGCAGGCCAGGTCCAGGCCTGCGTTGCGGCTGAATTCCGGTGAGAACCACATCACCATCGGCACCTGGGTCTGCTCGCGCGGGGCGATGAAGTAGGGCGTGCCGTGCAGGTACATCCCGCGTTCGCCCAGCGACTCGCCATGGTCGGACACATAGATCAGTGCGACATCACGCTGGTCCGCATAGCCCTGCAGCAGGTCGATGGCCTTGCCCAGCAGGTGGTCGGTGTGGACCAGAGTGTTGTCGTAGGTGTTGACCAGCGCCTCGTTGCTGCAATGCTGGATCTGGTTGCTGTCGCAGGTCGGGCTGAAAGCCCGCGACGCTGCGGGATACCGTTCAAAGTAGGTCGGCCCATGACTGCCGAGCTGATGCAGCACGATCAGGGCGTCGCCGTTGATGGCATCGATGCGTGCGCCCAACTGGTGCAGCAGCACGTCGTCGTAGCAGGTGCCGTCGGCGTTGACGCACTGGCCGGCCACCTTCAGCGCAGGCATGTCCTCGGTCGGTACGCGTTCGCACACGCCCTTGCAGCCGCCGTTGTTGTTGTTGCGCCAGAGCACGCGGATGCCGGTGCGCTGCAGCATGTCGAGCACGTTCTCCTCGGTTGCGGCGCGCACGTCGTCGTACTGGCCTCGGGTCATCTGCGAGAACATGCACGGCACCGAGATGGCCGTGGCGGTCCCGCATGAGGAGACATCATTGAAGCTGATGACCCCTTCCTTGCGCGAGAGCCGGGGATTGGTCGCGCGTGGGTAGCCGTTGAGCTGGAAGTTCTGTGATCGCGCGGTCTCGCCGACGACCAGGATCACCAGCTTCGGGCGCGGGCCCGGCGCGCGCTGTGCGTCCATGCCAATCGCGCGCAGCGGTTGCTGGCGGGTGCTGTAGAGACCTTTCAGATAACCGTGGGTATGCCGCACCACGTTCAACGGCAGCACCTGGTCGCGGATGTGGCGGTTGTTGCGCAGCAGTGAGGAATAGTCCTTGTAGAACGCGAAGCCGATTGCCAGCAGTACCAGCAATGACGCCAGAACGCTGACTGGCCACACCAGCAGCGAACGTATCGAACCGGCCCCGCTGGTGGTGCGCACCAGGGCCAGCCCGGCAGCGGGCAGCACGCCCAGCGCCAGCAGGGTCAACAGCAGTGGCAGCGACAGATAGGCGTTCAGTTCGGCCTGGTTGGTCTCGAACACGTTCTGCACCATGCTGCGATCGATCAGCACGTTGTAGTGCAGCATGAAGTAGCTGCAGGCGGCGCTGACGACAACGAGCAGCACCAGCAGCGGCCTGCGCAGGAACGGCAGTGCCAGCAGTGGCGTCAGCATCAGGTTGAACAGGCAGAAAAGCACCACCGGCAAGCTGGCCAGGAACAGCATGCTGCGCAGGCTGTTGAGGTCGATCAGCCCCCACAGCGTCTTCCAGAGGGCGATGTTTCCAATCGTGGTGAAGAACAGTGCGGTGGCCCAGACCAGAACGATCGGATGGGGCCGTGGAAAACGGCGGCGTTGACGCACGAGCAGGTTCCGTGGAGCGGGAGTGCGCGCAGTATCGAAACCGCTTTATCAGGAAGTTGTCAGGTTGGGCGGACTAGCCCAGCAGGATCACGCCCCACACCGCGCCCACCATCAACAGTGCGGTGGTCTGCGCGGCGCTGCCCATGTCCTTGGCGTTCTTGGACAGTGGATGCTGTTCCAGTGAGATGCGATCGACCACTGCTTCGATCGCCGAGTTGAGCAGTTCCACCACCAGGCTGATGAAGCAGACCGCCAGCACCAGCGCCCGTTCGAGCTTGCTGATGTCCAGTACGAACGCTGCAGTGATCAACAGCGCGTGCAGAAGCAGCAGTTGGCGAAAGGCCGCCTCGCCGCGGAAGGTGGCGATGAAACCATCGCGCGAATGGATGAGGGTGTGGAAGATGCGGCTCAGGCCGCTCTTGCCGTGCGGGTACTTGCCGCTGTCCTTGGGGTGCTGCATGCCGTTTCCGCCGTGAAGTGAGCAATCCCCAGCATGTGCAGGCGCGCGTCAGGAAACCGTCAGATGGGCCACTCCAGGCTGAACCGGCAGCCCTGCTGCGAGGAACGCACCGTCATCCTCCAACCCAGGTGCTCGACGATGCGCTGCACGATGGACAGCCCCAGTCCCTCGCCATTGTGCGGGCTGCCGGGCACGAAGCGCTGGAACTGCTGTGGGTCGATACTGGAGGGCAGGCCGGGTCCGGTGTCGGCGACGGTGAGTGCGGTGTCGTGGAGGGTGATCCTCACTTCGCCCCTTTCGGTGTACTGGCAGGCGTTGCGCAGCAGGTTCCAGATCACGCTGTGCGCCAAATCTGCGTTGGTGTCCAGCACGGCGTCATGCCGGGCATCAAACGCAACGATCACCGGCTTGCCGGAAATCCACGGTTGGCAGCGCTCCATGCAGGATTCGATCAATGGGCGCAGGGCCACCTTGTTGCGCGGCACGGAGCCGGGGGTACGTGAGAGCAGCAGCAGGCAGGACAGCTGGCGCTGCATCTCCTGGGTAGTGCGCAGGATACGCTCCGCGCTGGGGACCAGGTGGCTGTCGGACGGAAGCTGGCAGGCAAGGGTTTCCGCAGCGCCGCCGATGATGGCCAAGGGCGTGCGCAGCTCATGGCTGGCATCGCCGCTGAAGCATTGCTCGCGATGCAGGAACCGTTCGAGCTCATCACTGTGCCGGGCGAAGGCACGGGCGAGTACACCGATCTCGTCGCGGGCGTCCTGACAGGGAAAGGGCTTCCGCCCGCTCTGCACGGCATCGGCCAACTGCGTGATGGGCGCGATGACGTGCGATGCCACCCTGCGACCGATCAGGAAGGCGCCGAGCACGCAGATCGAAATGACCACCGCGGCAAAGGCATTGATCAGGTGTTCCAGGTAGCCATAGGGTGCAGCGTCCTGCAGCAGGTAGTAGCGCTGGCCGCCACTGTCGAACACACGCAGGTGCCACTCGTCGGGTCCTGCTTCGCCGTGGTAGCCCAGGCCGTACTGGCGCAGCACCATCGGCACGCTATGGCTGTCGTACAGCTGGCTGCCCGGGGGCAGGGCGGTGCGCTCGCCACGGGCCAGTGCTGCCTGCAGCTTGTGCACGGCACTGTCCTGGGTCCGGGCGATGACCGCGGCCCTGACCTGGTCGTAGTCCACCTGTTCGGCCAGGACGATGAAGCCCATCGCGCCGGCCATCAGCAGCACGAACGAAATCGTGATGCGGGTACGCAGGGCCAGGCGGCGGTAGAGAGCGGCAGGGGTCACGCCGGCATGCGCCAGCCGACGCTGTGCACCGTGGCGATCAACGTGGTGTCGAAGCTGCGGTCCACCTGCAGGCGCAGCTCATGGATGTGGGTACGCAGCGCGCCGCTGTCCGGTGGCTCGTCGCCCCAGACCAGGTATTCCATCTCCTGCTTGCGCACCACGGCCGGGGCCGCGCGTACCAGGCACATCAGCAGTTTGTGCGACGTAGGCGTCAGCGCGATGCAGCGCCCCTGTCGCCAGGCCTGCGGCGAGCGCGTATCTACCTGCAAGTCCTTCCACGCCAGTACGCTGTCGACCTGACGGCCCTGGGCGCGTCGCACCAGGGCCTTGATCCGCGCATCCAGTTCCTTCAGCGAGAACGGTTTGACCAGGTAGTCATCGGCGCCGAGAGCGAGGCCCTGCACGCGGTCCTCGACCGGATCGCGCGCGGTCAGCATCAGGATCGGCACCGGGTTCTGGAATTCCCGGCGCAGCTTTCGGCACAGCGTCATGCCATCCAGGCGCGGGAGCATCAGGTCCAGCAGGATGGCGTCGTAGTCGTGCTGCGTGGCCCGGCGCAGGCCGCTGGCACCGTCGCGGGCGTCGTCCAGCACGTAGCCGATAGGCTCAAAGAAAGCGTACAGGTTGGCTACGAGCTCGGGGTTGTCTTCGATGATCAGCAGGCGGGTCATGGCGTGCGTCCTTGCGCGTGGCCGAACTGTGCCCGATCCCTGACTGATTGCCAATGCGCATGCTGAATGGTTCGCGGCCTGGGTTCGGCCGCGTCAAGCGACGTTCAATCGGCCGGCATCTTCGGAAACGAACTGCCAGCCGATATCTTCCGGTTTGTCCGAAAAGAACAGGCTCATGTAGGTCGGCTTGTCCTTGTTGATCAACGAGGTGCGGAACGATTCGACCACCTGTTCGATGGCATTCACATCAGCCGATGATGGGCGCTGGCTTGCGTGGGCCGGCAGGCCTGCGGCGAGGCACGCAGCGAGAAGCGCGTTCTGGATTCCGGTGGCTCGCATCGTTCATGACGGCCTTCGTAGGGTGGAAGCGCCACCGGGGCCCCGGCTACAGGGCCCCGGCGCGCTCCGCATTCAACGATGCAGCGCGTCGATGATCAAGCCGGTCGCGATCTCCACCAACAGGTACTCGGTGTCGGACTGGCGCACCCAACGCTGGCCGCGACCCGGATTGCGCAGGTCATAACGCGCGTAATCGTCCACCCAGTAGCGGCGGTCCACTTCGGCCCAGGGCAGGCGGTCGCCACGACGCCAGGCCTTCTTCTGCCAGCCGGGCGGCGGCGCATCACGGTTGTGCGGGCCGCCGGCATGCGGCGGCGGGCCGTTGCCGCGGGCGTGATGCGGCGGGTCAGCGAAGGCGGGGGCCGCAGCCAACGCGGTGGCGGTGGTCAAAGCGATGGCAAGCAAACGTGTGGTCTTCATGGAAGTGCCTCCGTCATGGCCGCAGCATGCGGCGCTGTGGCGGGAATATAGGGCAGTCAGTGTGAATGAATACGGGTTTGGGAGGCACTTTTCTGAACAGACGGCGCGGCCTGCAGCCGCTGCCAGGCAACGGGTCACTGGACCCCGCTCGGGGCTGAATCTGTTGCAGCCCAGCCTCCACCCAACGACAGGAAAAGATCCATCTGCCGGTCAATGCGCTCCGCGCGCGAGACGGCCAATGCGGACTCCGCATCTGCCAGCGCGGCCTGGGCCGAAAGCAGGTCGAGAAAATCGATCCTGCCGAAACGGTAGAGCTGCTGCGCCTGCCCGGCGGCCCGCGCTGCATCCCCACGCGCCTGCGCCAGGCTGCGCTCGCGTTCAAGCTCCTGCGTGCAGGCAGAAAGCGCGGTCTCGGTCTGGCGCAGTGCCTGCAGCACGACGCCGTCAAAGGACGCGAGCGCGGTATCTGCATTGGCACCTGCCGCTGCGACGCGGGCCTTGGCCACGCGGCGGTTGGGCCAGTGCCATGACAGCACGGGACCGATGCTCGCACCGAAGCCGTCGGCCGACAGCAGATGCGCCGGTGTGCCGGCCACGCCCGAAGAGGCGCCCAAGGTGATCTGCGGATAGAGACCCGCCGTCTCGACACCGATCATTGTAGTCGCGGCGGCCAGGCTGCGTTCGGCTGCGCGTACGTCGGGGCGCCGCTGGAGCAGTTGCCAACCATCACCGACCGGCAGCGCCTGCTCCAGCTCCGGGGGGCCTGGGCAGGCTTCGGCCTCCCTGGGATAGTCCGCCGGGAGCCTGCCCATCAATGCGGCCAGTTCGAACAGTGCGGCCTGGCGTTCCGCCAGCAGGTGCGGTATCCCCGCCGCGCTGCGGTTGACGGCGGCACCGGCACGGCTGACATCGAAGTCCGTTCCGCGCCCTCCGGCAGCCAGGCGTCGGGTTGCCTCCAGCGTGGCGCGCTGTATCGCCAGCACCTGCCGGGTCGCAGCGAGCGTGTAA
The DNA here is from genome assembly GCF_052045015.1 of Stenotrophomonas sp. 22692. NCBI lineage: Bacteria > Pseudomonadati > Pseudomonadota > Gammaproteobacteria > Lysobacterales > Lysobacteraceae > Stenotrophomonas > Stenotrophomonas sp. 22692. Next base: position 96,782 of record NZ_JBQEMR010000001.1, read on the forward strand.
TTGCTTGTGCAGATCTGGAGATAGGCACGGGTGACGGCAGCAGCGACGACCACGCGGACCTGGTCGCGTGCCGCAGCGACGGCCTCGGCGTCCGCGTTGGCGGCTTCGATGCCGCGGCGGATGCCGCCTGCAAGATCCAGTGGATAGGAGAGGTGAAGGCCCAGCGCATACGACTGCGGCGCGGCCGACGCCTGGGTGTAGCCACCGGCATGGGTGAGCGTGCCCGATGCATCCACGTCGGCTTGCACGGCACCGCGCGCGCGGTACTCCAGCACGGTTGCGCTGGCGCGCCGAAGGTTGGCATCGGCGGCGCGCAGGTCGGTATTGGCCGCCAGTGCTTCGCGTACGTAGGCGTCAAGCCGGGGGTCGCCGTACAGGTGCCACCATTGATCTGGTGGCGCGTCCTGGCTGAACGATGCCTCCTGGCCCGAGACGAACGCCCGCGCCACCTGGGGGGAGGCCGCGACCGCATTCGCAGGCAGGTGATAGTCGGGGCCGGATACGCAGGCCGTCATGGGCAGCAGCAGGGCAAGCAGCCCACCGCGTAGTGTTCGCACGCTCACTTGCAGGCTCCCGGTGCCGAGGGTGTGATGGTCACACTCGCAGTGCGACCCACGATCAGGCGGGTATCCGACGGCGCATCATCGATGCGGATGCGTACCGGGATGCGCTGCGCCAGCCTCACCCAGGTATAAGTTGGCGCCACGGCGGGCAGCAGGTTGTGTGTGCTTGAGCGCTGATCGTCGGCAATGCCGGCGGCGATGGTATCCACGTGTCCGCGGACGTCGTGGTTGCCGCCCATCAGCCGGGCCACGGCGGCATCGCCCTCGGTGATGCAGGCCAGTTTGGTTTCCTCGAAGTAGCCCTCGATACGCAGGCTGCCGGTGTCGATCAGCGCCAGTGCCTGCGCACCGGGTTGCAGGTAGTCGCCCGCGTGCAGGTCGAGGTTGGTGATGATGCCATCGGTGGTTGCACGCACCTCGGTGCGTTGCACGTTGAGCTGGGCAACGCGCTGTTCGGCCCGTGCCTGCGCCAGCGCGGCCAGCTCGGTATCGACCTTGGCGGCATTGCGTTCGCGGGTTTCCGAAGCGACCAGGTTGCCAAGTGCGTTGTCCCGCGCCGATTCGCGGCGGGCCAGCGCCAGCGTGGCATGCGCGCTCCTGACCGCCGCGTCTGCCTTCTCCAGCGTGGCGGCGAAGCGTGGCTGATCGAGCACCAGCAGCAGCTGGCCGGCACTGACCCGCTGGTTGTCGTGCACCAGCACCTGGGTGACCAGCCCCCCCATGTCCGACGCAACGCGCACCACATCGGCGCGCACCCGCCCATCCCGCGTCCACGGGCGCATTTCGTAACGATTCCAGAGGGAGAGCGCGGCAATGGCGGCAAGCGCACACACGCCCAGCGTTGCGCTCCAGCGCCCGATGACAGCAAGCAGGTCTTTCATTTCATTTCTCGAGCAGGGGCGAGAGCCGGATCATCAGCTCCGCCAGGATCACGAACAGGGACAGGCCCACCAGCGGCCGCGCGGCGAACAGCCGGTACAGACCGAGGCTGGCGAGCAGGCGTGAAGTCAGTATCGACAGCGCCAAGGCGGCAGCGGCCACGGCGAGCAGGCCGGGAATGAGCACGCCATCAATGGAAAGATCAGAGAGCATGCGGTCAGTGCCGATGGGTGAGCGGTGAGGCCAGCAGGTCGCGGCGCAACCCGCTGAGCAGGTGCAGCAGATTCCCTCGATCGGCCTCGGCGATGGCTGTTGCGGCCTCGCGCATGCAGTCCAACAACTTCAGAAGATGGGCATCGACACTGTGTGCCGCGTGGGCGCGGATCCTGAAATGTGCGGCGACGCGTTCGATCAGCGCCGCATGAAGCGGCCGTACGTGTGGGTTGTCCAGATACTCTTCCAGAGCGCGGAGCTGGTTGGATGCATGTGCCGCACGAACGTCCGCAAACAATGCCCGCAGGTCGTGTGTTGCGCTGGCACGGCCCTGCAACCTGGGAGCGAGCAGCCCGATGCGATCCAGCATGCGGCTGAGCCAGGCTCGGGTCACATCACCTCGTCCGGCGGCGTGTCGTGCGATGTCCCGGCGGATCGAACGCTCCAGCCGTGCGCGGTTGCGGCCTGCATCGGCGGTCTGGAACAGCTGCATGCTGCACAGTGCCACCGTCGTACCCACGAACAACGCAACGCTGTTGTTGAGTGCGCCGACGATGTTGACCGTGCTGGTCGCACCGAGGCCCGCGATGAGCGGGAAGGTCAGTACCACGCCCAGGGCGGCCATGATGAAGGGCGGCCGGGCAAGGAACGATCCGCACAGCAGCAGCACCGGCGCCAGCGCGGCAATCAGGCCGAGGAAATCGGACAACGCGGGGAAGATCAGCAGACCGTAGAGCAGGCCGACGGCAACGCCGATCAACGACCCGACCAGATAGCGCATGACATGCGGCGCAGGCGCTTCGATCGTGCCGAACAGCACGCACGCCGTGCCGATGATGGATACCGCCGTGGCGCCCTCCGACCAGCCGGTGACGATCCACAGAACGCAGCTCAGCAGGATGCCGGCGAACGCGCCCAGCGCGCTGCGCAGGGCAAGCCGATGATCCCGGTGAAGTACCGCACCCTGCACATGTCGCGCAAGGCGGGCAGGCACATGCCGACGCCAGTCGGGACGGGCAGTGTGCAGTTGCGCCTGCAGCACGCGGCAGTCGGCGTGGGCGAGGTCGAGCTCGGTCTGTTGCGCGGCGAGGCCGGCCTGCAGCAGATCGCGCCAGCCCGTTGCATCCATCGCGCCGGCCTGTGGTGAACGCAGCCGGTCGATGGAATCTTCCACCGCGCTGGACAGCATCAGGACGTCCAGCATCCGGTCGTGCAGGGCGCGCAGGATCTGCACCTGCGCCACGCCGTGGGCGCTGTCGTAGGGCAGGTGGATCGACAGCACATGCAGCTCGAGCAGGTCGGCGGCCACTTTCGAGCGGTCCCTCGCCAGTACCATGTCCGATGCACCGGCGCGCATGTCCCGTGTCCATCGTTCCGCATCATCCAGCACGGCAGCAACCCGTACGTGCACGCGCATCGAGACCCGGCGCGGCAGCACCAGCGCATGGACCAGCGTTGCGGCAAGGATGCCGATGGCGATTTCCTGCACCCGCGTGATGGCGATGGTGAACACGTCTCCCGGCACCATCACCGCAGGAAACCCAATCAGGCTGGTGGTATAGCCGGCCAGCAGGAACGCATACGCACGCGGCGTGCGGTCGAGCATCGCCAGGTACAGGCACAGCGCCATCCACGCCGCGAGCGCGGCGCTCAGCACCAGGGGGGCATTGGCAAATCGTGGCACCAGTGCGACGGTGGCGAAGGCCCCGCCCACGGTGCCGAGCAGACGGAACAGGCCGCGGCTGAGTGTCGCCCCGGAAAGGGGCTGCGACACCAGATAGACCGTGCCGATCACCCAGAACGGGCGGTTCAGGCCGATCCGCAGGGAGACATACAGCCCCAGCGACGCGGCGAGCAGGCATTTGAGTGAGAACAGCACCGCCTCCTGGTCGGTCCTGAGGGCAGGGCTTTTCAACCGGGCGAATGCCTGGAACAGGTGGGGAAGAAAAGGTGTGGGGAGGTGCATGCGGGTCATGCTAGTGATCGGCCGCACTGGCGAATTTCGCTACAATGACAACCAATCGCTAAAACCGGTCAATGTGAGAATGGCTCGCATTTCGCTCCCCGGCTTTGACCTGGACCCGGACGAGACCGATCGCCCGGCGGTCGCCAGCCGCCTGCAGGTGGCCGAGCACGACGCGGAGATTCCCGTACATGAGCATCGCAAGGGCCAGCTCATTCTTGCGCTGCATGGGGCGGTGACCTGCGAAGTGGCCAGCGCGTTGTGGATCGTGCCGCCCCAGTGTGGCGTCTGGATTCCGGGTGGCATGCCGCACAGCAATCGCGCCACCGCCAACGCGCGCCTGTGCTATCTGTTCGTCGAGCCCGGCATCGTCGATCTGCCCATGCAGTGCGTGACGCTGGCGATCTCCCCGATGCTGCGGGAGATGATCCTGCACCTGGCCGACGCGCCGCTGGACTACCCGCATGGCAGCCACACCGACCGGCTGGCGCGGGTGTTGCTGGACGAGCTGGTACAGATGCCTGCCGAGCACCTGTCGTTGCCGGTCAGCCATCACCCGAAGGTGCGTGCATTGGCTGCGGCATTGTCGGCTGATCCGGCAGACCGCAGCACCATCAGCCAGTGGGCCGTGCGCCTGGCCCTGGGCGAGCGCACGCTGACCCGGTTGATTGAGCGAGAAACGGGCTTGTCCTTCGGACGCTGGCGGCAGCAGCTGCACCTGCTCATCGCCATTCGTGAACTCGCCGCGGGCGCACCGGTACAACGCGTTTCCGAGACGCTGGGCTATGAGTCGGTGACGGCCTTCATCACGATGTTCAAGAAAGCGCTTGGCCTTTCCCCGGCGCGGTACTTTGCCGTGCGGCTGCGCGGGCAGTAGCGGGGAACAATGGGGGAAGCCGTTGCCCGGAACGGCTACTTCGAGGTGTCGGAGACCGATGGAATCGCGGCCACCACCGCAGCAGGATCCTCGCGCTGGAGGGTGTGGCCGGTTGCCAGGTAGCGGTGCGAGCCGCGCGTGAATCCCGAGAAGAGCAGGGCGCGTGCGGCAGATTGTGCTGGTAGTGATGTGAGCTATGAACACGGACTCCCTGTAGAAGAAGTCATGGGAGCCCGGCGTAGGCCGCTGAATGGCCACGGATGCTTGAATCTGTGACCGGTTACGCGGCTCCACACTTGAACGTGCAAGCGTCTTCAACGATAAAGGCGGCATGTAGCACTGCCGCATACCGGACCAGGGACGATCCGAAGCATGACGCGGGGAACACCTTCGCGTTCTCGTTCCCGCCGGCGCTGTGTTCGTCCAGGAAGGAGAACAGGGATGTTGGAACGACTGAAGACCATTTCGTGTGCCGTGCTGGCGATTGTTGCCGTTGGCTGCATTGCGCCGGCTGTTGTACAGGCGCAGGAAAGCAAGATCACCTGGCGTATTTCCCAGCCCGGCGGCGACGCGACCCAGTACAAAACCCAGCAGGCGGCGGTGGCCGGCATCAAGAATCTGCCGGCGCCCAGCCCCTTCCCGCCGGAGTTCCAGTTCGGCTGGCAGTACGTCGACAAGATCAAGTCGAAAGTCGTGGACTTGAACGGAAATACGTCGATTACCTACTGGATGGGAAAGACGCAGCCCTCCGACCCTGACTGGACTTACTACGGCGCGGGTGATGGTGGCTTCTTGTCCGAAGAGGAAGTGCTGGAAGCGCTCATTGCAGACTTGCAGGACATCAATCCCCAGTGTCCTGGGGAAACTGCTGTGCCGGAAGGAGAATGGGGCCCAACTGCTCCAGGGATGGACGGAATTTCGGAGGTCAGGGAGTACCGGGTCACCGGCATGCTGGGCAGCAATTCGGCGGAGTCTCCGTGCGTGCCCTTCGACGCAGGAACGACAGGGCTTGCTCGCATGCGACGCTTGAACTGCCCGATCCCCTTCACGCAGTGGTCCAACACACACAACGCCTGCGTCAGCGAAGAATTCGTTGCAACCATTACCTCGAAGTCGCAGAAGTGCGACAAGGACGGCGGCAACGGTAGCTGCCCCATGTCCCGCAACGATGCAGCGGCGAACATGAGTCCGATTCCCGACAAGGACCCGGCCTCCAACGGCGGTACCTGCGACGGCAATGTCGGCAACCCATGTGATGTCAAAACGGGCGAGAAGTACGAGATCGCGCCGGACTTCGATCTGGGCTGGATCGCGCTGACGCGCTTCTATCACTCCGGCATCTCCACCTCATCCGGTGGCGTCGGTTATGGCTGGACCCATTCGCTGGGCGCCCACCTGGCACTGGATGGCGTTGACAGTGTGGGCATCATTGAAAGCACTGGTTTCCAGCGTGCATTCAAGAAGATCGGGCAAGCCTATGAGGCGGACGACGACAGTGGCGATCGTCTGGTCCAGAACGGCAACTGGACACTGTACACGGCCGATTCCATCTCTACCTTCGGCGCGGACGGGCGTCTTGCCGCCAAGCGCTTCGCGGATGGCACGTCGCTGACCTACATCTATGACGACAGCGACCGCCTTGCAGCCGTCACCCACAGCAGTGGCCGCACGCTCGAGTTCGTTTACCAGTCCAACGACTATGAGGCGCTGATCAGTTCGGTGCTGGTCGAAGGCATTCCGCTCGCCACTTATACCTACACGCCGCAGAACCAGGTCGCCACGGTGACCTATGCGGGTGGTGGTGTGCGGACGTATCACTACGAGAACCAGGACTTCCCCCAGCACCTGACCGGCATCACCGCCGAGGACGGTCGCCGCTACAGCACCTTCACCTACGATTCCATCGGTCGTGTGATCTCCAGTCAGCATGCCGGCGGTGCCGATGGCGTGACGCTGGCCTACAGCCCCAATGGCGGTGCGGTGGTGACCGACGCGCTGGGGCGGCAGACCGACTACACCCTGACACCCGGAGGCGATAGCGCTCCGTCGCGCAAGGTGACCGGCCTGACGGATTCGCAGGGAACCGTCAGCCGAACCTACTACGACCAGAGTGTCGACTTCCGCCGGCGTCTGAATACCTACACCGATCGCCGCGGCATCCAGACCAAGCACACCTATGCGCAGGGCACCGATCCGGTGAGCGGTCGTGCCGTCAGCATCCATACCGTGACCGAAGCGGTCGGCTTTCCCGAGCAGCGTGTGGTGACCACGGCGCGCGACGTCGAAACCAATGCGGTACTGACCACCCGGATCGGTAGCCGCGAAACCCGCACGGCCTTCAATTCCCGACGCCAGCCGACGGCCAACACCGTGACCGACACCGCTTCCGGTCAGACGCGCATCACCAACTACACGTACTGCGAAGCCGCTGATGTGGCAGCGGCAGGCAGCTGCCCGGTGGAGGGGCTGCTGAAGAGTGTGGATGGCCCGCGCACGGATGTGGCCGATGCCGTTACCTATGCCTATTACTCGGCGGATGATGCAGGGTGCGCGACGGGAGGTGCCTGCACCTATCGCAAGGGCGACCTGCGCAGCGTGACCAATGCGCTGGGCCAGACGGTCGAGACTCTGGCCTACGACGCTTTCGGACGGCCGTTGTCGGTCAAGGATGCCAACGGCGTGGTCACCGACTACACCTACCATGCTCGCGGCTGGCCAACCTCGGTCACCGTACGTGGCGCGACCACTGCCGAGAATCGGGTCACCCAGATCAGCTACTGGCCGACCGGCCAGGTGCAACAGATCACCGAGCCCGACGGCAGCAGCGTTTCCTATGTCTACGATGCGGCGCTGCGCTTGACCGATATCGAGGACAACGCGGGCAACACGATTCACTACACGCTGGACAATGCCGGCAATCGCCTCAAGGAAGACACGCTCGATGCAGGCGGTACCCTGCGCCGTACCCTCGCACGGACGTTCAACACACTCGGCCAGCTGACCGCACTGAAGGACGCAGGCAACCACGCTACCGGCTTTGCCTACGATGCTAACGGCAACCCGCAGACCGTGACCGACGCCCTGCAGCGCGTGACCAGCCAGCAGTACGACCCGCTGAACCGCCTGGCCCAGACCTTGCAGGACGTGGGTGGCGTGGCCGCCGAGATCCGCAGCCAGTACAACGCGCTGGACCAGGTCACCCAGGTCACTGACCCGAAGGGCCTGCATACCACCTACGCCTACAACGGATTCGGTGACCTGACCGGGCAGGTCAGCCCGGACAGTGGCGCCAGCAGCTTCACCGTGGACGCCGCCGGCAACCGCAAGACGGCCACCGATGCACGCGGCATCACTGCCACCTATCACTACGATGCACTCAACCGCCTGATCGGCATCGCCTACCCGGACCCCAATCTGGACGTGGGCTACAGCTATGACGTGGCGCCGGCCGCCTGTGCCGCCGACGAGCGCTTTGCCAAGGGCCGCCTGGGGCAGGTGCTGCACGCCAATGGCAGCACCCAGTACTGCCATGACCGCTTCGGCCAGGTCACCCGCAAGGTGCAGACCGTCAATGGTGTGGCCAGCACCCTGCGCTATGCCTACAGCAAGACGGGTCGCTTGACCGCGTTGACCTACCCCGACGGCAGCGTGGCCGACTACGTGCGCGATACCCAGGGCCGCATCAGCCAGATCGGCCTGACCCGCCCCGGCCAGGCGCGCCAGATCGTGGTGAACAACGTGACCTATGCGGCCTTCGGCCCGGCGACCGGCTGGACCTATGGCAATGGCCGCCAGCTGCAGCGTCCGCTGGACCTGGACTATCGCCCGCAAGCGGTGCATGACCCGGCTGCAGGCGGCCTGTCGCTGGGCTATGGCTATGATCCGGTCGGCTCGATCACTGAGCTGAAGAATGGCGCAGGCTCGACGGTGCTGGCCAAGTACGCCTACGACACGCTGGGCCGACTGACCCAGACCCAGGACGGCGCGACCGGCACGCCGATTGAAACCTATGCCTATGACGCCACCGGCAATCGCACTGCGCTGACCACCTCAGCAGGCACCGCCAGCTACACCTATCCCGCAACCAGCCACCGGCTGACCGCCGTGGATGGCGAGGCGCGCAACCATGACGCGGTGGGCAACACCACCAGCATCGGCGGCAAGACGTTCACCTACAACGATGCCAACCGCATGAACGCCGTGAAGCAGGGCGATGCCGTGCTGGAAAGTTATGCCTACAACCACCGCGGCGAGCGCGTGCTGCGCACCCCAGCCGGTGGTGCGGCTCAGATCACCCTGTACGACGAGGCCGGGCAGTGGCTCGGTAACTACTCGGCCACGGGCCAGGCGCAGCAGCAGGCCATCTGGCTGGACAACTATCCGGTGGCGCTGATCAACACGCCGGCTACCGGCGTGCCGGAGCTGGCCTACGTGCAGCCGGATCATCTGGGCACGCCGCGCGTGGTGATCGACCCGGTGCGGAATGTCTCGATATGGGAGTGGAGCAACAAGAGCGAGGTGTTCGGCAACCAGATTCCGAGTCTTGATCCGGATGGCGATGGTGTGGCGTTCGAGTTGGCGCTGCGCTTCGCCGGGCAGCAGGCGACGGATGCGAGTGGGCTGTTCTACAACTATCGGAGGGAATACGACCCGGCAGTGGGGCGGTATACCCAGAGCGATCCGATTGGGTTGATGGGTGGACTGAACTCGTTCGCGTATGGAAGCGGAGATCCCACTGGCCGTGTCGATTCGCTAGGCTTGGCCGATAGAAAATACATACCTCAGGCCGTACCTGTTTCACCGGAGTTGCAGGCGGTCGGAAATCGGCTCCAGAGGCTGGCAAACCAAGCAGCGTCCACCATCGACGCCACCTGTGGATGGCGTTGCTCACTGCCTTGGATACGCGGAACGCTCATCCATAGTGAGTTCAAGCGCCTGGTGGATACCACATGCCCGACGTCTCAGTATGCGACTGAGGTGAGCTACGCTGGCCGTAGGGTTGTTAGGTATGGGTACCCGGGGTCCTCACGGGCGGACGCTGTGTACGGCCCAGTTGATGCACCTCAAGCCATCTTCGATCTGAAGACTGGTTGGGCTTACATCTCCTGGGATCAGTACAATAAGTACGTCAAGAATCTCCCCGAGGGAACTCTCGTGGTGGAACTTAAGCCTGAAGGCCGTTGATAAGATGAACAAGCGATACATTTGCAGCCTTCTGCGGAAAAGGTCCGGCCTGATCGGCGGGTCAAGCGGATATTTTTTCCGAAGTGACTATGACTATGTGGCACAAGGAATTGTTCTGGAGTTCGTCCCAAGGGGGCTCTATGTATGGAATTTTGTATTTCCATTGTTTGACTCCTTTGGGCCGCATCTTTCCTACAGCAGCCGAATCGCGGATCGGCCGTTTATCGGAAGGGATCAAATGGCAGACGATGATGTGGTTGAGAGCATTCTTTCATCGATCGAGCTGCGAAACGTTATTGAAGCGAAGTCTTCAATGACCTTGATGGAATTTGCATCATTTCTCGAGACGCGGGGCTTGAGAGGTGCTCACGCTCATATCAATCATGCAACTGCATTGGCGCTATTGGGGAAGACGGATCTAGCGCTGAAGTTGCTGAAGGAACTAGTCCCGGCGTTGGATGATCATGATCTGAAACTTTGCGATTCTCTAATAGTGGCCCTGAATCTTGGAGTTGAGGCGGTCAAATCGATGCTGGACGTGGTGAAGGAGAAGAATGTTAAGAAGCTGGGCGGCGCCTGATCCAAAGGTTAATCGTCCAGTGTTTCCCGGGTAGCCATCAGCCGCCAAGTGCCTGCTGCGTCTCGAACTTTATCGGGGCGGCTCGTCGCTGGAGCGGTGGCGCTGTCTTGGGTTCTAGAACATCTCGATGTGCAGGGCGACGTTTGCGCGTGTCTCGTCGTGATTGCTTTAGATCCTCTGCTTTGTATGTTCCCGCTACTGTCGCTGGAAGAAGTTCTCCATCGATGCGTTGTCATGGCTGTTTCCTATCCGGCTCATGCTGCACAGGATGTCTGCTCGCGCAGAACGCTCTGCCAGTTTTACTGGGTGAAGAGCGAATTGAGTTCGCCAGGGTTGACGATAACGAGCCGGGACTTGCTGATCTTCTTGATCGTTGGAAAGCGGTCGGCTATCCGCTGTCCGGCCTGAAGTGTTTCGGTATCGAGACCCGCTCGACCGGAAGCGTCATTCTCATCTACGCCAAGACATGGCGGATCGAGCATCTGCTGATGGCGGGCGCGGTGCTCTGAAGGACATCCCGTGCCCAGATTCCTCACCCCCGACGAGGTCTCCCTCATCCACAGGCTGCTGCCTGGGGCGACCGAGCTGTCCGAACGGTTGTTGAAGGATCTGGCGCTAGCCCAGGTGGAGGACGTGGAGGTCGTCGGATTTGGGGGTGTAGTGTTCCTGTCCAGCACGACCCAGGTCTTCGGAAGTGACATTGCCACGGCGATGCTTGCCGATGCCGACGGCGTGCCGGTGAGAGTCACCCTGTGCCTGGACAATCACGATCAGCTCTTCGAGCTGGAGCTGTGGAAGGCGGACTTCTCACCGATCATCGGCGTCGATCTGAGGGGCGCTTTCAGCGAGCATTGACGCCTGCTGAAAGCGTTCCTCGCTTAAGGGCGTTGCGCATCGCGCTCACCCTTCGGGCTGCAACCGCCCCACCGCCTGCGCGCACAACGACTGGCAGGCCATGACCAATCCCTCCATCACCCGGTCGCCCACGTACTCTTCCGGTTCGCCGTTCTGCCGCGTGCGTTCCGCCGCCAGCAGCATTTCCAGCACCACCCGCAACCCGCTCAACGCACAATCGGCATCGGCCAGAGCCAGGCAGCGCCCGGGCAGCTGGTGCCGCTCCGGCCAGGGTTGTCCGTCGGCCGCCGCACCGGAGCCGATGCGGTGGAGATTGGCAATGAAGGTGTTCCTGTCCACCGCAGGCGCAGCCTGTGGCGAACCGTCGTCGCCGGCGGTGCTGCGGTAAGCGTGCAGATGCGGGAAGTCCGATTCGTTCATGGCGAGGCTCCGTGCAGGGCAATCGGTAGCCGCCACCCGAAAGGTGGCGGGCGGTACGTGGTTCGAATCCGGGTTGGCCTCAAGCCGGCGGGCGCGAACGCCCCCAACGCACCGCCCGCCATAGCCGGCAGTCGGATTGCCAGCCGGCGCCACGCATGGTGACGCCGGCTGGCAAGCGCACTTACTCAAGGCCAACACGGGATTCGAAGCCCGGCCACCCTTTTCCGGTGGCACGCCATCTGAGCCCTTGGCGCTGTGCAATGCCAATCAGAAGAGTTGCAAACATCACTCGATTGGAGACGCTTTCGGCATTCTCCCACGCTGTTAAGCACTGCCAGCACAGGCTGGCGCGGTGATCCGCCCGCACCGTGCAATCTGCGACAGGTGTCGAGGTTGGAAGGAGGAAGGGGGCGGGTGGGGAGGGGCGATGGCGACAGGGATAACAGGACCGGTAGCGCCGGGCCACGCCCGGCGAGCCGACGGCGCATGAACATGGAGGATTCCGCCGGGCATGGCCCGGCGCTACCGATTCCGTTGTTCCTTGACGTTCCCAGCCACCAAGCGCAGGCTTGTTCAGCACGTTTCCTAAACAGAAGGAGACTTATGACCGCGACCGCTTCGCTGCACCCAACCCCCGACACTCAGGGCCGTTCCCGCCTTTGGAGTGTTTTCTGGCTGCAGGGCGTCATTCCCAGCAATATTCTGTGGGCGGTGGCCCTCTGGGCCCTGGCCAACCAGCGCACCCCGCTGCTGCTGGGGGTATTTGCCGTGCTGCTGCTCTATACCGGCTGGATCATCCCGGCGGTCTGGCGGGCGGCGCCCGCCGCGCACAACCCCAACCTGGGCGTGGCGGCGCGCGGGCTGACCGTGGCCTGGGGGCTGAACACTGTGCTGGTGATCTTCTTTCTGACCTTGCAGCTGGTGGCTCAATAGAACTGGACAGGCTCGCCGCCCCGGTCGAAGGCGGCGAAGCGGCCGATCTGACCGTCGTGGATGGCGTTGACCATCAGCTTCAGCGGGCGCGCGGCTTCGTCGCTGTTGGGTGCGAAACCACCTCTGCCATCCAGTGCCGCCACGAACACCAGGTCCCAGTCAATGCCGGTGGTGGTCGACTCGGCCGCCAGCGCCTGGAAGCTGGGCACCTCGTCCGGCAGCTTGTCCACGCACAGCACCGGCGACAGGGTGCCGCCCTCGCGGCGGTCATGCCGGTCGCGCTGGTCACCGGTGGGCGATTCGGGCAGCTCGGCGCGCACGAATACGAACAGCAAGCGTTGCGGTTCAGCCTGCTGGCCGGCGGCATGCAGCAGTTGCTGGAAATCGTTCATCATCATGAGGGTTGTCACACGCCCGCTGCACGGAAAGCCGCATGCTGCCATAACGCCTGCCGCGCGGGGCCGAAGACGATTGATTTAAGTCATGCCCATGGAACTGAAGGCCGCGTACTCTGGCAATCGTTCCAGCAGGCGAGGGTATCCGGGCCGTTCCGGGCACAGGCAAGACGGTGGAGCAACAAGGTGGACCAGCCATGAGCCAACTCACCGACGGTTTCGGACGCAGCTTTCCGTACCTGCGCCTGTCGTTGACCGAAGCCTGCAACTTCCGTTGCAGCTACTGCCTGCCCAACGGTTACCAGGCCGATGGCCGCCCGCGCTTCCTGCAGGTGGATGAAATCGCGCGTCTGGTGCGTGCGTTTGCCGCGCTGGGCATGAGCAAGATCCGCCTGACGGGTGGCGAGCCCAGCCTGCGCAAGGACCTGGATGAGATCATCGCCACCGTGGCGGCGGTGCCGGGCATCCGCAAGGTGGCCATCACCACCAACGGCACGCTGCTGCCGCGGCGCCTGCCGGGGTGGCACCGCGCCGGCCTGACCGCGCTGAACGTGAGCATGGACAGCCTGCAGCGCGAACGCTTCAGGACCATCACCGGGCATGACCGCCTGCCGGAGATCGAACAGGGCCTGGCCTTGGCGCAGGCGCTGGGCCTGCCGGCGATCAAGCTCAACGCGGTGCTGCTGCGTGGCCTGAACGACGACGAGCTGCCGCAGTGGATGGACTACCTGCGCGATCGTCCCTTCAGCGTGCGCTTCATCGAACTGATGCGCACCGGCGACAACGAAGCCTATTTCCAGCGCCACCACCTGCGCGCCGACGTGGTGATCGAGCAGCTGCTGGCGGCTGGCTGGCACGAACGGCCGCGCGCCGCCGATGCCGGTCCGGCGCGCGAGTTCGGCCACCCTGACCATCGCGGCAGCATCGGCATCATCGCCCCGTATTCACGCGACTTCTGCAAGGGCTGCAACCGCCTGCGGGTGACCGCCAAGGGCGACCTGCGGCTGTGCCTGTTCGGCGAGTTCGGCGTGCCGCTGCGCCCGCTGCTGCAGAGCGACGATGACCATGACGCACTGCTGGCACGCATCACCACACAGCTTGGCCTGAAAGCGGCCGGGCATGGACTGCACCAGGGCCAGACCGGGCTGACCCCGCACCTGGCCTCCATCGGAGGATGAGCAACACGATGAGTGGGGAATTGAATGCGGCCTTCCATATGGCCGATGTCCGCAACAAGCGCATCACCCGCCGACGTGCGGTGGCGGTGGGCGAGCTGCATGCCGGTCCAGTGGCCTATCCGCTGATCGTCGAGCGCCGCCTGCCCAAGGGCGATGCGCTGGTGATGGCCGAGATTGCCGGCCTGCAGGGCGCCAAGATGGCCTCGATGCTGATGCCGCTGTGCCATCCGCTGCCGCTGGAACTGGTGCAGGTGTTCTGCGCGCCGGTACCGGAACGGCAGGCGATCCGCGTGTGGTGCGAGTGCGCCAGCGAGGCGCGCACCGGCGTGGAGATGGAGGCACTGGCCGGCGTCAACGCGGCGCTGCTTACCCTGTACGACCTGAGCAAGCCGGTGGAACCGGCCCTGCGCATCGAAGGCATCCGCCTGCTGTTCAAGGAAGGCGGCAAGCGCGGTGTCTGGCTGCACCCCGACGGCATGGACGATGCCGAGCGCACGCGTTTCAAGCCGCGTGCGCCGAAGGGCCTGGAGGGCGCGGCCTGCGCGGTGATCACGCTGAGCGATCGCGCCAGCGACGGTACCTATGAGGATATCTCTGGCCCGACCCTGGTGACCGGCCTGAAAAAGCTGGGCGGCGAGGTGGTGGCCGCTGAGGTGTTGCCCGATGGCATCGAGCCATTGGCGGGCCGCCTGCAGGCCTTGGCCGCCGAGGGCGTGCGCCTGTGCCTGTGTACCGGTGGTACCGGGCTGGGCCCGCGTGACCTGACCCCGGAGGCGCTGCGTTCCCTGAACGCGCGGCCGGTACATGGCCTGGCGCAGATGGTGCGGGCACTGAGTGCACAGCACACGCCGATGGCCTGGCTGAGCCGCGCCGAGGTGGTGCAGCTGGGCAACATGCTGGTGTTCGCGCTGCCCGGCAGCCCGAAGGCGGCGGCGCAGTGCCTGGACATCCTGGCGCCGGTACTGGGCCACGCCCTGGCGATGGTCGAGGGGGATGGCCACGCATGATCCCCTACAGCGAAGCCCTGCAGCACTTGCTGGACGCGGCCACGCCGCTGCCGGCCGAGCATCTGCCGCTGCATGAGGCCGCGGGCCGCACGGTGGCCCGTGACATCCACAGCGGGCAGTCGTTGCCGCCGTTCGACAATTCGGCGATGGACGGCTTCGCGCTGCGCGCCAACGGCGCGACGTTCGAAGCTGGTACCGAGTTCGCTGTGCAGGGCTGGCAGGCAGCAGGCGATGCCGGCGCCGAAGGCGGCGAGGGTGCCTGGGAAATCATGACCGGTGCGCGCATGCCGGTCGGGCTGGATACGGTGGTGCCGGTCGAGAATGTGGAGATCCTCGCCAGCGAGGATGGTCGCCCGACCCGCATTGCCCTGAAGGGCACGGTAAAGCCGGGCCAGAATGTGCGCCTGCGTGGCGAGGATGTGAGCGACGGCGAGCGCGTGCTGCAGGCCGGGCAGGTGCTGGACATCAACGCGCGCGCCTTGCTGCATGCGATCGGCGTGGGCGAGGTGGCGGTGGTGGCGCGGCCAAAGGCGGCGGTGATTGCTACCGGCAAGGAGCTGGTGACCGAGGCGGCGCAGCCGCTGGCATCCGGGCAGATTCGTGACAGCAACCGGCCGTATCTGGTCGGCCGCCTGCAGGCCGCCGGTGCCGAGGTGGTCTGGCAGGGCACGGTGGGCGATGAGGTGGCGGCGTTCAACGCGGTCCTGGATGAAGCGCTGGAAGCGGGTGCGCAGCTGTTGATCAGCACAGGCGCGGTGTCGGCCGGCCGCTACGATTTCATTCCCGACGCGCTTCGCGGCCGGGGTGCGCGCATCGTGTTCCACAAGGTGGCAATCCGCCCGGGCAAGCCGTTGCTGTTTGCAGTGCTGCCCAACGGCGCGCTGTATTTCGGCCTGCCGGGCAATCCGGTCTCCGCTGCCGTGGGCCAGCGCTTCTTCATCGAGCCAGTGCTGCGCCGCCTGCTGGGGCTGGCACCGGAGCCGGTGCTGACGTTGCCGCTGCAGGCCGACGTGCGCACGCCGCCGGGCCTGCGCTTCCACGCGCGGGCGCGGGTGGAAGTGGATGCGCAGGGTCGCCTGAGTGCGCGCGTGCTGGCCGGGCAGGAGTCGTTCCGTTTGATGTCCATGCTGCAGGCCAACGCCTGGGTGGTGCTGGAGGCTGAGGGTGACCTGGCCAGCGCCGGCACCTACGTGCGCGTGCAGGGCTGGGGTCACCACGAACCGGTGCAGCTGGTGAGCCAGGAGTCATGATGAAACAGGTGAATCTGCAGTTGTTCGGTGCATTTTCCGATCTGGATGCCAGCCGCGAGATTGCCGTGGATGTGGCCGGTGGCACCGTGGCCGATCTGCGCCAGGCGCTGCGCGAGCTGCTGCCGCTGCGTTGGCCGGGATTCCGTGCCGGCCTGCTGGATTATTCGGCGTTCGCCGACCAGCAACGCGTGCTGCGCGACCACGAGGCGCTGCCCGAGGATGGCCGTGTGGCGATCCTGCCCCCGGTGAGCGGGGGCTGAGCGATGAGCGAGAAGATCATCGCGAAGGTGGTGGACCGCGCGCAGGCGGCGATCGATCCGGCCGAAGGCATCGCGGCGGTATCCGATCCGGGCTTCGGTGGCATCGATGTGTTCATCGGCAAGGTGCGCGACGTCAACATCGGCCGGCCGGTGACCGGGATCACCTACGACCTGTTCGAGCCGCTGGTGTTGAACGAGTTCAAGCGGTTGGCCGCCGAGGTCGAGGCGACGTTTGGCCCGAAGCTGATACTGTATGTGGCCCATGCCAAGGGCCGGTTGGGCATTGGTGATGTGGCGGTGGTGGTGGCCGCCGGCAGCCCGCACCGGGACGAGGCGTTCCGCGCCTGCCGGCAGTTGATCGAGGTGGTCAAGCACCAGTGCCCGATCTGGAAGCAGGAGCATTACGAGGACGGCGACAGCGCGTGGAGCGAGGGTTGCAGCCTGTGTCACGTGGACAGCGAACCCGGACATGCCGATGACCATGCGCATGATCATCAACATTGATGCCGACGCAGCCACGCATGGCGTGGCTCTACTGCGATGAGCATCAACGGCATCGTACTGGCCGGTGGCCTGTCCAGCCGGATGGGTCGCGACAAGGCACTGCTGCCGTGGCAGGGCCGCACGCTGCTGGAACACATGCGTGGCCTGTTGATGCAGGCTGGCGCCGAACGGGTATGGGTAAGCGGTGACTATCCGACCTTCGGTGGCATCCCCGATCAGGTTGCGCGCTGCGGCCCACTGGGAGGGTTGCACAGCGTGATGCAGCAGATGCCCGACAGCCCGGCCTGGGTGGTAGCGGTGGATACGCCGTTGCTGGCGCCACGGCTGCTGCAACGGCTGGCTGCCGAGGGGCGGGGCGCGTGCACGATCTTTGACGGGCATCCCTTTCCCATGCTGTTGAATGTGGACAATGCCACTCGTAGCGTGCTGGCCGCGATGCTGGATGATGCGGAAGGGCCGCGCTCTGTACAGGCGTTCCAGCGTCGCCTGCAGATGCACGTGCTGGCGCTTGAAAGCGTTGACGAAGCCTGCCTGGTCAACTGCAATACCCCCGAACAATGGGAGGATGTTGCGTCATGAAAGTGCAGTTGCAGGACCAATCGGTACGGCTTCGCCTGGATGAGGCCGAACTGGCGCGCCTGCTGGCCGGTGAATCGGTCGAGAACATGACCCGCTTCGGCGGTATCGAGGGCTGGGGCATGGCGGTGTCGCTGCATGGCGGCGATCAACCGGTACTGCTCGATGGTGGCACCTTCTGCCGCCTGGTACTGCCGCGCTCGGCAGTTGAGGCCTTGGCGGCACGGCTGCCGTGCCGGGATGGCCTGCCATTCGACATTGCCCTGGAAGATGGCAGCCAGCTTCAGCTGCAGTTCGATGTAGACGTGCGCGATAGCGTGCGCCAGCGCGGAGTCACGCGCCGCAATACCGCTTCATCGATTTGACATTTGTCAGGGGCAGGGTGGAAACCGGCTCCTGATTGATCCAGATCAACCCCGTCGTAGTTGCTGCACGGCCTAATGGCTGCATGACGACGGGTCACAACTTGAAAGCAATACCCACGTCATTCCACAGCCTTGGAGCCATGTATGACCGTCGGTAGCGATCCTGTTGTCCGCAGCACTGCCCGTCCGGGTCGCGTCATCAGCGACTGGACGCCGGAGGACCCCGGCTATTGGGAGCGCACCGGCAAGCGGGTTGCCACCCGCAACCTGGTCATTTCGATCCCCTCGCTGCTGCTGGCCTTCTCGGTCTGGGTGCTGTTCTCGGCGGTGTCGATCAGCCTGCCGAAGATCGGCTTCAACTTCAGTACCGACCAGCTGTTCTGGCTGGTGGCGCTGCCCAGCCTGTCCGGCGCAACCCTGCGCATCTTCTATTCGTTCGTGATCCCGATCTTCGGCGGCCGCCGCTGGACCGCGCTGTCCACCGCGTCGCTGCTGGCGCCGACGCTCTGGCTCGGCTTTGCGGTGCAGGACCCGGCCACGCCGTACTGGGTGTTCGTGGCCATCGCGATCCTGTGTGGCTTCGGCGGCGCGAACTTCTCGTCGTCGATGTCCAACATCTCCTTCTTCTACCCCAAGCAGAAGCAGGGCCTGGCGCTGGGCCTGAACGCCGGCCTGGGCAATGTGGGCGTGTCGGTGGCGCAGGCGGTGATCCCGCTGGTCATCACCGTAGGCGTGTTCGGTGCGCTGGGTGGTGCACCGCAGCCCGCGGTGGAGGGTGGGGCACCGCTGTTCCTGCAGAACGCCGGCTTCATCTGGGTGCCGGCCATCGCGCTGTGCGCCATCGCGGCCTGGTTCGGCATGAACGACCTGACCAGCGCCCGCTCGTCGTTCTCCGAGCAGGCGGTGATCTTCCGCCGCAAGCACAACTGGCTGATGTGCTGGTTGTACATCGGCACCTTCGGTTCCTACATCGGTTTCTCGGCCGGCTTCCCGATGCTGGTGAAGAGCCAGTTCCCGGACGTGAACCCGCTGGCCTACGCCTTCATCGGCCCGCTGCTGGGCGCGCTGATGCGTTCGGTGGGCGGCAGCATGGCCGACCGCTGGGGTGGCGCCCGCCTGACCTTCTGGGTGTTCGCGCTGATGATCGCGGCGGTGTTCGGCGTGCTGCACTTCCTGCCCAGCCATGGCCAGGGCGGCAACTTCCATGGCTTCCTGCTCAGCTTCATGGCGCTGTTCGTGCTCAGTGGCATCGGCAACGGCACCACCTTCCGCATGATCCCGGTGATCTTCCGCACCCTGCATGAGCGCTGGTCGGCCAACGACAACGCCGAGGGCAAGGCCACGGCCGCACACCAGGCCAGCATCGAGTCGGCCGCGGTGGTCGGTTTCTCCGGTGCGATCGGTGCCTACGGCGGTTTCTTCATTCCCAAGAGCTACGGCTCGTCCATTACGTTGACCGGCAGCCCCGACATGGCGCTGTACGGATTCGTTGTTTTCTATGTCACCTGCCTGGCCGTGACCTGGTGGTGGTACTACCGGCGCGGTGCCGAGACACCCTGCTGACGACATGAAAACGCACCGCAGCCAGATGACACACACAGCCACGATGCCGATGTCCGCAAAGGGAGATCCCCGATGAGTTATTTCCTCGATCGCTTGCAGTTCTTCAAGCGTGACCCCCAGACCTTTGCCGATGGCCATGGTTTTGCCAAGAGCGAGGGCCGCGACTGGGAAAACAGTTACCGCGCCCGCTGGCAGTACGACAAGATCGTACGTTCCACACACGGCGTGAACTGCACCGGCTCCTGCAGCTGGAAGATCTACGTCAAGAACGGCCTGGTCACCTGGGAAACCCAGCAGACCGATTACCCGCGCACGCGCCCGGACCTGCCCAACCATGAACCACGTGGCTGCCCGCGTGGCGCCAGCTATTCCTGGTACCTGTACAGCGCCAACCGGCTGAAGTACCCGCTGATCCGCGGCACGCTGCTGCGCCTGTGGCGCGAAGCCCGCAAGAGCAAGGCCCCGGTCGATGCCTGGGCCAGCATCGTGGAGGACAAGGAGAAGGCGCGCTCGTACAAGACCCGCCGCGGCATGGGTGGCTTTGTGCGCCTGCAGTGGGAAGAGGCCAACGAGATCATCGCCGCCTCCAACCTGTATACGGTGAAGCAGTACGGCCCGGACCGCGTGGTCGGCTTCTCGCCGATTCCGGCGATGTCGATGGTGTCCTACGCTGCCGGTGCGCGATACCTGTCGCTGCTGGGTGGCGCCTGCCTGTCCTTCTACGACTGGTACTGCGACCTGCCGCCGGCCTCGCCGCAGATATGGGGCGAGCAGACCGACGTGCCCGAGTCGGCCGACTGGTACAACAGCCGCTACATCATCGCCTGGGGCTCGAACGTGCCGCAGACGCGTACGCCCGATGCACATTTCTTCACCGAGGCGCGCTACAACGGCACCAAGACGGTGGCGATCTGCCCGGACTATTCCGAGCTGGCCAAGCTGACCGACCACTGGCTGCACCCCAAGCAGGGCACCGACGCGGCGCTGGCCTTTGCCTTCGGCCATGTGATCCTGCGCGAGTTCCATGTCGATTCGCCCTCGCAGTATTTCCAGGACTACTGCCGCCAGTACTCGGACATGCCGATGCTGGTGCGCCTTGAGCGCCGCGACGATGGCCGCCTGGTGGCGGGCCGCTTCCTGCGTGCCAGTGAGCTGGGCGGACTGGGTGAAGCCAACAACCCGGACTGGAAGACCCTGGCCTACGACGAGAACAGTGGCCAGATCGTGGTGCCCAATGGCTCCATCGGTTTCCGCTGGGGTGAAAAGGGCCGCTGGAACATCGAAGAGAAGGCCAGCAATGGCGCCGACACACGCCTGCGCCTGAGCTTGTCCGACGCCAACGACGGCATCGAGGCGGTGAGCTTCCCGTACTTCGGTGGCATTGAAAGCGACGGCTGGACTGCCGCGCCGGCCGAAGACGTACTGGACCGCAACATTCCGGTGCGCCGGCTGGTCACGGTCGACGGCGGCGAGACGCTGGTGGCCACGGTCTACGACCTGCTGCTGGCCCAGCACGGCGTGGACCGTGGCTTTGGCGGCGGCAACGTGGCATCGAGCTTCGATGACATGGTGCCGGGCACGCCGGCGTGGCAGGAGCGCATCACCGGCGTGTCGCGCGCCGAGGTGATCGAGATCGCCCGCGAGTTCGCGCGTACCGCCGACAAGACCCATGGCCGTTCGATGATCATCGTCGGCGCGGGCATGAACCACTGGTTCCACAACGACATGAACTACCGCGGCCTGATCAACATGCTGATCATGTGCGGTTGCGTGGGCCAGACCGGTGGCGGCTGGGCGCATTACGTGGGCCAGGAAAAGCTGCGCCCGCAGACCGGCTGGCAGCCGCTCGCGTTCGGGCTGGACTGGAGCAAGCCGCCGCGCCACATGAACGGCACCTCGTTCTTCTACTTCAACACCGGGCAGTGGCGCTACGAGAAGCTGCAGGTGGACGAGCTGCTGTCGCCGCTGGCCGATGCCAGCAAGTACGGCGGCAGCCTGGCTGACCTGAACCTGCGCGCGGTGCGCATGGGCTGGCTGCCGAGCACCCCGCAGCTCGACCGCAACCCGCTGCAGCTGGTACGCGAGGCCGAAGCGGCCGGCGTGGCCCCGGCGGACTACGCGCTGGGCAAGTTCAAGGACGGCTCGCTGGACTTCGCCTTCGCCGACCCGGACGCCAGCCAGAACCACCCGCGCATGATGTTCATCTGGCGCTCGAACCTGCTCGGTTCCTCGGGCAAGGGCCATGAGTACATGCTGCGGCACCTGCTGGGTACGCGCCACGGGCTGCAGGGCAAGGACCTGGGCGAAATGGGCGCAGTGAAGCCGCAGGAGGTGAAGTGGCGCGACGAGGCGCCGGAAGGCAAGCTGGACCTGCTGGTCACGCTCGACTTCCGAATGTGCACCACCGCGCTGTACTCGGACATCGTGCTGCCGACCGCGACCTGGTACGAGAAGGACGATCTCAATACCTCGGACATGCATCCCTTCATCCACCCGCTGTCCAAGGCGGTGGACCCTGCGTGGGAATCGCGCAGTGACTGGGACATCTTCAAGGAGGTGGCCCGCACCGTGAGCGAGATGGCGCCGGGCGTGCTGGGCGTGGAGAAGGACCTGGTGCTGGTGCCGACCCTGCACGACACCCCCAACGAGCTGGGCATGCCGTTCGGCGTGGCCGACTGGAAGAAGGGCGAGTGCGAGGCCATTCCGGGCCAGACCATGCCGTCGATGACGGTGGTGGAGCGTGACTACCCGAACCTGTACCGCAAGTTCACCTCGCTCGGCCCGCTGCTGGACAAGCAGGGCAACGGCGGCAAGGGCATGAGCTGGGATACCAGGCACGAGGTCGAGTTCCTCGGCAAGTTGAACCACACCGTGCACGAAGAAGGCGTAAGCCAGGGCCGCCCGGCCATCTCGACCGCGATCGACGCGGCCGAAGTGATCCTGCACCTGGCGCCGGAAACCAACGGCCATGTGGCAGTGAAGGCGTGGGAATCGCTGGGCACCTTCACCGGGCGCGAGCACACCCACCTGGCCGTGGGCAAGGAGCACGAGGCGATCCGCTTCCGTGACATCCAGGCACAGCCGCGCAAGATCATTTCCTCTCCGATCTGGTCGGGCCTGGAAGACGACAACGTCAGCTACAACGCCGGCTACACCAACGTGCACGAGCTGATTCCGTGGCGCACGGTGACCGGTCGCCAGCAGTTCTACCAGGACCACGAGTGGATGATCGACTTCGGCGAGGCCTTCATGAGCTACCGGCCGCCGGTCAACACGCGCACGGTGGAGCCGCTGCTGAACCAGCGCCCGAACGGCAACAAGGAGATCGTGCTGAACTGGATCACCCCGCACCAGAAGTGGGGCATCCACAGCACCTACAGCGACAACCTGATCATGCAGACACTGTCGCGTGGCGGCCCGATCGTGTGGATCAGCGAGGACGACGCGCGCAGTGCCGGCATCGTCGACAACGACTGGATCGAGCTGTTCAACGTCAACGGTGCGATCGCCGCCCGTGCGGTGGTCAGCCAGCGCGTGATGCCGGGCATGGCGATGATGTACCACGCCCAGGAACGCATCATCAACGTGCCGGGCTCGGAGATTTCCGGCACCCGTGGTGGTATCCACAACTCGGTGACCCGCATCGTGCTCAAGCCGACCCACATGATCGGTGGCTACGCGCAGCTGGCCTATGGCTTCAACTACTACGGCACCTGCGGTACCAACCGCGATGAGTTCGTGATCGTGCGCAAGATGGACAAGGTGGATTGGCTAGATGGCGAGGCCGTACCGGCCGCCGCCAAGGAGGTGGTGTGATGAAGGTCCGTGCACAGATCGCGATGGTGCTGAACCTGGACAAGTGCATCGGCTGCCACACCTGCTCGATCACCTGCAAGAACGTCTGGACCTCGCGCGAGGGTGTCGAGTACGCCTGGTTCAACAACGTTGAAACCAAGCCGGGCATCGGCTATCCGAAGGAATGGGAGAACCAGGAGAAGTGGAACGGCGGCTGGGTGCGTACCGGCAGCGGCAAGCTGGTGCCACGCGCTGGCGGTCGCTGGCGGATGCTGGCCAAGATCTTCGCCAACCCGGACCTGCCGCAGATCGACGATTACTACGAGCCGTTCGACTTCGACTACCAGAACCTGCACACCGCCAAGGACAGCCAGCACCAGCCGACCGCGCGGCCGCGTTCGCTGATCAGTGGCGAGCGCATGCAGAAGATCGAGTGGGGCCCCAACTGGGAGGAGATCCTCGGTTCGGAGTTCAGCAAGCGCTCGCGCGACTACAACTTCGACCAGGTGCAGAAGGAGATCTACGGCGCCTTCGAGAAGACCTTCATGATGTACCTGCCGCGTCTGTGCGAGCACTGCCTGAACCCGGCGTGCGTGTCGGCGTGCCCATCAGGCGCGATCTACAAGCGCGAGGAAGACGGCATCGTGCTGATCGACCAGGACAAGTGCCGTGGCTGGCGCATGTGCGTGTCGGCCTGCCCGTACAAGAAGATCTACTACAACTGGAAGAGCGGCAAGTCGGAGAAGTGCATCTTCTGCTATCCGCGCATCGAGATGGGTGAGCCGACCGTGTGCTCGGAAACCTGCGTGGGCCGCATCCGCTACCTGGGCGTGATGCTGTACGACGCCGATCGCATCGCCGAGGCCGCCTCGGTGCCGGCCGAGAAGGACCTGTACCAGGCCCACCTGGACATCTTCCTGGACCCGAACGATCCGGCGGTGATCGCCGCCGCGCGCAAGGAGGGCATCCCGGACAGCTGGCTGGAGTCGGCCAAGCAGTCGCCGGTGTACAAGCTGGCGATCGACTGGAAGCTGGCGCTGCCGCTGCACCCGGAATACCGCACGCTGCCGATGGTCTGGTACGTGCCGCCGCTGTCGCCGATCCAGTCCGCCGCCGAGCGTGGCCGCGTGGGCATGAGCGGCGAGCTGCCGGACGTGGCGTCGCTGCGCATTCCGATGCGCTACCTGGCCAACCTGCTGACGGCCGGTGACGAGGCGCCGGTGGTACGCGCGCTGGAGCGGCTGATGGCGATGCGTGCCTGGCGCCGGGCCAAGAACGTGGACGGCGTGGAAGATACCGCCGTGCTGGAACAGACCGGGCTGAGCATCGCCCAGGTGGAAGAGATGTACCGCTACTTGGCCATCGCCAACTACGAGGACCGTTTCGTGATTCCGACCGGCCACCGCGAGTACGCCAACGACGCCTTCGGCGAGCGCGGCGGCTGCGGCTTCACCTTCGGCAACGGCTGCAATGGTGACAGCCCGGCCGACCTGTTCGGCCAGCGCAAGACCACCACCTTCGTGGTGGACAAGGGCCCGAACCACCGCCGCAAGGAGGTGGTGTGATGAGCGTGCTCAAGCTGGTCGGGGTGCTGCTGGACTACCCCCGTGAAGAACTGTGGCAGCACGGCGAGGAACTGCTCGCCGCCTGCGACGCCCCGGCGTTGAATGCCGCCCGCCGCCAGCAGCTGCGCAGCTTCGTGCAGCAGCTGCTGGCCACCGATGCGCTGGATGCGCAGGCGGCGTGGCTGGCCAGTTTCGATCGCGGCCGCTCGATGAGCCTGCTGCTGTTCGAACACATCCATGGCGAGTCGCGCGACCGCGGCCAGGCCATGGTCGACCTGGTCGAAACCTACCGCCGCAACGGCTTCGAACTGGATGCCCGCGAGCTGCCGGACTACCTGCCGCTGCTGCTGGAGTTCCTGGCCCATCGCCCCGGCAGCGAGGCCCGCGAGTGGCTGCACCACATCGGCCATATCGCCGGGATGCTGGCGGCGCGTGCCGCCGAGCGTGAGCTGCCGCACCGGGCGCTGTTCGAGATCCTGGTCGAAGCCGGTGATGGCAAGGCCGATCTGCAGGCGCTGCGCCAGCGTGCCAGCGAGGAAGTCCGCGACGATACCGCCGAGGCCATGGATCGCTTGTGGGAGGAGGAGGCGGTGCGCTTCGGCGCCGAAGCCCCCGCCGAAGACTGCAAGCCGCCCGTGCGTTCGCCGGCCCGTCCTTCGCATCGAGAGGTCCAGCCATGAGTTACTCCCTGCATCAATTCGCCTTCCAGTACTACCCGTACATCGCCGTGGCGGTGCTACTGATCGGCAGCTGGGCCCGCTATGACAAGGCCATGTACACCTGGCGCACCGGCTCCAGCCAGATGCTGTCGGACAAGGGCATGCGGATCGGCAGCAACTGCTTCCACATCGGCATCCTGGCCATCCTCGGTGGCCATCTGGTCGGCCTGCTGACCCCGCACGCGGTGTACGAGCACTTCATCACCTCCTCGCAGAAGCAGATGCTGGCGATGGTGGTCGGTGGTGTGTTCGGCGCACTGTGCTTCATCGGCATCAGCATCCTGCTGGTACGCCGCCTGTTCAACGCGCGCGTGCGGGCCACCGGCAGCTTCGGTGACACCCTGGTACTGGTGCTGCTGTTCGCGCAGCTGTGCCTGGGCCTGTACAGCATCCGCATCTCGTCCGGGCACCTGGACGGCGGGGTGATGGTGCAGCTGGCCGAGTGGGCGCAGCACATCGTGACCTTCCGCGCCGGTGCCGCTGATTACATCGAGGGCGTCAGCTGGGTCTACAAGATGCATATCTTCCTGGGCCTGACCCTGTTCCTGATCGCGCCGTTCACCCGCCTGGTGCACGTGTGGAGCATTCCGATCAGCTACCTGTGGAGGCCCTACCAAGTGGTGCGCCGCCGCCAGGCCACGCTGCGCTACGGTCCGCGGGAGTAAGCCATGGGCAGCCTGCCGAAATTCCTGCCGATCACCGTGATCGACTCCGCCGCACCGGTTCCCGCCGAGGCGCATTCGCACCACCATGACGCGGCGGCACAGGGGCCGCGCTCGCTCGGGCAGCCGGCACCGTGCCGGCTGTTCGTGGACGAGACCGCGATCAGCGAGGCTGACATCGCCCGCGAGATGCAGCACCACCGGGCGATGCGCCCGGAGCAGTCTCGTGCTGAAGCGGCACGTGCACTGGTGGTGCGTGAGCTGCTGCGCCTGGAAGCGCAGCGGCTTGGGCTGCAGGCGCCGGAGGGCAACCGGGTAAGCGACGAGGAAGTGCTGATCCAGCAACTGCTGGAAGATGCGATCGAAGACCGCGTGCCGACCGATGAAGACTGCCGCCGCTACTTCGAGCAGAACCCGGAGCGCTTCCGCTCGCCCGACCGCGTGCGCCTGCGCCATATCCTGCTGGCCGCGCCGGCCGACGACGTGGCTGGGCGCTTCGCCGCACGTACCGAGGGCGAGCGGCTGGTCGGGCTGCTGAAGGAGTCGCCGCACCTGTTCGCCGATTTCGCCTTGCGCCATTCGCGTTGCCCATCCAGCAGCGAAGGCGGCGACCTGGGCTGGCTGCGGCGCGGGCAGACCACGCCGGAGTTCGACCGCCAGGTGTTCCGCCTGCGCGAGGGCCTGGCCGGTTTCCCGGTGGAATCACGCTGGGGCTACCACGTGGTCTGCGTCGATGCCCGCGAGGAAGGCCAGCCGCAGCCGTTCGAGGCGGTGCTGCCGCAGCTGCGTGACTACCTGGAGCTGCAGGTGCGCCAGCGTGAAGTGCAGGCCTACCTGCTGCAGCTGCAGGAACGCTACCCGGTGCGCGGGCTGGATGAGATCGAAGCCGAAGCGGATATCGGCTGAACCCCCCCTTGAACCAGGAGAATTCATGAACCAGGCTCTTGCCCCCGCCAGTGCCGGGCAGCAGCAACGTGCGCTGTGGCTGAGCACGTTCGCCTTCACCGTGTGCTTTGCGGTGTGGATGATCTTTTCGATCATAGGCATCCAGATCAGTCAACAGCTCGGCTTGAATGACACCCAGTTCGGCCTGTTGATCGCCACCCCGGTGCTGACCGGCTCGGTCAGCCGGGTCTTCCTCGGCATCTGGTCCGATCAATTCGGTGGCCGCAAGGTGATGGTGCTGGTGATGCTGTGTGGCGCAGTGGCCACCTGGATGCTGACCTATGCGCAGACCTACACCCAGTTCCTGACTGCCGCGCTGTGCGTGGGCATCGCCGGCGGCAACTTCTCGGTGGGCGTGGCCTACGTCTCCAAGTGGTTCCCGGCCAGCAAGCAGGGCACCGCGCTGGGCATCTTCGGTGCCGGCAACATCGGCTCGGCGGTGACCAAGCTGCTGGCGCCGCTGGTGATGGTGGCGGCCGGCTGGACCATGGTCGCCAAGGTCTGGGCCGTTGCGCTGGCCGTCACGGCGGTGCTGTTCTTCCTCTTCAGCAAGGAAGACCCGTCGCTGGAGCAGCGCCGCCGCGAGGGCGTGAAGCCGGTGCCGTTCGCCGAGCAGATGGCGCCGCTGAAGAACCTGCAGGTCTGGCGGTTCTCGCTGTACTACTTCTTCGTGTTCGGCGGCTTCGTGGCGCTGGCGCTGTGGCTGCCGCACTACCTGGTGGGCGCCTATGGCATGGACGTGGGCCACGCCGGCATGTTGGCGGCGTGCTATTCGATCCCGGCCAGCCTGTTCCGCGTGGTCGGTGGCTGGATGTCGGACCGGATGGGCGCGCGCCGGGTGATGTACTGGACCTTCGGCGTGTCGGCCATCTGCACCTTCCTGCTGGCCTACCCGGATACCGAGTATGTGGTGAAGGGCATCCATGGCCCGATCCACTTCCATCTGGCCATCGGGGTGGTGATGTTCACCGTGCTGGTGTTCGTGCTGGGCTTCTTCATGTCGTTGGGCAAGGCCGCAGTCTACAAGCATATTCCGGTGTACTACCCAAAGCACGTGGGTGCGGTGGGCGGCGTGGTCGGCATGATCGGTGGCCTGGGTGGCTTCATCCTGCCGATCGTGTTTGGCGCGCTGAATGACGCGGTGGGCATCTGGAGCAGCTGCTTCATGCTGCTGTTCGTGCTGGTGGCGGCTGCACTGGCGTGGATGCACTTTGCGATCCGTCGCATGGAACGCCGCCACTTCCCGCAGATCGACCGCGAAACCGATCTGCCCGAAGCCATCGATGCGGCCGCCGCCGAGCGGGTGCGCGGCGGGTGAAGGTGTTTGCCGGCCAGCGGTCAGCACTACCAAACGGTGGGTGAAGGAGTAGTG
>NZ_JBQEMR010000001.1:125414-169492 GCF_052045015.1 Stenotrophomonas sp. 22692
TTGGGGGGGAGGGGGTAGTCCTGCCCCCTGTCCGGCAGCCACCATCAGATGCGCCGCGCTTGATTTCAATCAGGGCCACGCGAAGAGGAACGCCCGAAGATGTCTGCCATGAGCTTCCACGTTGACGAGAGCGAGGACACTGCGCTGCAGGCGGCATTGCTGCGGCAGCCCCGGCACGTGCTGTTTCCGCCGGCTGACCAGTTCAGCACCGGCTTTGGCGAAAGCGGGTGGCGCGCCGCCGTGCGCGCCAGCAACGAGCACCTGATTCCGCGTGGCTTGACGCTCGGCTTCCAGGCCGGCCGTGGCGGACGCGATGCGCCACCGCAGGCGTATCTGGATACCCTGCTGCTGGCGCTGCGGCTGCAGGCCGACGCGCTGGCCGAGGACCGTGAAGTGGTGGCGATGGTGCTGCAGCTGGGGCTGGCCGAGACGTTGCCGCCGCCGCAGCTGGGCCAGCTGCTGGATGCGGTGCCGCAGCACCTGCGCACCGTGGCGCGGCCCCAGGTGGAGGTGCGGCTGGACGCAGGCAGCGCGCTGGCGCCGGCGCAGCTGCGTGCGGTGGGCTGCACCCGCTTGAACGTGATCGATCGTGCCGATGCACCGGGGCCGACCCTGCTGGCACAGGCGCGACAGGTGGGCTTCACCGCGCGCTACTACCAGTTGCGGGTACCCGGCAGCGAGGACGCCGGCTTCATTGAACGGCTGCACGAGGTGCTGGCCGAGGCGCCGGAGCGCATCCTGCTGCCGGCGCCGTGTGCGCTGCCGGAACATCCCTCGGCCGTCCATTGGCTGCAGGCCTGGCGCCTGCTGCGCGCTGCGGGTTATGAACCGATCGGTGGCGATCACTATCAGCGCGGCGATCTGCCGAACCCGCACGGTCCGGGCGATGGCCAGCGCCATTGCGATCTTGCCGGTGTGCCACGCCGCGACCGCAGCGATTTCATCGGCCTTGGGCTGTCCGCCTGCAGCCAGATCGGCGAGGTGTTCTACCGGCTGGAGGACGAACTCGGCGAATGGCGTGCGCGGCTGCAGGCCGGGCACATGGGCGTGTCTGCCGGGTTGATCCTGTCCGAGGACGAGCGGTTGGTGGCCGAAGTGGCGCAGAGCATCGCCTGTGACCACGCCCTCGATGCGGCTGCCTTCGAGTGGCGCAACGATGAACCGTTCGAGGAATGTTTTGCCGAACAGCTGCCCGCGTTGTCGCCGTTGCTGGCACGCGGCTGGGCGCAGTGGGATGCGCGCGTACTGCGCCTGGCCGAAGAAGGGCGCCTGCTGTGGCGTATGATGGCCGCATGCTTCCGGCCGGCGGCCGCCATCGCTTGAGTCTTGCCCCGATGTCTTCAATTCCGCCTTCGCAGGGCCGTCTCGGCCGGGCCACACCCAACCCCGCCGCCGCCGATGATGGCGACGCACTGCACTTCTGCAGCACCTGTGCGTTCTCCGACGCATGCATGTCGCAGGGTTACGACAAGACAGCACTGGGCGATCTGCACGTGCTGGTGGACCATGTCGGTCCGTTCCATGCGGGTGACTACATTTTCCGCGCTGGCGAATCGTTCGATTCGATTGCTGCGGTGCGCGCTGGCATGGTCAAGACCTTCGTCGATGACAGCCAGGGCAACGAGCAGGTGCTGGGCTTCAGCCTGCCGGGTGAAGTGATCGGCCTCAACGCGATCCACGGTTCACGCTTTCCCTGCAATGCGGTGGCGCTGGACACCGTGCACCTGTGCCGCATCTCGTTCCCCAAGCTCAGCCTGTTGGCCACCCGCATGCCGGGGCTACAGGCCAAGCTGTTCAGCCTGCTCAGCGCGGAGATCGGCA
Organism: Stenotrophomonas sp. 22692; assembly: GCF_052045015.1. Taxonomy (NCBI): domain Bacteria; kingdom Pseudomonadati; phylum Pseudomonadota; class Gammaproteobacteria; order Lysobacterales; family Lysobacteraceae; genus Stenotrophomonas; species Stenotrophomonas sp. 22692. The sequence goes on from NZ_JBQEMR010000001.1 coordinate 127,236, forward strand.
AGGTCGCGACCCTGGCCGCCAACCACCGTACCGAAGAACGCATGGCTGCGTTCCTGCTGGACATGTCCGAGCGCTACGCGCGGCGCGGCTTTTCCGCCAGGCGCTTCAACCTGACGATGGCGCGTACCGAGATCGCCAATTACCTGCGGATGGCGCCGGAAACCGCCAGCCGCGTGCTGCGCCGCCTGAGCGATGATGGGATCATCGCGGTGAAGCAGCGCGAGATCCTGCTGCTGCAGCCCGAGCGCCTGGCAGCGCTGGCGGTGGCCGACGAATCCGATCCGAACTGAACCTGGCCGGGAGCCGACGATGAAGCGAGCTGGACTGTTGTTGCTGGGCCTGCTGGCCACGGTGCCGGCCTGGGCGGCCGAGCTGACGGTGTCGGCGGCATCAAGCCTGACCGAGAGCTTCCGCGAACTGGGCGCCGCCTATGAGAAGGCGCACCCGGGGACCAAGGTGGATTTCAACTTCGCCGCGTCCGGCGTGCTGCTGCAGCAGATCAGCCGCGGCGCGCCGGTGGATGTGTTCGCCTCGGCCGACGAAACCACGATGGACCAGGCCCAGCAGCAGGACCTGCTGGCGGCCGGTACCCGCGAGGTGTTCGCGGTCAATGCGCTGTGGGTGGTGGTGCCGCCGCAGGCCAAGGCTGCGCCGCATACCTTGAAGGACCTGGCCGGTGCCGGTGTGCAGCGCATCGCACTGGGCAACCCGGACAGCGTGCCGGTCGGCCGCTATGCCAAGGGCGCGCTGGAAGCGGCGGGCCTGTGGCCGTCGGTGCAGGGCAGGATCATCACGACGCAGAACGTGCGCCAGTCGCTGGATTACGTGGCGCGGGGTGAAGTGGATGCCGGCTTCGTCTATGCCACCGATGCGCAGGCGATGCCCAACCGCGTGCGCCGTGCCTTCGCGGTGCCGGTGCCCGGGCGCATTGCCTATCCGCTGGCCGTGATCAAGGCCAGCCCACAGCAGGCGGAAGCCAGGCGCTTCACCGCCTTCTTGCGTTCGGCACAGGGCCAGGCGATCCTGGTCAAACACGGGTTCGGCAAGCCCTGAGGCATGGATCTGGACTGGAGCGCACTGTGGTTGTCGCTGAAGGTGGCCGGCTGGGCCACCGCGATCAATCTGGTGCTGGGCGTGGCACTGGGCGCATTGCTGGCGCGGCGGCGATTTCCCGGCCGTGAGCTGCTGGATTCGCTGCTGACCTTGCCGATGGTGCTGCCGCCGACGGTGCTGGGCTACTACCTGCTGGTGCTGATCGGCCGCAATGGCCCGATCGGCGCGTGGCTGCAGTCGTGGTTCGGTATCAACCTGGTGTTCACCTGGCAGGCTGCAGTGATCGCGGCGGCGGTGGCTTCGCTTCCGCTGGTGTTCAAGCCGGCGCGCGCGGCGTTCGAGGAAGTGGACGGGCAGTTGGAACAAGCCGCACGCACGCTCGGTGTGTCCGAAGCCGCGGTGTTCTTCCGCATCACGTTGCCGCTGGCTTGGCGTGGCATTCTTGCCGGGCTGCTGCTGGCATTCGCACGCGCCATGGGCGAGTTCGGTGCCACGCTGATGGTGGCGGGCAGCATTCCGGGCCGCACGCAGACGCTGTCGATCGCCATCTACGAGGCGGTGCAGGCCGGTCAGGATGGCAAGGCCAATGCGCTGGTGATCCTGACCTCGGTGGTCTGCATCGTGATCCTGTTGCTGGCTGCGCGGCTGGTGGGCGGGCGTCGCCGGGAGCTGCGCGATGTGGCTTGACCTGCAGGTGCAGCGTCGCCTGCAGGCGGCCGGCCAGGATTTCGTGTTGGACGTATCGCTGCAGTGCACGCAGCGCCAAGTGGTGTTGTTCGGGCCCTCGGGCGCCGGCAAGAGCCTGACCTTGAAGGCGGTGGCCGGGCTGCTGCGGCCGGGCCAGGGTCATGTGCGCGTGCAGGGGCAGACCCTGTTCGATGCGGCCACCGGCGTGGATCTGCCGCCGCAGCGCCGCCGGCTGGGCTATGTGTTCCAGGACTACGCGCTGTTCCCACACCTGAGCGTGCGCCAGAACGTGGCGTTCGGGCTGCAGAAGGGCTGGTTGAATCCGGGGCTCGGCCAGCGTTTCGATGCGGTGGAGCAGTGGTTGCACGCCTTCCGCATCGACACGGTGGGCGATCTGCTGCCCTCGCAGGTCTCCGGTGGCCAGCGCCAGCGCACTGCATTGGCGCGCGCCCTGGTGACGCAGCCGCAGGCGCTGCTGCTGGATGAGCCGTTCTCCGCACTGGACCACGACCTGCGCCAGCACCTGCGCCAGGAGCTGGAAACGGTGCTGGACCGGACCGGCATCCCGTTGCTGTTGATCAGCCATGACCCGCAGGATGTGGCCATGTTCGGCCAGCAGGTGGCGCGCGTGGTGGACGGCCGCATCGTCGGCGATTGACCGGCGCCTGTAGAGCCGAGCCCATGCTCGGCTGCTCTGCGCGACACCGCCAACAGCGGCCGAGCATGGGCTCGGCTCTACAGGATCAAAGGATCAATACAATTCGCAGTGCGTGCGGCCTTCGCCCCGCAGTGTGTCCCAGTGTCCTTCACCACCGATGGCATCGATGGCCTCGCGCACCGCGCCTTCCAGGTGGCGCTTGCTGCCGCACAGGTACAGATGCCCACCGCGGGCCAGGACGTCGCGCACTTCGCTGGCGCGCTGCTGCAGCACATGCTGCACATAGACCTTTTCGGTGCCATCGCGCGAGAACGCGGTATGCAGGCCGGCCAGCACGCCACGCGTGTGCCAGTCCTGCAGCTGGTCGCGGTACAGGTAGTCGTGCTGGCGATGCTTCTCGCCGAACACCAGGTGCACTTCACGTTCGCAGGCGTTGGCCTGCAGCTCCTGCATCAGGCCCATCAGCGGTGCGATGCCGGTGCCGGTGCCGACCAGCAGCAGCGGCGCTTCGCCGGTGTCAGGTAGATGGAATCCGGGGTTGGAGCGGCAGTACACACGGGCATGGTCGCCGCCATGCAGCAGGCTGCCGGTGGCAGTGCCGAAGCGTTCGCGGCCGCGCAGGGTGTAGCGCACTTCGCGCACGCATAGGCTCAGCTGGTCGTCGCACGGGTGCGAGGCGATGGAATAGGCGCGCGGCAGCCGCGGTGACAGCAGTTCGCGCAACCGGGCCAGCGGCACGCTGTCCGGCGTGGCGTGGTCCTGCAGCACATCCAGCAGGTCCAGGCCGTGCAGGTAGGCGTCCAGTTCACGCTTCTGGCTGACCTTCAACAGGTCCTTCAGCAATTCGCTGCCACTGAGCCGGGCCAATTCGCGCAGCACCCCCTTGCTCAGCAGGCGCAGCTCGCGGTCATGCAGGGCGGCCACGGCGGTGGTGTCGCCGTACCAGGTGGCCAATGCCTGCAGCAGGGCAGGATCGTTCTCGGGTACTACGTGCAGGGTGTCGCCCGCGCGATAGGCCATGCCACTGCCGGCAATGTCCAGTTGCAGGTGCCACGCGGCCGGGTCGCTGCTGTTCAGGCGGCGACGCTCGAGAATGGGGGCGGCAAAGGCATTGTCTTCGCCATAGGCGGTGACCTGCAGGCGCAGGTCCTGGCCAGCGCTGAGGTCACCCTCCAGCACCTGGCCCAGCACCGGCTGCCATTGCTGGAAGAACTGCTCGTAGCCCAGATCGGCGTCCACGCGGTGCAGCAGCGGCTGGGCCTGGCGCTCGCTTAGTGCTACATCCAGCGCCTTGGTGAAGCCGCAGAAACTGGGGTAGCCGGTGTCACCCAGGCCGAACACCGCATAGCGCAGGCCGCGCAGCGTCGGGGTCTGGCGCAGTGTTTCGAAGAACTGCTCGCCATTGGCCGGCGGTTCGCCATCGCCGAACGAGCTGGAGATCGCCAGCAGCACATCGCCGTGGCCGAGACTGGCCACGTCGATGTCGTTGAACGGGAGCACCTGCGGCCCGTGCGGCTGCAGGTCCGCGCCCAGGCGCTGGGCCAGGGCGCGGGCGTTGCCCGACTCGGACGCGAAACCCACCAGCAGGCGGCTGAAGGGCGTACTGGCCGGGAGGGCGTTCACGCGGCCTCGTAGAAGTCGTCGAACTTTTCCTTGCTGAACTCGACCAGGTCGTAGTTCTGCATCAGGTCGTTCACCACGCGGCGGATGCTGATGTACGAGGTGATGTTGCCGTCGGCGTCGAACAGCGGCTGCACGGTGGTATCGACCACATAGAGCACGCCGCCCTTGCCGAGGTTGGGCACGATGCCGGTCCAGGTCTTGCCGGCCTTGATGGTGTCCCACATGTCCTTGTAGACCGCCTTGGGCACATCCGGGTGGCGCACGATGCTGTGCGGCTGGCCGATCAGTTCCTCGCGGGCGAAGCCGGTGAGCGTGCAGAACAGGTCGTTGGCATAGGTGATATTGCCCTGCAGGTCGGTGGTGGAGATCACCATGACGTTCTGCATGGCGTTCAGAAGCTGGACGTTGTCGGGGGTGTAGCTCATCGCAGGGTCCTTGTGGATGCCGGTAACGCCGGCGTGTTCGGGTCCTGCATAGAAATACGCCCGCGCGGCGGCGGGCGGTTTGACATTGATCAAGCGGATGGCGCGATGGACTGCGACCGGGTGTCGCAGGCGCGGGTTCGAACTGTAGAGCCGAGCCCATGCTCGGCTGCCGTTCGCACAAGCCGAGCGTGGGCTCGGCTCTACAGGAGGGGTGAGCGCCTCAGCCCATCAGATAGCGCAGCACGCCGGCCGAGGCCACGCCGATCAGCACCGTCGGCAGCATCGACAGCCGCGTGGCGGCCAGCAGGGTGATCGCCAGCGCGCCGAGGTCGGCGGGCTTGTCGGCGACGAAGTCCGGGGCGATCACCGAGATCAGCACGCAGCCCGGCGCAGCTTCCATCACCGTCACGGCGCGCTTGCTCAACGTGCGGTTGCGCAGCGCGAGGAAGCCGACGATGCGGGTCAGGTAAGTGGCGGCGGCCATCAGCACGATGGTCAGCACCGAGGTCCAGTGGATCAGTCCATTGAAGATCATTCCGCGTCCTCCGCCAGCAGCCAGGCGGCCGCCAGGCCGGCCAGTGCGCCGCTGGCCACGTACCACGCGCCCGGGATCAGCAGGTAGGTGGCGGCGGCCACGATCAGGCTGACCAGCCACGGCCGTGCTGCCTTCATGCCCTGCCACATGCTGCGCAGCAGCACCAGGAATACCGCAGGGAAGGCCATGTCGAAACCGTAGGCATGGATGTCGCCCAACATCGGGCCGACGATCGCGCCCAGTGCCGTGCAGGCCACCCAGACCGTGTACAGCCCTGCCGAAACGCCCAGGTAATAGGCCAGGCTGAAGCCGAGCGCACGGCGGCGCGCATCGGCCACGCCCATCGCCCAGCTCTCGTCGCACATGAAGAACAACGCCGGCAGCACCCGGCGGCGCGGCAGATGCTGCAGCAGCGGGGCCAGGCTGGCGCCCATCAGCAGGTGGCGGCTGTTGACCAGCGCGGTGATCGCCACGATCAGTGCGATATGCGGCGGCGAGGTCCACAGTTCGACGGCGGCGAACTCCGAGCCGCCAGCGAAGTTGAGGCCGGTCATCAGCGGCACTTCGAGTGCGCTCAGGCCCTTCTGGGCGGCCTGGGCGCCGAGCACCAGGGCGAAGGGAATGAAGCCGATCATCACCGGCACGGCGGCACGCAGGCCGCGCAGGAATTCGGCACGCGGGGCGGTATCGCAGGTGTCGGGCAGGGGGAGGGTGGTACGGGCGTCCATCGAACGGCACAACAAGGTGGGGGTGGCCCATGCTAGCGGTCCAATCGCGAAATCGGGTTGCGTTGATGCCACTGGATTCTGGATGATTGAAATTTCATGCGGCTGAAGGCGTCCAGGGCGAAATTGCATGCAGTATCAACTCGACAACCTCGATCGGCGCATCCTCGACGCCCTGCAGCGCGACGGCCGCCTGCAGAACCTGGAGCTGGCCCGGCTGGTCGGGCTGTCGCCGTCGGCCTGCCTGCGGCGGGTACGGCTGCTGGAGGAGGGCGGCTACATCGACCGCTACGTTGCCCTGCTGAATGAGGCCAAGGTGGGCCGTGGCTTCACGGTGTTCGTGCGGGTCTGGCTGCGCGGGCAGGACGAGGACACCACCAACCACTTCATCAACAGCATCAAGTCTTTCCCGGAAGTGCTTGAATGCCATCTGATGGCGGGCGACTGCGATTTCCTGCTGCGGGTGGCGGTGGCGGACCTTGATGCCTACCGGCAGTTCCAGATGCAGCACCTGAACCGGATTGCCGGGGTGCAGAACACCAAGACCGAGATTCCGATGCAGCGGATCAAGCAGACGACCCAGCTGCCGCTTTGAGGGATGGGTGGTTGCGGCCGGGTTGCACCCGGCACCCGCGGGTAGTGCCGGCCGCTGGCCGGCAACCTCAGGCGCAACAGCAACAGCAACAGCGATTCTCCGTGGGGCGGCGGGGCGGCATGGCCAGGCAGGACACGCCGTAAACCCTTCCTTGGGGGCTCGATGGCGCCATCCATGGCGCCAACGGTCCTGCCTGGCCATACCGCCCCGCCGCCTGACAGTTTCCGCGATCTGTCGGGGTCGGATCCCGTGCGCAGATGAACCTGTCTGCTCGGTTCATTGATTCCTGATGCATGACTGGCGCCACGGAGTCTGCCTCGGCGTCAGCCGTGGCGGCGGTCATCGCAATGACATCTGGCACCGGTACGTTTTGAGCCCGCTTGCGGGTCGCGCGCGGGCCGGGGTTCCGGTCGTGGTGCGCGTCCACTGCAGCTGCTGTCGCTGCCGAGGGTCATGTGTTCTACGTCAGGGGGCTGAATGGACACCATGCGGTCAGAACTTGGAAGGTGGCCATCGCCGCATGGCTGCTGCTGTCCTTTGCCGCCGCCGCGCAGGACGGTGTTCATGCCTACGACATCCCTGCGCAGCCGCTGGAACAGGCGGTCGAGCGCTTCAGCGTCATCAGTGGGTGGTCAGTGATGTACCCGGGCGATCTTGCCGCAGGCCGCAGCAGCCATGCGCTGCGCGCCAGCCTGGCGCCGCTGCCTGCGTTGCAGGTGCTGCTGCAGGACTCCGGTATCGAGGCCGAGGTGATCGGCGAGCAGCGCGTGGTGCTGCGCCGGGGCGCGCCCTCGGCCGCTGAATCGGGTGTTGGCGCCGAACTTCCCGAGGCCGAACGTCGGCGTCTCTACGGCGGCCTGCAGCAGCGGCTGCGTGCGGCGTTCTGTGACGACCCGGAGATCGCGCCCGGCCGCTATGCCGCGACGCTGCGCTTCCGCATCGACGGCGCGGGCCAGGTGAGCGAGCCCGAGCTGCTGTCCGGCAGTGGCAGCGATCGCCGCGATGCTCACCTGCTGCAGGCAATGCAGGGCCTGGTGCTGGCGACCGAGGCCACCGCGCTGCCACAGCCGGTGACGCTGCAGATCCTTCCATCCGGCACCGACCACGACTGTGGCGGGCGCGCGCCCCTTCCATGACTTCAAGGATTCGAACATGAGCAACGGTACGGCTGGGGCAGTTGACCTGATGGACCACCTTCTGGGTGCCTACGATGAGTTGAAGCGCCGGCTGGTGCGCAAGCTGGGCTCGGAAGAGCTGGCTGGCGACGCGTTGCAGGACACCTGGATGCGCCTGAGCGCGCGCCGTGACCGCCTGGACGCCGTGCAGAACCCCGCGGCCTACCTGCTGCGCATGGCGATGAATACCGTGATCGACCGCCAACGTGCGGACCACCGCCTGCTGAGCCTGGAGGAGGTGGATACGCTGATGGACATGGCCGACCCGGCACCCGGCCCGGCGCAGGCGGCCGAACTGGACTTCGCGCTGGAAGACATGGTCGGCCTGCTGCAGCGCATGCCCGAGCGCCGTCGTCGCATTCTGCTGGCAATCCGCGTCGATGGCCTGCAGCAGCGCGACGTGGCCGACCACCTCGGTGTGTCGCTGCGGCTGGTGCAGCGTGAGCTGAAGGCGGCCCAGGACTACCTGGCCGAGCGCAGCGGGCAGGGGCGCCAGGTGCGGTTCTGAGCGACGGCATCCGTCTACACTTTGACGCCGAGCAGAACCCCGCAGCGTGCGGGTCCGGCATGAGCCCCCATGGATCCTGACGATCGCCCGCAACGCCCGTTGGATGCCGTTGAGCGTCAGGCGCACGCGTGGGTGGTGCGGCTGACCTCGGGCGAGGCGACCGCCGCCGACGGGCGCCGGTTCCGCGCGTGGTGCGAGTCCGACCCGCGTCATCGTGAAGCGTTCGGACGTGCGCGCCGGCAGTGGGAGCAGGTGCGGCTGGCCGGCGAGCAGCTGCCCGCCGCCGCGCGCCAACCGGTCGCGCCGTCGCCGGCCCAGCGCTGGAGCCGGCGTGCCTTCCTGGGCGCGGCGATTGCCGCGCCGGCCAGTCTGGTGGTGGTGGCGGCGATCCGTCCGCCGCTGGGATTATGGCCCTCGGTGACGGCGATGGCGGCCGATTTCCACACCGGCACCGGTGAGCGACTGCAGATCGCGCCCTCGCCGCAGCTGAAGATCGAACTGGATACGCAGAGCAGCCTGCGCCGCCGCGCGGACACGCAGCGCGAAGGCTTCGAGCTGGTGCAGGGCCAGGCTGCGATCGAGACCCAGGCTGGCCTGCGCCTGGCGTTTTTCGCGGGCCCGGGCTGCGTGATTGCCGATGAGGGAGCGGTGCGCCTGGACGTCCGCAACACCCATGGCCAGGTGCGGGTGACCTGCCTGCAGGGCAGTGCCCGCATCGAGCATCCGCAGGGCCGGCTGCAGCTGCAGGCGGGCCAGCAGACCCAGTACGACGAGCGCCTCAGTGGTGTGGTGGCCGAGGCCGTGGCGTCGGAAGTGAGTGCCTGGACCGAGGGCATGCTGGTGTTCCGCCGCGCACCGCTGCGTGAGGTGGTGGAGGAGATCAACCGTTACCGCCGCGGCAAGGTACTGCTGGGCGAATCGGCGTTGGCGCGCGCACCGGTCAGCGGTCGTTTCCGCATCGATGATCCGGACGCGGCACTTGAGCAGCTGCGACTGACGATGTCGCTGGATCTGCGTCGCTTTCCGGGTGGCATTGCCGTCCTTGGATAGATGAAGACGCTGGCCGTGCGCACCGCGCAGGGCTGTTGCAAGCAAGGAGAAGCCAAGGATGCGCAACGAGACCATCGGTGTGCTGGATCTGCGTCGCAATCTGTCGGCGTTGCTGGAAACCACGCAGCGACGGCCGTTGATGGTGCATCGATATGGCTCGCCCTGGGTGTGCGTGGTGTCCGATGCGCAGTGGCAGCAACAGGCGGTGCTGCTGGATTTCGATCCGCAGTCGCACCCGCTGGCGATGCTGCTGCGCCTGCAGCAGCAGGCGCTTCCCCTGTCTGAAGCCGGTGCGTTGTCACCTGCGGTCCTCGCGCGCGCCCTGCTGTTGACGGGGGTTCATGGCATTGACGATCTGGCGCAGCTGCACGAGCAGGTGCTGCACCATCGGCTGTGGCACTGGTTCGTGGCGGGCACCCACGGTGTGATGGACAGCTGGCAATTGCCGGCGCTGCGCGTTGCGATGGGGGCATGGTGCGATGACGCGGAGATGACCGATGCGCTGGCCGCGTTCGCCGCGCGCAGCGACGTGGCGATACTGGCGCGCCGTTGCGGAGGCGACGCACCGCGACTGGAGCGCGAAGCCTGCAGGCAGATGACGCTGCGATGACGTTGGCGATGAAGCGCCACGCAGCGCACAGAGCTGCGTGTGCGCTGTCGCTTCACCTGCCTTGCTGACGTCTTCTCCAGAGTACGGCGCACCACGCGTCGCGGAGCACGGGCGGCGCCGATGGCAGACAGTCGCAGGATCAGCATGCTGGAGCTGGATCGTCACCTGAGCCAGTCACTGGAGCAGGCACGGCATACGCCATTGAACGTGCAGCGCTATGGGCACTCCTGGGTCTGGGTGTTGTCCAGTGACGCCTGGGCAGATGCGGCGCGCTGGGCGGCACTGGATGGTAGTGCGCACCCACTGGTGGCGCTGCGAAAAGCCATCGATCTGCAGCTGCGGCCCTGGCCCGAAGCGGCCATGAGCCCGCTGCCGCTTGATGCAGGCGATGCGCGGCTGCTGCAACGCGCGGCCCTGCTGGTGGTCATGCGCGATCTGAATAGTGCCCAGCGCGTGTACGACGACCTGCGCTATCACCAGGCCTATCGGATGTTCATCGGCCTCGATCATGGAACAGCGTGGTCTCCGATGCAGTGCGTGCGGCTGCTGCAGGCCTGCGCGCATCCGTTGCTGCGCGGCTGCATCGACGATGCGCTGGCCAGCGTACCGCGGCATCTGTTCGAGTCTGCATGTGCACCGGCTGCGCGTGGTTCGCCCGCACGGGCACACGCGCAGCGAATTGCCGGCGGATGTTTATCGTACTGACACATGCACCGCTGACCATGGCGCAGCGGTCTCTTCCAGGATGACGAGGGCGGAACAATGGCAAGGCAGGTTCGTGGTCGCAAAGCTCGGCAGAAGGGTTTCAGCCTGATCGAGATCATGGTGGTGGTGGTGATCATCGGCATCCTCGCCGCGCTGATCGTGCCGCGGTTGATGGACCGTCCCGACCAGGCACGCGTGGTGGCGGCGCGCCAGGACATCGCCGCATTGATGCAGGCCTTGAAGCTGTTCAAGCTGGACAACGGTCGCTATCCCAGTGCCGAGCAGGGCCTGCAGGCGCTGGTGAAGCCGCCGCAGGGCAGCGGTGGGTTGCCGGTGACGCCGTACCTGGATCGCCTGCCCAATGACCCGTGGGGCCATCCGTACCAGTACCAGATTCCCGGAACCCATGGCGACGTCGATGTGTTCTCGCTGGGGGCGGACAGCAAGCCCGGTGGCGACGCCGGAAACGCGGATATCGGCTCCTGGCAGCTGTGAGGCGTGCTGATGACAGCCCGGACGCGTTCGGTCTCGTGCACCCGCCAGCGTGGCATGGCGGTGATCGTCGCCCTGCTTGTGGTGGCACTGGTGGCGGTGATTGCCACGGCACTGCTGACCCGGCAGTCGGCCCAGTTGCGTGCGCTGCGTGGTGACCAGCTACGCGCGCAGGTGCGCATGGCGGTGGACGCAACGCTGGAGCGTGCGGCGCAGCAGCTGCGTGAGGATGTAAGGGAACAGCTGACCACGGTGCGCAGCGGGCGCTGGGCGCGCCCGTTGGAACTGCAGGCGCCGTTGCCGGTGCAGCTGCAACTGGTCGATGCGCAGTCGATGTTCAACCTGCGCAACCTGCTGGCACATGGCAGGCCGGACCCCGAGGCGCGGCGCGCGTTCATCGCGTTGTGTGCTGCACAGGGGCTGGGCCAGGGTGCCTGCGCATCCGCGGCGGACCACATCCAGGCGCGCCTGCGCGACGGTGACATCCAGGCACAGGCCCCACTGCCGCGCGAATCACTGATCGCGCAGGCACTGGCCGGTGCCGATCCGGTGGCACTGCAGGCGCTGGCGCGACGCACCGTGGTGCTGCCGGCGCAGACCCTGGTCAACGCCAATACCAGCGACCTGAGCGTTCTGCAGGCGGTGACGCCTGCGGTCGAGCCCGCACGGCTGCAGGCGCTGCTCGGTGAGCGCGACGGCGGTCATTGGCTGCTCAACCGCGGCGACATCGCCAATCGACTTCAACTGAGCAACGAACAGATGGCCGTGCTTCCCCTGGGTATCCATAGCGAGTGGTTCCTGGCAGTCGGCCAGGTGCAGGCTGACGGCAGCGCGGTTGATTTTCGCGCGCTGCTCTGGCGCGAGTACCGCGACGATGGCGTGCGTGTGCAACGCGTGTGGACGAGGATCGGCGCATGACCGTGCAGCTTCGGGTGCGCTTGCCGGCGCTTGAGCGTCTGCGCGCCGACAGCGCGGTGGACTGGGCGCAGCTGCACAAGGGCGAGGTGCTGGCTCACGGCCGCGACACGCTGGCGGCGCTGGGCCTGCGCCATCCGCAGGCTGCGGTGCATGCCTGCCTCGATCCGAACGACCTGATCCTGCTGGAACTGCAGTTGCCACCGTTGTCCGGGCGCCGTCTGCAGTCGGCGCTGCAGGGTGAGGTGGAGGCGATGCTGCTGGATGACCTGCAGGAGGTAGCGCTGGCCCACGGTGTGCAGGCGACGGACGGCACGGTTCCTGTGGCCTGGCTGGGCCAGCAGGCGCTCCTGCAGGCGCAGCAGCTGCTGGCTTCGTGTGCACTGCGGTTGCAGGCGCTGTATCCGACGCCGCTGCTGCTGCCCTGGCAGGACGGTCATGCCACGCTGCAGGTCAGCGGCGAGCACCTGCTGGTACGCAGCGGGCGCGACCGGGGTTTCGTTCAATGGTATGGCGGACGTGATGCCTGTGCGGTGATGCATGCGTTGGCAGTGCGCCTGCAACAGGCCGGCATGCAGGCCGTGCAGTGGATCGATGGTGTGCCGCCCACGTGGCCGGACAGCCTGCCGGCCACCGCCATCCCCCATGAACGGCAGGCCTCTGGCCCCTTGCCAGGCTGGTCATTGCCGCTGCCCGGGGCGAGCCAGAAAGCGCCGCGGCTTGCGATCGGGCTGGCATTGGCGGCGATGTTGCTGGCCGCGCTCGGTCTGCAGCTGCAGGTCTCGCGGTGGCGAAGTGAGGGCGAGGCCCTGCAACAGGACATGGCACGCCAGTTCAGCGCACGCTTCCCGGAGGTCACCGATGTGGTGGACCCGGTGTTGCAGGCGAGGCGAGCACTTGCGGTGCCACCGCCGGCGCCGCCATTGCCGCCGCTGCAGCGCCAGGTTGCCAGCACGCTGCAGGCGGTCCCGGAGCTGGCGGGGCAGGTGCGCAGCCTGCATTACCAACCGGGCCAGCTGGACATGGAGCTGGATGCCGATGCCCAGGCATTGGCCGATGATCCACAGCGACTTGAACGCTGGCAGCAGGCGGTGCAGGCGCAGGGCCTGCAGCTGGCGCGCGAAGCCGGTGGACGCCTGCGGGTGAACGGGGCTGGACAGTGACCACCCGAACCTTGCGACTGGGCGAGGGACTGGCAGGCCTGCAGCAACGCTGGCAACGCCTGCCACCGCGCGACCGGCTGATGCTGTGGGTGATGGTGGTGGCGCTGCTCGCGGCGGGTCTGTGGATGTTGTGGCTGGAGCCGCTGCTGAAGCAGCGCACGCACTGGCAGGCCGAGCTGCCGCGGCTGCAGGCACAGGCGCGTGTACTGGCACCACTGCTGCAGGCACGCGAGCGCCAGCAGCAGACGCAGGGGCAGCGCCCGACGATGGCCGGGTTGCGTGATGGAATCAAGTCAGCCGGCCTCGCCGACGGACTGCATATCGAAGCGCGCGACGGGCGTTGGCACCTGCAGGTGCACGCGGTGCCCGCTGACGCGCTGTGGAACTGGCTGCTGCCCGTGCTGGCCGATCCGGCCATCGAACTGCAGCAGCTGCAACTGACACGCACAGGGGATGCGAACATGCCGGCGGCGCGGATTTCCGGAAACATCGTGATGGCGCTCAACGTGGGTGCCCATCCATGAGGGCGATGCGCAGCCTTGCCTGCAGTACCGCACTGGCCTTGATCGTGTGCATGGCCCACGCACCGGCGTCGGTGCTGGCGCAGGACGCCCGCGATGAGCCGGTGCAGTTGAACCTGGTCGACACCGATATCGGTGGCGTGTTGCGCATGGCCGCACGCTTCACCGGCCGCCAGTTCCTGGTCGACCCACGGGTGACCGGCAAGATGACAGTGGTTTCCGATGGCCCGGTCAGCCGTACCCAGGCCTACCAGTTGCTGCTGGGCGCACTGCGCATGCGTGGCTTCGCCGTGGTAGAGAACGGCGGCGTCAGCCGGGTGGTGCCGCAGGCCGATGCCAAGCTGTTGGGAGGACGCGTCGGCACTGGTGGTGCCGGCGGTGAGGTGACCACCCGCACCTTCACGCTGCGCTACGAGAACGCAGCGGCGCTGGTGGCGGTGCTGCGGCCGATGATCAGTCCGGACAATCCGATCACCGCCAATCCGGGCAACAACACCCTGGTGATCACTGACTACGCCGACAACCTGGAGCGCATCGCACGGGTGATCGCAAGCGTCGATACACCGGCCGGCATGGATACCGATGTGGTGAAGCTGCAGCAGGGGATTGCCGTTGACGTCGCGGCGATGGTCGCGCCGCTGCTGGATGCGCAGGGCGCCGAGCCCACCCAGAAGGTGGTGGTGATGGCTGACCCGCGCAGCAACAGCGTGCTGCTGCGTTCCAGCAGCCCCGGGCGCACCCGCCTGGCGCGTCAGCTGGTGGAGAAGCTGGACCGTGCCCAGGATGAATCCGGCAACCTGCATGTGGTCTACCTGCGCAATGCCCAGGCCAACCAGCTGGCCGGTGTGCTGCGAGGCGTGGTGGCGGGTCAGAGCGATGCAGCGGCGATGGGCAGCAATGAAGGCATCACACCACTGCTGGGTGACGCCAACCGTTCCGCGCCCGCGCAGCCGTCGCAGCCGCAGCAGGCCAAGACCGGAGGCAATGCGCTGGAATCGCAGCGGCTGGACCCGAGCCGGCGTGACCCGATCGATGCGGGAAGCACCGGCTTCAGCCAGAACGGCATCTCGGTGCAGGCGGACGTGGCCACCAACACGCTGCTGATCTCGGCGCCGGAGCCGGTGTACCGCAACCTGCGGCGGGTGATTGACCAGCTCGACCAGCGCCGTGCACAGGTGCTGGTCGAGAGCCTGATCGTGGAGGTCAACCAGACCGACGCGGCTGAGCTGGGCGTGCAGTGGATGCTGGGCAATGGCCGTACCTTTGGTGGCACCCACTTCGGTGGTGCCACCGGCGGCAGCGGGCTCAATACCGGCGCGCGTACCACGCTGGACGTGCTGCCCAAGGATGGCCTGAAGATCGGCGTGATCGACGGCACCATCAACCTGCCCGGTGTCGGCCAGATCCTCAACATGAAAGCGCTGGCCACTGCGCTGCAGAGCAAGGGCGGTGCCAACATCCTGTCCACGCCGAACCTGATGACGCTGGACAACGAGGCGGCCAGCATCATGGTCGGCCAGACCGTGCCGTTCGTCAGCGGCCGCTACGTCACCGACGGCGGTGGCGGCAGCAACAACCCGTTCCAGACCATCGTGCGCGAGGACGTGGGCCTGAAGCTGCGCGTACGCCCGCAGATTTCCGAGGGCGGCACGGTGAAGCTGGACATCTACCAGGAAGTCAGCAGCATCGATGCGCAGAGTGCCAACAGTGCCGCCGGCATCATCACCAACAAGCGTGCGCTGGATACCAGTGTGCTGCTGGATGATGGCCAGATCATGGTGCTCGGTGGCCTGCTGGAGGACAACGTCAGCCATGGCCGTGATGCGGTGCCGGGCCTGGGTAGGATCCCGGTGCTGGGGGCGCTGTTCCGCAGTGATACGCGCAAGCGCTCCAAGACCAACCTGATGGTGTTCCTGCGCCCGCACGTGGTGCGTGACCCCGCCGCCGGCCAGCGTTTGACCCGCGACCGCTACGACTACATGCGCAATGCGCAGGCCGGTGCGCAACCCGTGCAGAGCTGGGCGTTGCCGGCGCTGTCGGCACCGCAGTTGCCGCCGCAGGACCTGTCTGTGCTCGGCCAGGGCAATGCGCGCGATGGCCAGGGCCAGCCGTTGCAGAACACCAGCCTGGCAGCGCTGTATCCGGCCGGTGACGGCGATGCTCAGCTGGTGCAGTTCGCACAGGGGCTGGACCCGGCGCGTGCCAGCCAGGGCGTGGCGCAGGTGCGGGCACTGGGCTTGCAGGCCTATGCCGAAGCGATGCCGGGCGAGAGCGGGCAGCGCCTGCGCGTGCGATTGCCGCGCGATCCGGCAACGCTGGACCCGGCACTGCAGCAGCTGCGTGGGCTGGGCTACACGCCGGAACTGGTGATTGGGCCGTGAGCGCCGCCGCGCCGCTGCCGTACGCCTGGGTGCGCAGCCATGGCGTGATGCTGTCCGAGGCCGGCGGCGAGCCGGTGCTGCTTGGCACCGCCGACACCGCGGCGTGGGCCGTGGCCGAGCTGCGCCGCCGGCATGGACCGCTGCCGTTCCAGACACTGGATGCCGCGACCTGGCAGCAGCGGCTGGGTGAGCAGTACCGTGACGGCGGTGATGCCGCTGCCGTGGTCGGTGCCGCCGAAAGCGAAGTCGACCTGGACCGGCTGATGCAGGACATGCCGGAGGTCACCGATCTGCTGGATGCGCAGGACGATGCGCCGGTGATCCGCATGATCAATGCGCTGCTGGCACAGGCTGCACGCGATGGCGCCAGCGATCTGCACATCGAGCCGTTCGAGACCCATTCGGTGGTGCGCTACCGGGTGGACGGCACGCTGCGCGACATGGTGCAGCCCCGGCGCGCACTGCATGCGGCGCTGGTGTCGCGCATCAAGATCATGGCCCACCTGGACATCGCCGAGAAGCGCCTGCCGCAGGACGGGCGCATCGCGATCCGTGTGGGCGGCCGGCCACTGGATATCCGTGTCTCCACGGTGCCGACGGGGCATGGTGAGCGTGCTGTGCTGCGCCTGCTGGAGAAGGATGCCGGCCGGCTGCAGCTGCAGCGACTCGGCATGGCCGATGACACCCTGGCCACGTTTACCGGGTTGATCCGGCAGCCGCACGGCATCGTGCTGGTCACCGGGCCGACCGGCAGCGGCAAGACCACGTCGCTGTACGCCGCACTGGGCCAGCTCGACAGCAGCACCAGCAACATCCTCACCGTGGAAGACCCGGTGGAGTACGACTTCGCCGGCATCGGCCAGATCCAGGTCAACGCGCGCATCGGCATGAGCTTTGGCACCGCGCTGCGCGCGATTCTGCGTCAGGATCCGGACACGATCATGATTGGTGAGATCCGCGACCTGGAAACCGCACAGATTGCGGTGCAGTCGTCGCTGACCGGGCATGGCGTGCTGGCCTCGCTGCACACCAACGATGCGATCTCGGCGGTGACCCGCCTGGCCGACATGGGCGTGGAGCCGTTCCTGCTGGCTTCGTCGTTGCGCGGCGTACTGGCGCAGCGGCTGGTGCGGCGGCTGTGCACGCAGTGCCGTCGTGCCGAGGTAGACGGCGAGGGTCGCACCGTATGGCGCGCGGTGGGCTGCGCGGCCTGCGCCAACAGCGGCTATCGCGGACGCACCGGCATCCATGAGTTGTTCGTGGTGGACGACCGCGCGCGCGCGTTGATCCATGAAGGGCAGGGCGAGCCTGCGCTACGAGAGGCGGCACGGCGTGCCGGCATGCGGACCCTGCGACAGGACGGCCAGCGCTGGGTCGACAGCGGGGTGACCACGCTGGAAGAA
Organism: Stenotrophomonas sp. 22692; assembly: GCF_052045015.1. NCBI lineage: Bacteria > Pseudomonadati > Pseudomonadota > Gammaproteobacteria > Lysobacterales > Lysobacteraceae > Stenotrophomonas > Stenotrophomonas sp. 22692. The sequence goes on from NZ_JBQEMR010000001.1 coordinate 144,460, forward strand.
ATCCTGCGCGTCACCGGCGACGACTGAGGTCTGCATGGCACTGTTCGACTACCAGGCTGCCAACGCGCAGGGCCGCATCGAGAAGGGTCAGCTGGATGCCGACAGCCCGCGCGGTGCGCGCCAGCTGTTGCGCGGGCGTGGGCTGACGCCTGTGCAGGTCAGCGCGGCGCGCAGTGCCGGCAGTGGCTGGGGCGCTCGGCGGCTGTCCGCCAGCGAGCTGGCCTGGGCCACGCGCCAGCTGGCCAGTCTGCTGGCCGCCAGCCTGCCGTTGGAAGGCGCATTGAGTGCGGTGATCGAGCAGGCCGAGCGCCCGCACGTGGCCCAGGCACTCACCGCGGTACGCGCCGACGTGCGTGCCGGCCAGCGCCTGACCGTGGCATTGGCCGCGCGGCCGCGCGATTTCCCACCGATTTATCGGGCACTGGTGGGGGCAGGTGAAGACTCCGGCGACCTGGCGCGAGTGATGGAGCGCCTGGCCGACTACATCGAAGAACGCAACGCGCTGCAGGCCAAGGTGCTGACCGCCTTCATCTACCCGGCGGCGATCAGCCTGGTATCGGTGGCGATCGTGATTTTCCTGCTCAGCTACGTGGTGCCGCAGGTGGTGACCGCGTTCGTGCAGGCGCGGCAGACGCTGCCGATGCTGACCCAGGTGATGCTGGCGGCCAGCGCCTTCGTGCGCAGCTGGGGCGTGTGGGTAGGGCTGGGCATCGCTGCGCTGGTGGTGGTGTGGCGGCTGGCGCTGCGCCGGCCCGAGCTGCGCCTGCGCTGGGACGCGATGCTCATGCGGGTGCCGATGGTCGGGCGCTTCGTGCTGGGGGTGAACAGTGCGCGCTTTGCTTCGACGCTGGCGATCCTGCTGGATGCGGGCGTGCCGCTGCTGCGCGCGTTGGAGGCCGCGCGGCAGACCCTGGGCAACGCGTTGCTGGCGCGTTGCGCCGACGACGTGTCCGCGCGCGTACGCGAAGGCGCTGCGTTGGGTTCTGCATTGAAAGTACAGAAGGTGTATCCGCCGATCCTGGTGCATCTGGTGGCCAGTGGCGAGAAGACCGGTTCGCTGGCGCCGCTGCTGGATCGCGCTGCGCAGACGATCTCGCGGGAGATCGAGCGTCGCGCGATGGCGCTGACCGCGCTGCTGGAACCCACCATGATCCTGGTGATGGGCGGCGTGGTGCTGACGATCGTGCTGGCGGTGCTGATGCCGATCATGGAAATGAATCAGCTGGTGCAGTGATGCGCAACGCGCAGCGCGGCACGATTTCGATTCTCCACACAATCCTCCACACCTTTTTCTGATCTTCCAGAGGTTTCTTAAGCGGCCTGTCATCGGCGCGGACCAGCATAGCCACGTCGCCGCAGAGTGGGCTGGGAGGCCCTCGGCGGCAGCAGGCGTGTAGTGACCGTTCCTCCCTTGGTGTTTCCCTTCGCAGTAAACCCTTCAGGAGAAGATCATGAACAAGTACAAGACCCTGGCCGCGCTGGTTGCCACCGCGCTGCTGGCCACTGCCGGTGCCGCTTCGGCCCAGACCGCCGTCACCGGCGGCGGCGCCTCGCTGCCGGCCGACCTCTACAAGGGTTCGGCTGACAGCATCCTGCCGGCCAACTTCAGCTACGCCGTGACCGGCTCGGGTACCGGCAAGAAGGCCTTCCTGGAAAACAACTCGGCGCTGTTCTCCACCACCGGTACCGTGCACTTCGCCGGTAGCGATTCGGTGCTGAGCAGCACCGAGCTGAACACCTACAACAGCACCTACAACGTGTCCGGCGATGCCAACCGCTACGGCGCCCTGGTGCAGATCCCGTCGGTAGCCACCTCGGTCACGATTCCGTTCAACAAGGCCGGTTCGGCCGTTGACCTGTCGGTGACCCAGATCTGCGGCATCTTCTCCGGCAAGATCACCAGCTGGTCGAGCATCGACAGCGCCCGCAGCGGTGCCATCCAGGTGGTCTACCGTGGCGAGAGCAGCGGTACCACCGAGCTGCTGGCCCGCTTCCTGACCAGCGCCTGCAAGCCGGCCGACGTCTCCGGTACCGCGCTGAAGCTGACCAATGGCGTGCCGGCTTTCTCGGTGCAGTCGACCTTCGCCAACCTGTTCACCACGGTTCCGTCGAACTTCGTCGCTGCCCCGGCCACCGGCGGCACCTCGGTGTACAACGCCGTGTACGCTGCCGATGGCCGCATCGGCTACGTCGGCCCGGACGTGATCCCGAGCCTGACCGACGCCACCAAGGTCGCCAAGGTCAAGGGTTTCTCGCCGGACGAAGTGAGCGTGCAGGCGACCTTGGAAACCGTCGCTCCGCCGACCGATGCCGCCGCTGAGAACCCGGCCAACTGGGTGCCGGTGTTCGGCAACCCGAACGCGGGCTACCCGATCGCGGGCTACACCAACTTCGTGTTCGGCCAGTGCTACAAGAACGGCACCGTGGGCGCCAACATCCGCGGCTTCCTGACCCGCCACTACGGCAGCACGGTGATCAACGGCGTGGAGCAGGGCCCGAACGACGCCGCCATCCGCGCGCACAAGTTCATCCCGCTGACCAAGGCCTGGCGTGATGCGATCCGCACCCGCTTTGCGACCGCCACCAACGCCGGGGCCGTGAACAACCCCAGCACCTGCTCGGGCATCGGCCGTCCGCTGTAACTGCGATTGCTTTGGTAGTTGCAGGAAACGCACAAGGGCGCCGGCAGCAATGCCGGCGCCTTCTGCGTATGTCCGCTGCATGACAGTGATGCGCCTGTCGCCTTCACGCCGCCGCCACCGTCTATGAGGTGCAGGGCGTGCCTGGCGCAGGCCCATCCGTACACGCCGCCGCCAGCGCGGCCCATCAGGTTGACGAGGTCCCCGATGTCGCACCCGCATTCGCCCACCGCCCATTTCCCTGCTGCCCTGTGGCGAAGCCACCCGATGGCCTGGGCCGTCGCAGTGGCCCTGGGCAGCGTGGTGGCTCCGGCCACTCAGGCCCAACAGGCGTTCAGCCCCGGCTGGTTCGCCGAGCGCGGTGCGGCGCAGGGCGCGGCCGCACAGAGCGGGCGCATGCCCAATGGTGTGCCGATCCAGTTCCAGCTACCCGCGCAGCAGCAGGATGCGGCACGGCAGAAGCTGCAGCAGTCGATCGACAATCTTGGTACGGCCGCGCAGGCCATCGCCCTGCAGCAGCGCCTGCAGGAACAGGCACGGCAGGCGCGCCGCGAGGCGGGATTCGTAGTGGCCGATGGCCTGGGCAAGGATGGCCTGAAGGTTGACGAGAATCCGTTGACGCGTGGCTGGATCAATGCGCGCGACGCGATCCAGTCGCAGGCGGCCGACGGGCGGGTGCTGGTCAACATCGAGCAGACCGCCGACCAGGCGATCCTGAACTGGGAAACCTTCAACATTGGTGGCAACACCACACTGAATTTCCTGCAGAACCCCGACTGGGCCGTGTTGAACCGGGTCAATGATCCCGCCGCAAGGCCCAGCCAGATCCTTGGCCAGCTGAAGGCCAATGGCACGGTGTTCGTGGCCAACCGCAACGGTGTGGTGTTCGGCAACAACAGCCAGGTCAATGTCCGCAATCTGGTGGCAGCGGCCGCACGCATCAGCGATGCGCAGTTCCGCGAGCAGGGCCTGTACAGTGCCGACGCGAACACCTCGGCGCTGACCGACGCCGTGGGCAAGGTCATGGTCGAACGCGGTGCGCGCATCACCACGCACGAACCGACCACGGCTACACGGGGCGGCGGTTATGTGCTGCTGGCTGGCCACAGCGTGGAAAACGCGGGCCAGATTGAAACCCGCAAGGGACAGACCCAGCTGGCCGCCGGTGACAGTTTCGTGATCCGTCGCGGCGTGGGAACCGCCCAGAACACCGCGTCCACCACCCGCGGCAATGAGATTGCCCCGCGCTTCGTCGCTGACAGCACGGCGGGCAGTGTTCGCAACAGTGGTCTGATCCAGGCGCGCGAAGGCGATGTCACGCTGGCCGGCCGCACCGTCGAGCAGGCCGGCGTTGCGGTTGCGACCACCACGTTGAACCAGCGCGGTACGGTGCACCTGTTGAACTCGGCGTCCGATGCGGCCGGCAGCGTGACCCTGGCCGCTGGCTCGACCACGGCAGTACTGCTGGAAGACGATGGCAAGAGCACGGCGCTGGACAGCCAGCGCAACGCGCTCATCAAGGAATCGGCCGAGCAGGACAAGCTGCGCGGTTCCAGCAACAGTGGCACCTTCGACAATCTCTCGCGCCTGCAGGACCGCCGTGAGCAATCCCGCATCGAAGTCGTCTCCGGCGGCGATGTGAACTTCCAGGCCGGTTCGCTGGCGGTGGCCACCGGCGGCCAGGTGATCGCCGACGCCAGCCGGCGCAGCTATCTGGATGATGGCGCGCGCGTGGACGTCTCCGGTGCGGTGGGTGTGCAGGTGGCGATGGAAAGCAACAACGTCAAGGTGAAGGTGCAGGGCAATGAGTTGCGCGATTCGCCGGACAACCGTGACAGCGGCAAGCTGATCAGCAGCGAGGTGTGGATCGACCGCCGCCAGTTGACCGAAGTTGCCGCCGGTACCGGCGGTTATGAAGGCACGCGCTGGTATGCCGGCGGCGGCCTGCTGGAAGTGGGTGGCTACCTGGACAATCAGGGGCATTCGATCAGCGAATGGGCGGCGCAGGGCGGCACCGTCCAGCTGGCAGGCAAGGAAGTGGTCAGCCACGCCGGTTCGCGCATCAATCTGGCCGGTGGCAGCCTGGATGTGCAGTCCGGCGTGGTGCAGCAGAGCTGGCTGCGTGGCCGCGACGGGCAGTTGTACCGGCTTGATGATGCACCGGCCGAGATGCTGTACGACGGTCTGTACCAGGGCTATGAAGTGAAGCAGGAGCGGTGGGGGGTGACCGAATCGTTCCGCAATCCGCTGGTGGCACCCACCCAGCGTTTCGACAATGGCTATACCGTGGGACGCGATGCTGGCCGCCTGTTGATCTCGGCGCCCACGGCCGTTCTGCAGGGCCAGGTGGATACGGTGGCCTTCCAGGGCGCACAGCAGACGCGCCGGCCCGATCAGGAGCAGGAGGGCTACGCGCAGGCACAGACGGCGGCGGCCCGCAACGCCCAGCTCTGGCTCGGGCGTTTCGACAACAGCGGGCGCAGCGCGGTGTTCGACTCGAATGTCCGCATTGGAGCGCTCCAGGCCGACACCCGGCCGTGGACGCTGCAGGCGCCAGTCGGGGAAGCACAGCGCAATACCGTGTGGCTGGACAGTGAGGTGCTGAGCGCCCAGCGATGGGGGCAGGTGGACCTCGCATCGGCCGGTCGTATCGACCTCGACGGCACGCTCAGGTTGCAGGAGGGCGGCCGGCTTGGACTCACCGCAAGCCGCGTCAACTTTGGTGGAACGGTGCAGATTGCCGGCGGGCAGGTGGAAGCCGGAAATCTGCTTGCGGCGCTTGGCGGGCCCACGGCATTGCTGACGTCCGGACGTGGTGCGGTGGATGTTGCGGCCGGCGCACGGATCGATCTTGGCGGCGGTTGGGGCAACGCGCTTGCTGCGCCGGATGGCGGTCCCGCACAGGCGTGGATCGACGGCGGACAGGTGCGCTTCAACAGCAGCCACGACATCCATGTGGGCGAGCGGGCCGCGATTCTGGTCGATGCCGGCGGCGCGATCGATGCCAGTGGCAAGGGGCGCGTAGGCAAGGGTGGCAGTGCCAGCCTGCTCGCGGCCAGCACCGAGGTTGGCACTGACGGCAGCGGACGGATCCGTATCGGCGAGGACGCACGCTTCAGCGCGCTCGGCAACGGCAGCGGCAACTTCACGTTGGCAACCGGCGGTGTGGTGTCCATCGGCGCGCCTGGCACGGATGCATCGGCGGCGTCGTTGCGATTGCAGCCAGCACTGTTCAGGAGTGGCTTCGCCGGCTATGACATCGCCGGTCACAACGGCTTGACGGTTGAAGAGGGTACCCAGCTGCAGGTCGAACGACCGGCGCTGCGCCTGGCCGAGGGCGCACAGCAGGCACTGGCCCGCGAGCAGGGCGTTCAGGCCTGGACGCCGTCGCTGTATGAGGCGGATCCGGCCAGCGGGCGTGTATCGCAGCGCGGCGGCGCGAGCTTGGCACTGCGCGCAGGGCATCTGCTGTCCACGGCCGATCTGCGCGTTGGCAAGGGTGCAAGGATCGAGGTCGATGCCGGCCAGTCGATCGAACTGTTCAGCGCCGGCAACCTGGACGTGGCTGGCGGTCTGAAGGCGGCCGGCGGCCGCATCCGCCTGGATGAGGCATTCGATCCGTCGGGCGTACGCGGCGATGCACGCCGCGAGCGCCAGTGGACAATCGCTGAAGGCGCACTGCTTGACGTGAGTGGCGATAGCGTTTCCCTGCCCGACGCGCGCCGGACATTGCGCGGACAGGTGCGCAAGGGTGGAACGATCGAGATCGGGGGGGCGCTGGACTGGGAAGACCAGGACAACGTACGCCACCTGCCGCCCGATACCTTCGTGGTGGTGGAGCGCGGTGCGCGGCTGGACGCGTCCGGTGCTTCGGCGCTGCTGGACATTGATGGCAGCGGGCGCACCCGGGTGGACAGCGATGGCGGCAGCATCGTGCTGCGCGCGGGCAATGCGCTGTACCTGCAGGGCGAACTGGACGCAGCAGCGGGCGGCGACGGCGCGCGCGGCGGCACCCTCGGTGTTGCCTTTGGGGGCGGCACCTACGGCAGAACGGCATTGGGCAAGGACGTGCTGGCGCCGCGGGTGATCTCGCTGACCCAGCACGCCGCGCAGACGGCGGACCTGCCTGCACGCCTTGAGTACGGCCATGCGGCACTGTCGGTGGAGCAGATCGAGGCCGGTGGTTTCGATCATCTGGCCCTGTTCGGCGACTTCCGCGCCCAGGGAGATGTCGATCTGCGCATGGACCAGAGCCTGCGCATCCATGGCATGAATGAGCGCGCCCTGGGGTTTGCGGAAGGCAACAGCGAGGGCAGCCGCCTGTTGCTGAGCGCGCCCTACGTGCGCCTTGCGCAGGGACGCTGGTGGCAGCCGGCGGGGGAGGGCACGCTGCGGCCGGTCGAGGCGCGGTTCGACGAAGGGAAGCAACATCGTTTCGATGTGAAGGCGAACCTGATCGACCTGCGCGACGTTAGCTGGCTGGCGGGCTTCGACCATGTCAACCTGGACAGCCGTGGCGACATCCGCCTGCTGGCACCGGCAGCCAGCAGCGCCCAGGAAACTTCGTTGTCGTCCCCGGGTTCGATCGATATCAGTGCAGCCCGTCTGTACCCGGCGGCCCGGGCGCGCGGGCGCATCGTCGCTGGCGTTGCGGACATCGGTCCGTCGGGACAGCCTGCCTGGCAGAACCCGGAGGCTGTATTGCGCATCCACGGCGTTGGCAGTGCCACGCAACCGGCACCGGATTCGGCATTCGGCCGCCTGGAACTGGTCGCGGCGACGGTGGTGCAGGGCGGCAACGTGCAGGCGCCGTGGGGCCGCGTCCAACTGGGTGGCGGTGAAAGAAGCACCAATCGCGCCAGCCGCGTCGACCTGCTGGGTGGCAGCGTGACCTCGATCAGTGGCGCCGGCCTGGCGCTTCCGTTTGGCGGTACCGTGGACGGTGTGACATGGCGCCGGAACGGCGCCGAGTTCGATGTGCTGGTTCCTGGATCGATCGATGCCCCGATCGGTGTGGACATCGTCGCCAACGCCTTCAACGGTGCCGCTGGCAGCATCGTGGATGTCTCCGGCGGAGGTGAGTTGACCGGCGCTGCGTTCGTCGCCGGGCGCGGTGGCTCGGTCGATGTCCTGCGGCATTCGTTGGCGGATGCCAATCCACGCTATGGCTTCAGTCGCGCGGGCAATGCGGTCTACGCAATCGTGCCGGGCCGAGCGGACGTGCAGGCACCGCTGGCGACCGGTGACGGCAGCGTCGATCCCCGTGTCGGCCAGGAGATCGTCATTCCGGACGGCGTGCCTGGACTCCCGGCGGGAACCTACACGTTGCTGCCGGCGAACTACGCATTGCAGAAGGGCGCATTCCGCGTCGAGATCGGCGCCGAGAGCGCGCTGGGCAACGTCTCGCCGGTGGCGACCGGCACCGGCTCCTGGCGCATCAGCGGGCACCGCGCGCAGGGCCTGGGCGGGGCGGTGTCGCCGTTGCTCACCGACCTGGTGCTGACACCAGCGGAGGCGGTTCGCCGCCACGCCGGCTACAACGAAACCTCCTACAACGCGTTCGTGCACGGCGTGGCCGAGCGGCGTGGCGAAGCGCTGCGCTGGCGGACGGTGGATGCCGGGAGCCTCAACCTGGTGTTCGGTGAAGGCGCAGGACGGTCGGGTACCCCGGCGGCAACCTTCCTCGGCCTGTCCCGCTTTGGCGCCGGCAGCAGTGACGGGCTCGGCGGCACGCTCTCGGTCAATCTGCGTGTCTCCAATGGTGCAGCGCTGGAGATCGCCAGCGAGGGCGCCGATGCCGCCAGCGGGCGCGGCGCTACCGTCTCCGATACCACGCTCAATGCATTCCGTCCGGTAACGATGCTGATCGGCGGCACGCTGCGGCGCGATGCAACCACCTATGCGCTGGAGGGCGGCGCACAGCACATCGTGGTGCGCAACGGCGTCAACCTGACGGCGCAGGAAGTGCTGCTGTCGGCCGCGTTCGGAGGCAGGGGTATCCTGGTCGAGCAGGGCGTTTCGATCGACACCCTGTCCCAGTCGGGCCCGTCGAGCGTGGCGCAGCCCACGGCGCCCTACCTGGTCGCGGGCGGCCTGCTTGCCGTGTCCAACCAGCGCCTGACGGCGCTCAGTGCACAGGGCGGAAGTGCCGGCGGGCCGGTAGCGATCGACATCGGCGGTTGCGAGGCGGACTGCAGTGGGCAGACCCGCTTGCTGTCGGCGGGCAGCATCAACGTGGTCACCGACGGCGCCTTGAACATGGGTGACTCGCTGAGCTATGGCACGCGCCAGCTCGGCCTGGGCATGTCCGCACTCAACCTGGGCAGCACCGAGGCCATTGCGATGGCGTCGGCGGCCGGCGGCCTGCCCACGGGCATGACCATGAACCAGGAGGTGCTGCAGCGGTTGCTGCGCGGAAACACCGCCATCGGCGCTCCCGCACTGGAGGCGCTCAGCCTGACCGCGCGTGATGCCATCAACGTGTTCGGCAGTGTTGACCTGGATACGCGAGATGGCGCGACCGGTCGCAGCAGCCTGCGCAATCTGGTGCTGGGTGCGCCGGCCATTCACGGCTATGCTGCCGCCACCGACCGCGCGCGCATCTTCGCCGACACGCTGGTCTGGGATGGGACATTGGCCGGCACCGACCTGCCCGGCGGCGAGCTGGCACAACCGCCCGGCGAGGCGATGGTGGGCCGGCTCGGCCAAGGGCAGCTGGAGATCAATACACGGGTGCTGGAACTGGGGCGTGCGCCGTTCACCCGCCCCAACTCGTCTGTGGCGGCCGGTCGCCAGGTGCTCGGCTTTGCCGGCGTTACCCTGGCAGCGTCGGACCGCATGCTGTTCTCGGGCAAGGGCAGCCTCGATGTGTTCCAGCAGCAGGGCGACTACCTGCCAGGCAGCGGCTGGCAGTTCAGTGGCGGCGCGCTGGACATCGTCACTCCCCTGCTGACCGGTGATGCCGGTGCGCAGCTGGCAATCCGCAATGGCGGTACGGTGCAGCTGCGCGGCGCCGCGGCGACCGCGGGCAGCGATGCGTTGGGTGCCGAGTTGTCCATCACGGCCGAACGCGTTGTGATCGACAGCAGGGTGGCGTTGGCGTCCGGCAGGTTCGAGGCCAACGCACGCCAGGGCGTGGTGCTTGGCAGCAATGCAGTGCTGGACATGGCAGGGCGCAAGGTCAGTCTGTTCGACGTGGACAAGTACAGCTGGGGTGGTGACGTGGCGCTGTCGAGCCGCGAAGGTGACATCGTTGCCGACGCGGCGTCGCGGATCGATCTTTCCGCTCGCAACAACCGCGGCGGCCGCTTGACCGTTGCTGCGCTGGGCCCGCAGGGCGGCCGTGTCGATCTGGCAGGTACGTTGCTTGGCGGTGCCAGCGGCCGCTACGACGCCGGTGGCACCGAAGTGCCCTATGACGGTGGCGAAGTGGTGGTGCGCGCACGCCAGTTGCAGGACTTCTCCGGGCTCAATACACGGCTTACCGCCGGTGGTATTACCGGTGGCCGGACCTTCCAGTTGAGCGAAGGCGACCTGGTGATCGGCGATGAGGTGAAGGCCCGCAACGTTGATATCAGCGTCGATGGCGGCAGCCTGCAGGTCAATGGCCGCGTTGATGCCAGTGGCGAACAGGTCGGCAGCATCCGCCTGTCCGCCCGCGACGTGCTGCGTATCGATGGCACATTGGACGCGCATGGCAGCGCCTTGCGCGTGGACAGCTACGGCAAGATCATCGACAGCCCGAACCGGGCCATGATCGAACTGACCTCGGCCAACGGCAGCCTGCAGCTGGGTGCGGCTGCCTCGATGGACCTGCGCGCCGGCACGTCGGTGGCCACCGGTAGCGGGCCGGGCCAGAACGACGGCCGCGCACGCGGCAGCGTCAAGCTCAACGTGCCCCGCGTGGGCAGCAACGATGCAGCGATCGAGGTGGCCAGCGGCATCCGCATCGCCGGTGCCGGCGACGTGCAGGTCAACGCCTTCCGCAGCTATGATTCGGCGCCTTTGGCCAGCGCTCCGGACGTGCATGGCCATCGTCCGCAGGTGATCAACCAGCAATGGTTGGATACGGTGGTGGATCCGGACAACAGCCAATGGATGAACGCCGCGCTGGACAATACCGGATTGCAGCAGCGCATCTCCGCACTGGGCAGCTATCGCCTGCGCCCCGGTGTGCAGATCATGGCGCGAACCAGCAGTGACAACCCGCGCGGTGATCTGGTCGTGGCCGGTGATATCGATCTGTCCGGCTACCGCTACGGACCGCAGTCGAACCGGGCCGATCCTGCGCGCCGTGGCTTCGGTGAGTCGGCCGCGCTGGTACTGCGTGCCGAGGGCGACGTCAATGTCTACGGCAGCATCAACGATGGGTTCGCGCCACCGCCTGCCAATCCCGATGAAGACGGCTGGGTGTTGCTGGAAGGACGCAGTACGGGTTCACCGAACACCGCGTTTGGCGGTGACCTGATCGTGCCGGGCGAGGGTGTCCAGCTCCAGGGCGGCACCGAGTTCCGCGCCGGTGCCACGCTGAATTATGCGCTGCCCTTCGAGGCGGTAACCCTGCCGGCCGGAACCGTGCTACCGGCGGAGATGGTGTTGTCCGGGCCGCTGCTGCTGCCGGCCGGTACCGTGCTGGGCGCGGTAGTGACCACAGACAGCGGACAGGTGATGGTGGCCGGCACCGTGCTGGCACAGGCGCTGGCGTTGCAGTCCGGTGCCCGACTGGGTGCCGGTTTCCGCCTGCGCACGCCGGCGCCGTTGGCCGCACAGGTGTGGCCGGCCGGCGTCGCCCTGCCCATGGCGATGAAGCTTTCAGGCGCGCTGAACCTGCATGCCGGTGCGATCATCCCGTCGATGACCAAGGTGGAGCTGCCAGGCGATGCACCGGTGAAGCTGCGGGCGGCCGATGCCAGCGGACGCCAGGGCCGCAACTGGGCGCTGGCGGCCATGCTGCCCGAAGGCACCACCTCGTGGGACCTGACCGCGGTGGCCGGTGCTGATACGACCGCCGCCGATCCGCGTACCCGGCGCTGGGGGAGTGACGGCAGCATCGTGCTGGCCGACAGCCACTACAGCACCATCGGTACGGTGACCACGACGACGGAATGGAAGGGCGACCGCGTGATCACCGTGGATGGCTCGCTGGATCTATGGGGCGATGAGTCGTGGGTCGGAAAACCCGTAGCGGATCTCGCTCGGGAGCTTGGCATGACCGAGAGCGATGTCTGTGATTCCGGACCCTACTGCGGTCCGGCCCCGCGCCTGGTCGACAAGGAAGGCTCGCTGGCATGGTGGGGCGATGAATCGTGGGTCGGCCGCCCGGCTACGGAGCTCGGGGCCGAGATGGGCATGTCGGAGGAAGAAATCTGCGCGGCGATGGGCTACTGCTATGGCGGTGGCACGTTGACTGAAGTCACGACCTATGGCAAGCGCCTGGGTGCACCGGCCTGGAGCGTCCTGCGCACCGGCAAGGGTGACCTGGCGCTGCTGGCCGCGCAGGATGTGCGCATGAAGTCCGGTTTCGGTGTGTACACCGCAGGTGCGCCGACGGCGCTGGGTGATGGCCGTGACACGCAGTTCACCCCGGGGCGGGCCCCAGTGCCCAGGAACACCGCGCTGCTGGGCCCGGTCCAGGCGTCCGGCCGCTACGATGCCGCCATCGCCACTTACCAGGCGTGGTATCCCGACCAGGGTGGCAATCTGCACGTGCAAGCGGGCCGCGATATCACCGGTGATACCTGGAGCGCGCGCGCAGAGGCGGGCACGCCGCAGCGCGACCAGGCCGGGCATTCCAGCGCCGCGGTGGGCAACTGGTTGTGGCGCCAGGGATCGGGCACGACTGCTGGTGTAGTGCAGAGCGCAACCAGCTGGTGGATCAATTTCGGTACCTACAGCACGGTGGGCCCTGAGCTGGATGCGACGCCTCGCCTGGTCGGCTTTACCGGTTTCGGCACGCTGGGCGGCGGTAATCTGTCCCTGGAAGCAGGCCGCCACTCGGGCGTGATCGCGCCGATGGGCAATGCTCTGGGATTGTTGACGGCGCCCCATTCCAGCGCGATCGTCGCGGCGGTCGGGTCGACCGGACGGGTCAGCAACGGTGAACTGCATCTGACGGGGGGCGGAGACCTGACGCTGCGAAGCGGCGGAGCGGTCAACCCCGGCCTGCGCGCAAGCGCGCAGCAGCCCGAGGGTTTCCAGCAGGATCTGGATCTCAACGGCACCGTGACCAATCTACGCGGCAGCACGCTGCTGCAGGCGGCGCGCATCGGCGGTCTCAGCGCGATACAAAGCAGCTACGGCACGTTGGGCCTGCACAATCCGTTCGTGGCCGACGCACCCGTTGCGATGGCCGGGCCGGTGCTGGTGCTGGGCGATTCCACCGCCCAGGTGCAGGCGCGCGGCGATGTGGTACTGGGTAGTGCCGCCGATCCCGGCCGGGTTCCCGTGGCCAATTTCAACGATATCCTGCTGGAAGGGGGCGGCCACGCGTCGGGCACAAGCTGGTTCTCGCTGTGGACGCCGCGCACCGCGCTCGACCTGTTCTCCGCAGGCGGAAATCTCTCGCCGGGCCTGGTTGGCACGCAGCACACGACCGGCAGCAACCAGGGTAGGGAGGTGATCAGGATCAACCCCAGCAATGGCGATGCCTATCTCAACTACTGGTTGTATCCCTCCCGGTTCACGGCCATCGCGGCCTCCGGGAACATCAATCTCGCCAGTCTGCGCAGTGGCAGCGTGCCCGATGCCCAGGACGTCATCGTGCTGGCGCCCTCGGCGTCGGGTCGGCTGGAGGTATTGGCGGGAGGATCGATCCTGGCTACCGACCGGGCCACTCAGATTGTGCGCTCAAGCAGTGATGCCCGTGTCCCCGGCCCATTCAATCCCGGCTTCATCGCGCAAGGCCCCGGAAACGCAGGAACCGTGCGCAGCAATGTACCCGCGGACGGGAACGGCGCCAGTCCTGGCACTACGCTGCCGTACTTTGCCTTCGGTCCCAATACCGCGCTCGGCGTGCTGTTGCCAACCACACCGACCGTGGCCAGCCGGTTCTATGCAGTGGCCGGCGATATCATCGGGCTGGGAAGCGGCGACAGGCGGCAACTGTCGCGCAATGCCGAGAACGGCGCGCGTACCGTATTCGACTGGTACGAAGCGGGCTCGGCGGTACAGCTGCGCGCCGGTCGCGATGTGATCGGCGCGGATGTCACCGCGCTCAACACCAGCGGTACCGATATCAGCGGGATCGAAGCGGGCCGGGACATCATCCGCAGCAACCTGACGGTTGCCGGCCCCGGCAACGTCGAAGTGAGTGCGGGCCGGCAGCTGCGCCAGGAAGAGGCCGGAAGCATCGTGAGCCTGGGCGGCGTCGTGCAAGGCGATGCCCGTCCCGGCGCCAGCATCGCAGTGACTGCCGGCAACCAGGGCATTGATTTCGATGCACTGCGCACGCACTACCTGGATCCGGCCAACCTCGCCGATTCCTCGCAGTCGTTGGCTGCGCAGCCGGGCAAGGCGGTGAAGATCTACGACAAGGAGTTGAGGGAGTGGCTGCAGCAGCGCTTCGGTCTGGCGGTTGATGGCGCCGAGGCCCTGGCAGCATTCGACCGGCTGCCGAAGGAACAGCAGCGCATCTTCCTGCGCCAGGTCTACTACGCCGAACTGCGTGAAGGTGGCCGCGAGTACACCGATGCCGAAGGCCCGCGTTTCGGTTCTTACCTGCGCGGCCGCGAGGCCATCGCCACGCTGATGCCGGACAAGGATGCGACGGGGGCGACGATCCAGCGCACCGGCGACATCCTGATGTACGGAGGCTCCGGCGTGCGTACCGAAGCCGGCGGCAACATCGAGCTGATGGCGCCGGGCGGACAGATCGTGGTGGGTGTGCAGGGCGTGGTGCCGCCGGCCAGTGCCGGGCTGGTGACCCAGGGGCAGGGTGACATCCGTCTGTTCAGCCAGGACAGCGTTCTGCTGGGGCTGTCTCGGGTGATGACAACGTTCGGCGGAGACATCCTGGCCTGGTCGGAGCAGGGTGACATCAACGCCGGTCGTGGTTCGCAGACCACGTTGTTGTACACGCCACCGCGTCGCGTCTATGACGGCTGGGGTAACGTGATCCTGTCGCCGCAGGCCCCGGCCAGTGGTGCAGGCATCGCAACGTTGAACCCCATTGCCGAAGTGCTGCCGGGCGACGTCGACCTGATCGCGCCGCTGGGCACCATCGATGCGGGCGAGGCTGGCATCCGCGTCTCGGGCAACATCAACCTGGCCGCGCTGCAGGTGCTCAATGCCGCCAACATCCAGGTACAGGGTGAAAGCAAGGGCCTGCCCGTGCTGGCCACGGTGAACGTCAACGCGCTGGCCTCGGCCAGTGCAGCAGCCAACAGCGCCAGCCAAGCGGCACAGGATGTGATGCGCAAGAGCCAGGATGATGCGCGGCGCAACCAGCCATCGGTGATCAGTGTGCAGATCCTCGGTTTCGGCAGCGGCACCAGCAGCATCAACCCGCCGGCGCGTGGCAATACTGCCAACGCTGGCTATGACGCCAACAGTGCCTTCCAGTTCCCGCAGGCAAGTCGCGACGAGGGCACGCAGCGCCGGTAGGCCTCTTGCAAGCGTGCCGACCAACGGTCGGCACCAAGGTAGATCCACGCCTTGCGTGGATGCGATCGGGCCGGAAGAACGGACAGCATCGGGCCAGCCGCCACGGAGCGGTGGCGGCCCCAGCCAGGACGGCACGGAGGGCAGGGAGCGGCCATCAGCGGTGAGGACCACCGACACAACGCCGCCGGGTGCAGGAGAGTGCCCGGCGGCAGGCGGGGGGATCCATGCAATGCGCGGATTCCGGAGCCAACAACAATGCCGACCAACGGTCGGCACCCACCAAGGCACGGTCGGCACCCACCGTAGATCCACGCCGTGCGTGGATGCTTTGCCTGGGAAGAATCCTACAGCTCCAGCACGCGCCGGTAACTCAACGGCCCACGCCCATCGCGCAGGCCCAACCGCAGTTCAAGTCCGGTGGCCGGCATTACCTCGCCTTCGCTCGGCAACACGGCCCATCCCGTTCCTGGCTGCCAGGCCCGCACCTCGAACCGCTGTACCTCGCGCGCCACGGCAATGCCCTTCGACAGATCCGGCGCCGGCAGGGGATACCGATCCGTCGCTGCGCCGCTGGCCCGCCAAAGCGTACTTCCCTGCCGCCACCAGCGCACCCGCTGCCAGTGCAGCCCATCGCTGCCGACACTGCGGGTGATCTCCAGCGCGAAGCTCCCATCCGGATGCCGCTCGCTCACCAGTGAAGGAGGCAGCAGCCGCTGCGGTTGATCGCCCGGGCGCACGGCACCGTTCATCAACGCATCGTCTGCGCGCATTTCGATATCACGCTGGAACTGCTGCAGCATGCGCAGCGCCGTCGTGGTTTCTGCATCAGCCTGGCGCAGGCGCTGGTCGCTGTTGGCCACGCTGTCGAGCGCCCGCCAGCAGATCAGTGCCAGTACGCCCATGATGGTGATCGCAATCATCACCTCGATCAGGGTGAAGCCGCGGACGGCGCGCCTCATTGCGCCGCCGTCCATGGCAACTGCATCCGCGCCAGCGACTGCCGGGGAGCTTCCTCGGCAACCACACTCAGTTCCAGCTGCGGCTGGCCATCGTTGCCCGTGCCCAGATGCTGAAGCACCAGGAAGCTGCTGCGCCCCTGCACACAGCGCTGCCGGGCATCCTGCGGTGCCTGTCCGCTCAGGCGCAGTTCCTGCCAGCGATCCTGCGCACACATCAGTGCCAGGCGACGGTCACGCAGCCGTGACTGATCGTCAGTCGCCACTGCCACCGAGCGCATCACCGCCGCCAGTGCAATCGATACGATCGCCAATGCGATCAGCACTTCGATCAGGGTGAATCCGCGCGCCGCCTGCTTCATTGCACGACCTGCAACTGTCCGCTGCCATCATCACGAAGACGCAGTTTGCGACCCTCCAGCGACAAGCCAAGCTCCCAGGCGATACCGATCCACTCCGGGCTCAGCTCAATGGGGTTGGCGGGCTGCACCGCGATACCCGTTGCCTGCCACTTCTGCGGTCGCAGCAGATCATCGCGTTCAACGGTCACCCAGCGGCTGCCTTCGCGGCGGCTGAAACGATAGCCGTTGGCGTCGGCCTGCCAACGCAGGGGGCGGCCATCGATGCGCGCCTCATCGCGCGCCACCTGCAGGCGCTGCGCCAACCGCTCGGCTTCCTGTCGCAGCTGCCGGCCCGGGTCGAGCAGGCTGCCCAGGCCCAGCCCGATTCCGGCCGTGCAGATGCCGATGATCACCAGCACCACCATCAGTTCCAGCAGGGTGAAACCACGCGGCACGCGCTGCATCGACGTTGCCTCCTGTCCGGGTCGATACCTGCCAGCGTAAGCCGGCATGATGAAACAAAAGCGTCAGCCACAGCTGCTAGCGTGGGCGGACACGAACGTGGCGGTGGTGCGGAACATGGATGGCAGGCGCTGGGATCGCAATCGCATACTGACCCTGCTGGCGGCGACGCTGCTGCTGGCCGTGGTGACCTATTGGGGTGTCACCCTGTCTGCCGTGGCGCCAGCGGCCGCGGCCAGCGAGGCGAAGGCCGTGGCGCCGGTACGGCCGATGTTCGATGCAGTGGCCAGCCTGCCGCTGGTGCGGCTGCTGTCCCCCGGTGCAGTGCAGACCGAGGTGGTGGTGCTGGGCGTGATGGCCGGTGACCATGCGCCATTGGCCCTGCTCTCGGTGGATGGACGCCCGGCGGAAGCGTATGCGCCCGGCCAACGGCTCGGACCTTGCACGGTGCTGGCCAGCATCAGTGCCAGCGCGGTGGAACTGAACCAGGCCGGGCAGTCGCGCAGCCTGCCAGTGCCCCAGCTGCCGCCAGTGCCGAGCGATGGCATCGTGCCCGCCGCACTGTAGAGCCGAGCCTGCGCTCGGCTGCGCCTGGAAGAACAGTCGAGCATGGCTCGACGCTACAGAATCCTGCCGGGCTGGGGCTCTGCACCGCGACTGTGCAGGCTCAGCGCGCCGGGCGCTGCGGTACCACCGAACGACCAAAGGCATCGCCCATGCGCTGTCGTGTGCCTTCCAGGTTGTACTGCATCAGTTGGTTGCCGGGCTGCCGCATCAGGCGTTCGGCTTCAGGTAGAGCCGGTGACTTCGCCGATTTCGGCGCCGGGGCCAGTTTGCGTTGCAGACACTCCCAGGCGGGGATGCGCTCGCCGTTGACCTGTACTTCGATGCAAGGCGCGGCATCGTCCTGCTTCTTCGCCTCGTCGGCGCGCACCGGGGCCAACGCCAGCAGCAACGCAAGGGTGAGGGCAGCGCGCAGTTCCGCCATCAATGATTCACGCATCTCGAATCTCCCGCAGCAATCGACGTTCTGCAATGAAGACGTGTGGAGAAGGCAGGGTCCGCCTGCGTGCATTGCGCTGCCGTCAAAAGATGACAGTGCTGTCATAAAACTGTTGGCGGTTTTGACGCGACGTGCACGTCCTGTTGGTAGACCCACGCGCCGCTCCATGGCCATTACCTTCGATACGACGCGATGCCTTCGATGACTCCTGTTCCGTGCCGAGCCGTCCGCCTTCCCTTGCGCCTGCATCCCTTGGTGCTGGCCCTGGCCGCGATGCCGCTGCCGTTGTTCGCGCAGGAGGCAGCGCCTGCGCCCAGCGTGAACATCAATGAATACATCGTACGTGGCAATACCGTGCTCGATCCGCGCCAGATCGAGCGCGCGGTCGAGCCCTTCCTCGGCCCGGGAAAGACCCTGGCCGATGTCGAGAAGGCACGCGATGCAGTCAATGCGCTGTACCAGCAGGCGGGCTACCAGTCGGTCTATGTGGAGCTTCCCGAGCAGCAGGTCAGTGGTGGCGTGGTGCTGCTGAAGGTACAGCAGACACCGATCGGCCAGCTGCGGGTCGTGGGAACGAAGCACGAATCGCCCGAGCGCATCCGCGAACGCGTACCAGCGCTGGCGGAAGGCAAGGTACCGGACTTCGACCAGGCCCAGAAAGAACTGACCGCGCTGAATGAGGGCGGGCGTCGCCAGGTGATGCCGCTGGTGCGCGAAGGCCAGGTGCCGGGCACGATGGATGTGGACCTGCAGGTCGAAGAAAAGTCGCCGTGGCGTGCCAGCGCGTCACTCAACAATGACCACAGCGCCGACACCGAGAAGCTGCGCCTGAGTGCATCGCTGGCCTACGACAACCTGTGGAAGCGCGGGCACAGCGCCAACATCGGCGTGTATCTGGCACCGGAAGACACCAAACAGGCCAAGGTGTTCACGGCCTCGTACACGATGCCGTTCGAAGGCACGCCGTGGAGCCTGGAAGCGTCCGGCTACAAATCCGACAGCCGCGTGCTGAACGCGGGTGGGCAGGTGGGTACCGGCACCGGTACCAACGTGATCGGCAACGGTCACTCGATCGGCCTCAAGCTCAACTATCGACTGGCCGGCAGCAGCCAGTGGTGGCGCCAGCTCAGCCTTGGTGTGGATTTCAAGGACACCGAGGAAGATACCCAGATGGGCAAGGACAGCCTGAAGACGCCGCTGAAGTACGCGCCTATCACGCTGGCCTTCGTGGGCGTGCGCCAGGGCGAGCAGGATCAGCTGAGCATCAATACCCAGCTGGTGGCCGGCACCCGCCGCCTGTTCGGCTACGGCAGCGACGCCACCGCCTTCGGCCAGAAGCGCTATTGGGCCGACCCGAGCTTCGTGGCCTTCAAGGCCGACGTGGCCAACACCCACACCTTCGGCAACGACTGGCAGTGGTACGCACGTGGCTCGCTGCAGGTGACCGACGCGCCGCTGGTGTCGGCCGAGCAGTTTGCCGCCGGTGGCATGTACACCGTGCGCGGCTATCTGTCGGCCGAGGCGATCGGCGACTACGGCGGCCTAGCCAGCCTGGAATGGCGCACCCCGGCGTGGTCGCTGTGGAGCGGCACTGATCTGCGCGTCTACAGCTTTGCAGACGCGGCCTACCTGCGCCTGCGCCAGCCGCTGCCCGAACAGCGTGACAAGTACAACCTGGCCTCGGTCGGCCTGGGCGCGCAGATGCGCCTCGGCGAACACCTGCAACTGCGCCTGGACTACGCCTGGCCTTATGCCGATGGCCCGGTCACGCGCAAGGACGACCCGCGCCTGCATTTCAACATCAGCACCAGTTACTGACCCTTCCCTTGAACATGCGTTCTCCGGAGACCCTTCGCATGGACCGTTTGCTTTCCCGAGTGTTGTTGCTGCTGGCCGCGCTGGTTGCGCTGCCGGTCGCTGCGGCCGATGCCAATTGGTGGCAGGCCGAATGGAAATACCGCAAGCCGATCACCGTCGACGCCGGCCCGCAGGGCGCGGGCCTGGCCGGTGACCCGGGTCGCACGCCGCTGCTGCTGCGCCTGCATACCGGCAACTTCGGTTTCGACGGCACCCAGGACGCGGGCAACGACCTGCGCTTCGTCTCGGGTGATGGCCGCACCGTGCTGGCCCACCAGATCGAACAGTTCGATCCCAGGCTGGGCCTGGCCCTGGTCTGGGTGGACGTACCGGCGGTCAGCGCCGCAGCACCGCAGACGATCTGGATGTACTACGGCAACGAGAAGGCCCCGGCCAGCGGCAATGGCCAGCAGGTGTTCGACCCGGACTACACGCTGGTCTACCACTTTGCCGAGGCCAATGCGCCGGCACGCGACACCACCGCCTATGGAAACAACGCCGGGGCCGTGGCGCCGCCGTCGGAAGGCTCGGTGATCGGCCGCGGCGTTCAGTTGGGCGCAGCCCCGCTGCCGCTGCCGGCCAGCGCATCGCTTGCGCAGGAGGCGGGCGCGCCGCTCACCGTCTCGGCCTGGATCAAGCCGGGCAGCAACAACGCCGCACAGGCGATCTACGCCCGTCGTGACGGTGCTTCCGAACTGGTGCTGGGCATCGAGAACCGGGTGCCGTTCGTGCAGCTCAATGGCCATCGCAGCACGCCGGCACAGCCGATTCCGGAAGGGCAGTGGGCGCATGTGGCGCTGACTGCGGAGAAGGGCGCTCTGCAGCTGTACCTCAATGGCCGCGTGGTCGCACAGCTGAGCGGCGAATTGCCGGCGCTGGGCACCGCCCCGGTGGTGGGCGCCGATGCTCCTGGCGCGGCGCAGCCGCTGGCCAATTTCGAGGGCGCACTGGATGAGCTGCGTATCTCTCGCGTGGCACGACCGGCGGCACTGCTGCTGGCCGATGCCACCGCACAGGGCGCCGACTCGCGCCTGATCAGCTACGGTGCCGACGAGCAGTCCGCCGGTCAGAGCCACTTCGCCTTCATCCTCAAGGCAATGCCGTTCGACGCCTGGGTGGTGGTGGCGATCCTCGGCCTGATGATGCTGCTGTCGTGGGCGATCATGATCGCCAAGGGGCGCCACTTCGGCCGTACCAGCAAGGCCAATGCGGTGTTCACCGAGAGCTTCGGCAAGCTGTCCGGCGTGCCGCTGCGCACCCTGTCCGACATGGACCGCCAGGGCAAGGCGCCGGCCGCGATGCACGACGGTTCGCTGTGGCGGATCTACCAGGTGGCCATCGATGAAATGCAGCAGCGCCACCAGCGCGATGGCAACAGCGGTTACCTCAGTGGCGCCACCATCGCCGCGATCCGCGCCTCGATGGATGCGGTGATGGTGCGCGAGCAGGAAGCGATGGCACGGCGCATGAACTGGCTGTCGACCACCATCGAAGGCGCGCCGTACGTGGGCCTGTTCGGTACCGTGATCGGCATCATGCTGGTGTTCGTGGTGGCGGCGATGGCCGGCGCGGTGGACATCAATTCGGTGGCACCGGGCATGGCCGCGGCGCTGCTGTGTACCGCAGCCGGCCTCGGCGTCGCGATTCCGGCGCTGTTCGGCTACAACTACCTGGGTGCACGTGCCGAGGCGATCGGCGCCGACATGGCGGTGTTCATCGACGAGTTCGCCGCGCGCCTGGCCGAAGAGCAGGACGGGCGCGGCCCGGCCGCGGTCCAGGGCTGAGGGGCGCGCCATGGGCCAGAAGGCGAAGTTCGGCATCAAGAAGCGCGAGAAGGGCATCAACGTAACGCCCTTCGTCGACGTGCTGCTAGTGGTGCTGGTGATCTTCATCCTGACCAGCAACGCCTCCATCCCCGGCATCGAGGTGAACCTGCCGAAGGCCAGCAACAGCGTGGCGCTGGAAAAGCCGAAGACCAAGGCGATCACCATTGACCCCAGTGGTCAGGTGTTCCTGGATGCCTATCCGGTGACGATGGCCGAGCTGGAAGATCGCCTGCGCACCGAGCGCGCGACCACCCCGGATTTCCCGGTGATCGTGCGCGGTGACGCGCAGGTGCAGTACGCCCGTGTGGTCGAGGTGCTGGACCTGCTGCGGCGGCTGGAGCTGGCCCAGGTTGGCCTGGTCACCGGCAAGGCGCAGGGCTGAGGCATGACGGCCCATCAACCCCCTCGGCCGGAGCCCGGCATGCGCGGTCGCCAGTTGCTGGTGACCGTCGCGCTGGTGCTTGCCGCTTTGCTGGTGCTCGGCATCGCCGTGTGGTGGATGCTGTTCAAGGACACCGCCAGCACCCGCAGGCCGGTGGTGCAGCCGCCGATGCTGGCATTGCCGCCACCCCCTCCGCCGCCGCCACCGCCGCCGGAAAAGCCACCGGAGCCGGAGACGCCGCCGGAAGAAACGATGCCCGAACCGGAGCCGCTGGATCAGCCGACGCCCGCTGAAGAGCCCACACCGACGCCGGACAATGCAGACCCGGTGACGATGAATGCCGATGCGCAGGCCGGTGGTGACAACTTCGGCATCCAGTCCGGCAGTGGCGGCGGTTCGTCCGGCGTCGGCCGTGGCGGCGCCGGCAATGCCACCTATGGGCGCTATCTCGGCTACCTGATGCAGCAGGCGATCTCGCGCGACGACAAGGTCAAGCGCCTGGCGTTCCAGCTGCAGGTGAATGTGTGGCTGTCCAACGATGGCCGTCTGGAAAAGGTCGAGCTGGTGCGTGGCAGTGGCAACGAGGAGGCCGACGCGGCCGTGCTCGATGCACTGCGACGCATCGGCAAGATCGACCAGGCACCGCCGCCGTCGCTCGATTTCCCCGCCCGCGTGCTGATCCAGGGCCGCCGGCCCGGGGCCTGATTCCCGACCTCCGTGATTTCCCTTCTTTCGATGAGAACCGTGATGAACGACCACGTCCGCGCACGAACCGACTCCCGCCGCCCGCGGCCGGCCCGACGGGCGCTGCTGTGCTGCGCCGTGCTGCTCAGCCTGGCCGCCCCGGCCGGTGCGATGGCCGCAGAAACCACCATGGTCAAGCTGATCAAGGGCCTGATCGCCAGCGGCGCGCTGAAGCCAGAAGACGGCCAGGCACTGCTGGTGCAGGCCGAGGCTGAAGCAGCGGCCGCATCGCGCACTACGACCACCGCACCTTCGGCCGCCAGCGGTGGCGTGGCCCTGGAGGCCGGCGACGTGCGCGTGCCCTACGTGCCGCAGAGCGTGCGCGACGGCATTCGTGACGAAGTACGCCAGGACGTGATGGCGCAGGCCAGGTCCGAGGGCTGGGCGGCACCGAACGAAGTGGCTGAGTGGACCAAGCGCATCAAGGTCACCGGTGACATGCGCGTGCGCAGCGAGTCGCGCTTCTTCTCCGAACGCAACAGCGACATCGTGAGCAACTGGTCGTCGATCAATTCCGGCAACGGCTTCGACACCAACACCAACACCAACCTGCAGCTGCCGCCGCTGCTGAACACCCGCCAGGACCGCCGCAACCTGTGGCGCATCCGCGCCCGCCTGGGCATCGAGGCGACCATCGGCCAGCACACCACGGCCGGTGTGCGCCTGGCCAGCGGCAGCAGCAATGGCCCGGTGTCGACCACCGAGCAGCTGGGCGGTGGCCTGAGCAAGAAGGACGTGTGGCTGGACCAGGCCTGGCTGGCCTACAGTCCGGCCGACTGGGTGACGGTGCGCGGCGGCCGCTTCGGCAATCCGTTCTGGACCAGCGATACGCTGTTCTCCAACGACCTGAACTTCGACGGCCTGGCCGCCAACCTGCAGTATGACTTCGACGGTGGTGACCTCGGCCTGTTCGCCAACCTGGCGGTGGTACCGCTGGAGTACACCTCCGATAGCGCGCCCAGCCAGAGCCGGGTCAAGACCCCGAACGAGAACAAGTGGCTGTCCGGTGCACAGGTCGGCATGAACTGGCGCTTCAACGACGACAATGCGCTGCGCGCCGCACTGGGCTACTACGATTTCAAGAACATCAGCGGCCGCCTGTCCTCGCCGTGCGCGCTATATGCGGGCGCGGTGGGCTGCGATACCGACTGGTCGCGCCCAGCGTTCATGCAGAAGGGCAATACCCTGATGCTGATCCGCGACATCGCGCGCAACCCGCTGGACCCGGCCAACACGCCGACCCCGCAGTATGTCGGCCTGGCCTCGGCATTCCGCCTGACCACGCTCAACCTGCGCTGGGATACGCAGCTGGCCCAGGGCATCGGCCTGCGCCTGGATGGCGACTACATCCGCAACCTGGCCTACGACAAGCAGGCCATGTTCAGCCGCGCCAACAACGGCATCGTCAACAACTATGGCGCCGGTGGCACCGCCAGCATCGATACCTTCCGCAGCGGTGACACGGCGTGGATGGTGCAGGCCACCTTCGGTGCGACCGAGCTGAAGGAGAAGGGCCAGTGGCAGGCGCTGCTGGGCTACAAGCACATCGAGGCCGATGCGCTGCCCGACGCCTACAACGATCCGAATTTCCACCTGGGCGGCACCAATGCCCGTGGCTACTACGTGGGCGGTGCCTATGCGCTGGATGCGCGCAGCTGGATCAGCGGCAAGTGGATGGCGGCCAAGGAAGTGTCCGGTGCGCCGCTGTCGATCGACGTGTTCCAGCTGGAGTTCAATACCGGCTTCTGAGTAGCGGCGTGATGCGGATCACGTAGTGCGTGGCGGGGGCGCAGCGATGCGCCCGTCTAAGGAAAGGAGACCACGCGTTGTTCAAAAGGAGAAGTGGATGAGCCGTCGCAAGCTGTTCGAGAGTCCCGAAGCGTCCAGCCAGATGCTGGGTGTTGGACCGGCCTATGTTTCAGTGGAGGGCCTGCGCCAGCACCTGGCCGAGTTCCTGCTGTATGCGGGCCGGCCGGTGGTGATCATGCGCGGTCGCAGCGAAGTGGGCTATTTCCTGCCGGCGCGCTGCTGGCGCCAGCGCGACGATGATCCGCTGGCGGCCGCCGCCGCCGACCAGCTGCTGGATGCGGCCGGCTTCCAGGCCGAAGACATCCAGCAGGTGGAGCAGGAATTCAACGCGATGCGCCAGCGCACCGTGCTGCATTCACGGCGCTGAGTGGCCGCAGGGGAGGGGGCTGAGGTGCCCCGAGGGCCCGAGGCACC
>NZ_JBQEMR010000001.1:169502-384505 GCF_052045015.1 Stenotrophomonas sp. 22692
CCATCTCCCCTCTGGTGGCGCCGGGCCATGCCCGGCGAGCGTCGTCTGTAGATCCACGCCATGCGTGGATGGGGTTACGCTGCAGCCCCACGCTCACTGGAGATGCGTGCACCTTCGCGCATCACCAGGGTCACCGGGGTCTTTTCCACCACCTCCAGCAACCGCTGCCACTGCGCATCGCTCAGCTCGGCGCTGGCATGCAGCACGCGGTGCACGTGGAAGCGTCCATCCGCGTCACGTTCCGAGCGCAGCTCGGCATGGAATTCGCCCAGCTCCCAGCCCTTGCGCTGCGCGTACATGCGCAGGGTGATGGCGGTGCATGCCGCCAGCGAGGCCAGGTACAGGTCGAACGGTGCGAAACCCTTGCCCTGGCCGCCCAGCGAGGCGGGCTCGTCCGCATCCACATCGAAGCTGCCATTGCTGATGTGGTGCAGGTAGTTGTCGGCGGTCGAAACAATGCGTGCGTAGGCCATCGGGATCTCCTGTTGTCTGTAGGGCCGAGTCATGTTCGGCCAATCCCACTGTGGCGTCGAGCCATGCTCGGATCTGCCCTGCATGGATGATGTGGGCGGCGGCGGCTTGCCGCCTGCGGCCCGGCAGCCCACAATCCACGTCCGGACCGTCGCCATCACGCCCATCATTCCCCGGTCCGGCCTTGGCACCTATGTCTCCCAATGCCCTGGCGCTGGTCGAACTGCTGATCCGCGAGCGCCGTGCGCTGTCTCGCTTCATCGCGCGCTACCTCGACCCGGCCAGTACCGAGGACACGCTGCAGAACCTGTACCTGAAGGCCAGCAGCGTACCCGGCGATCCGCCCATCCTGGAGCCGCGCGGCTATCTGTACCGGATGGCCTATCACCACGCGCTCAACCGCAGTCAGTCCGACGCCCGCGAGCGGCGCGCAATGGCCGCGTACGCCACCGACATGGCCGATGCAGGCCACGACGGTGAGGCACAGGCGCTGGACCAGGCACAGCTGCGCGAGATCACCCAGACCATCCTTGCCTTGCCGGCGCAGGTGCGCGAGTGCTTTGTGCTCAATCGATACCTGGGCCTGAGTGAGCGCGAGATCGCCACCCGCCTCGGCATCTCCAAGAGCGTGGTGGGCAAATACGTGCTGCGCGCGGCGCTGCTGATCCAGCAGCACCAGCAGGGAACACGCCGATGAGCTGCGATTGCCGTGGGCAGATCGCGCCCGCCGTTGTCACAACAGGAAAGCGCACCCGTTCGCGGTGCGGCAGGCCACAACCATGACCACGTCCGAACCCTCGCCGCGTCAGGCCAGGCAGGCGTTGCGCTGGGTGATCCGGTGCAGTGCAGGCCCGCTGCCGGAACGCCAGCAACGAACCCTGCAGCGCTGGCTGCGGGCCGATCCGCAGCATGTGCTGGCCTGGCGCCAGCAGCAGGCATTCTGGCGGGGGCTGGATGCCGCCGGGCCGGAGGTGCTGGCCGCGCTGCCCGAACTGACCGAAGACCGCCAGGGGCTGCGCCCGATCGCGCAACGCCGCCGACTGCCGTGGCTGCTGGCCAGTGCTGCCGCCGTGGTCCTGATGGTTGCCGCTGCGCCGCACGCGCTGCTGCTGGCACGCAGTGACCTGCACAGCACCGATGCACCGCGCATGGTGCAGTTGGAGGACGGCAGCACCGCGGTACTCGACGCCGGCACCGCACTGGCGATTGAATTCGATGGCCTGCAGCGCCACCTTCGTCTGCTGCGCGGCCAGGCCTGGTTCCAGGTAGCGCACGAGGCGCGCCCGTTCCAGGTGGAGGCGGCGGGCGGCCAGATCCGTGACATCGGCACGGCCTTCAGCGTGTCGATGCAGGACACCACGGTCCTGACCCAGGTCAGCGAGGGCGGGGTCGATGTGCGCCCGGGTGATGGCAGTGTGCAGCGCCTGCATGCCGGGCAGGCACGTGTGTTCCGTGACGGTCGCTGGCTGCAGCCAGTGCAGCTGGAAGATACCGCGACCATGGCGCCGTGGCGGCGTGGCGAGGTAGTGATCGACGATCAGCCGGCCGCGCAGGCCATCGCCGACCTGGCGCGCTACCGGCGTGCCCCGGTCTGGGTACTGGGCGGGCAGGGCGCGAGCGTGCGGGTCAGTGGCCTGTTCCACCTGCAGCAATCGGAGACCGCCATCAATGCGGTGGCCGCGCAGGCAGGACTGCGTGTGCAGCGCTTGCCCGGCGGAGCGCTGGTGGTGTGGTGAGGTGCCTGCGGCACAGCGCACAGCGCCCCACATGGAAAAAAACATGAAAAAACCGTGGGCACTCGCTGTGCCCTGCTGTCTATAGAGGTATAGCCAGAGCGAAACACCGTTTCTCCTCAAGCCAGACATGCCACCGGCACTGGATGTGCCCGTGGTTCCGCCACGCTTGAGGAGTTCCTGTCCATGCCGTCCACGGCATCCGCCTGTCATCGTCGCGCCACCGTCCTGGCTCTTGCCATCTCCACCGCATTGCTGCCGCTGGCCTGGGTGCCGGCCGTGCAGGCGCAACCGGTGGTCGTCGCACCGTTGCGCCAGTACACCATTCCGGAACAGCCCCTGGCCGACGCCGTGCGTGCCTTTGGCCGCCAGGCCGATGTGCAGGTGGTGTTCCGCAGTGACCTGGTGGAGGGCCGCCGCTCCAGTGCAGTGAGTGGTGAGTACAGCCAGATGCAGGCACTGCAGCAGCTGTTGCGCGGCAGCGGCGTGCGTGCACAGCGCGGCATGGACGGTACCTGGAGCCTGCGGGCCGCAGCGGAGGCGGGTGAGGGGGACGGGGTGCGGGTGACCAAAACACTGGACGTGGCCGGCCGCCTGCAGTCGGAAGGGGGCGAGGCGCGTGATCGGCGCGGCTACGATGATGTGTTCGCGCTGGACCTGACCACGGCGTATTCGGGGCGCGACCGGGTGGAGCGCTATCGCGGCTCCAACCCGGCCGACGTGGTAAAGGATCTGGTCGGTGTGTTCAGTGGCGATGCGCGCAACAGCGGCGCGCTGGACATCAACATCCGCGGCATCCAGGGGCCGGGGCGGGTGCCGGTCAGCATCGACGGTGGCGAACAGGCGCTCACGGTCTGGCGCGGCTACAACGGCGTCAGCAACCGCAATTACATCGATCCCAACCTGATGGGTGGCATCCAGGTCATCAAGGGGCCAGGGCTGGTGCGCGATGTGCACAGCGGGATCGGTGGCGCGCTGGTGATCAAGACCATCGACGTCGATGACATCGTGGAAGCGGGTGAGCGCTTCGGCGGGGAGCTGAAGATCGAAGGCAGCAGCAATGCGGTGGCGCCACGCCTGCCGCGGCTGCACACCGGCGAGGATTACCGCACCGTGCCGGGGTTTCCGCAGGGCTCGCCGAACTCGCCCTACGACGACCGCACCCTGGTGGTGCCGGTGAAGTCGCGCAGTGGCAACAACCCCCTCGATGGCGAGGACCAGGCCTGGCGCCTGGCGCTGGGCGTGCGTGGCGACAACGTCGACCTGATGGCCGCCTACGCCTGGCGCAAGCGCGGCAACTACTTCTCCGGGACCCAGGGCAGCGCCTACTACGACCAGGACCGGCGCGAGCAGTTCGAGTACCAGGGCATCGACTACATCACCACGCTGGCGCGCTACTTCAAGCCCGGCGATGAAGTGCCCAATACTTCCAGCGAACAGGAGTCCTGGCTGGTCAAGGGCAGCTGGCAGATCAACGATGACCAGCAGTTGAAGGCGACCTGGCGGCGAACGCTGTCGCACTACGGCGAGATCATGCCGTCGCGCATCCTGTCGGCACCGGACTATGGGCGCATCCAGTGGCCGCTCAGCCGGGTTGCGTCCGATGCCTGGAATCTGGAGTACCGCTTCCAGCCGGCCGGCAGCCGCTGGCTGGACATCTACGCCAACCTGTGGCGCACAGAGACGGACAGCGATACCTACACCGCAGGCGGCTTTCCGAACTTCGCCCCGGGCAATCCGGACTGGAATGCCGGCGCCAGCCCGATTCTGCGCAACACCGCGCTGGCAAATGCGAGCAACGACCGGACCGGCCTGACCCTGAGCAACCGCTTCGCCCTGCATTCGACCCTGGACCTGACCGTGGGCGGCAACTGGCAATACGAGAAGCTCGGTTCGCGTGACCCGTATTTCGGCCCGTCCGACGGCTGGCGCATGTACCCGCGTGCCGGCCGTCGCCAGGAGGGCGAGGGCTACCTCACGCTGGAATGGCGTCCGGTCGACTTCCTGACCCTCAATGCCGGCGTGCGTTACAGCCGTTACTGGGCGTTCGACGACTTCCTGCAGGCCCACCCGGAACTGCAGACGACCTCGATCGTGCCGCGCGAAGCACAGTACCGGGTGAATGAACTGCCGCCGCGGCCGGACAGCCTGCAGGGCGAGATCGACGCACTCGAGAGCGAGCGGGAATTCTGGGACAGCATCGGCATGGGCTGGATCGTCGATCAGTCGCTGGCCGACCTGCTGCGCAAGTACGAGACACCCAGGGAGGTCCAGCACGGCATTCCCTGGTTGCCCGATGCAAACGGCAACTACAGCCGGGCCACCAATCCCTGCCTCAACGGTCAGGTCGCCGCCATCCCCGGGCTGCTGCCGATGGTCCTCGGCACCGACATCCGCTGCAGGATCGGGGGCGGGGCGATGCAGTCGGTGGCCGGGCGCAACGAACGGCACCGCGATCACGCCTGGTTGCCGACGTTCTCGGCGACGGTGCGTTTCTCGCCGGCCGCTCGTGCCTATCTGCGCTACGGCGAGGCGGTGCGCTTCCCCAGCATGTTCGAAAGCACCATTGCGTTCTCCAGCAGCCTCAATCCGCTGTATCCACTCAAGCCGGAGCATGCCTACAACTACGAGCTGGGGTACGTGCACAACCTTTCCGGGCTGTTCGGCAACACCGCCGATGCCGACGTCAAGCTGGCCTATTACGTGCACAAGACCCGCAATGTCATCGAGCGTGATGCGTACTTCATGTTCGACAACATCGACAAGCAGACCATCCGCGGCATCGAGCTGCAGGCGCGCTTCGACAACCGGCGCTTCTTCACCGATCTGGGCATCAGCCGCATCCTTGAAAACGAAGTCTGCGATGAAAGCTCGGCGGTACGGCTGGATGCGGACCAGGGGCGGGTGCCCAACTGCGTCCAGGATGGCTTCGTCAGCGGCTATCTGCTGACCCAGGCCACGCCGAAGCTGTCGGTGAACTGGTCACTCGGCACCCGCCTGTTCGATGAGCGCCTGGAGCTGGGCAGCCGCATCGTGCACTACCAGCGGCACGACAATCCGGACCTGCAGGCCTACCGCGACCGCCTGATCGCCGGGGGCAGCAGCCTGCTCTGGCAGAACGTGCCCTTCACCTGGGGAAACATCACCACGGTGGATGCCTACGCCCGCTGGCGCTTCAACCAGCACGCCAGCGTCGAGCTGGTCGGCAGCAATCTCGGCAACCGCTATTACGTCGACCCGGCAACACGCTCAACGCTTCCGGCACCGGGCCGCACGATCAAGCTTGGCATCACCGCGCGCTTCTGAGTCCGTATTCAACAGGGAGAATCAACCGTGAAACAGCCCCGCACCCTTGTACTTTCGATCGGCCTGCTGGCTTCCATGCCGGTCATGGCTGCCGACATCGCTGGCGGGCAGAGCCCGGCCCAGGACGGCGTCCATTACATCAACGCAGGCGAATCGACACTCAATGCCGGTCCGCACCGTTCCGGTCGCGCAGGCGTTTCGTTGGGGCCGTATGCCAACGCGGCGCGAGTGGACGTGGCCAGCCTGGTGCCCTACGCCACCACGGTGGTGCGTGGCGCAACCACGGTCCGCACGCTGGGCCCGGACGCAGGCCTGCCGTTCGCCACCGCTGGCGTGGGCCACTTCAGCTTCGTGCAGGTGGGCAATGCAGATGTCTGGTTCGGTGAATGGTCATCCAGCGGCGCGCAGGCGGGCTTCAATCACCGCCAGGTGTTCTTCGTCGGTGACCGTGCCGGTACTTCGCTGCCAGCAGGCATCGTGACCTACACCTTGGCTGGCATCAACCGCTTTGATGGCAGCGGCGTGCTGGAAGGTGCACTGCGGGCGAATTTCGATACCGGCACCGTTACCGCCGGCCTGGTCGGGACCGGATACAGGCTCGCCGCGAGCGGCACGCTGGATCGCGCCACCGGTGCGTTCAGCGGTTCGGCCATCGCCAATGGTTCGATCATCGGTACCAGCAGCGGCCAGTTCTTCGGCGCCGGTGCCAGTGCGGTGACCGGCATCGCAACCTTTGCCGGCAACAGCCAGTTCGATACGTCCTTCGGCGGTCAGCGCAACTGATCCGCCGCCGTTCCTTTTTGTGTTGTACCCGTAGTTCCCTCAACCCAAGGAGCAATACCATGAAAATGATCAACCGTTCCCTGTTGGCCGTCGCCGCTGCACTGGCCCTGGCCGGCACTGCGCAGGCGGCCGACATCGTCGGCGCTGCCAGCCCGGCGACCGATGCGCAGCTGTACGTCAAGGTGGGTGCGTCGGAAGTCAACGGCGGCCCGCACTCGGCCGGCAAGGCCGGTATCGGCGTTGGCACCGTGTCCAATGCCAAGCCGGTCGATTTCCAGGGCCTGGCGGCCTACTCGGCCCCGACCACCGTCAATGGTGTCACCGTACGCACACTGGCCATGCCGATCACCGGTACCCCGGGCAGCCATTCCGGCATGGGCCACTTCAACTTCGTCAAGGTCGGCAGCGGCGATGTGTGGTTCGGCGAGTGGTCCAAGGATGGCGCCGCTGGTGGCTTCAACAACCGCCAGGTCTATTTCGTCGGTGACCGTGCCGGCACCACGCTGCCGGCCGGCGTGGCCACCTACAGCGTGGCAGGCCTGAACAAGTTCAATGGCAGCAACCTGCTGTCGGGTACGTTCCGCGCCAACTTCGGCAATGGCACCCTGCTCGGTGGCCTGAGCGGTGGCGGCCTGTCGATCAACGTCAACGCCAACATCAACAGCGCCAACGCCTCGTTCGCCGGCACCGCGACCGCCAACGGCAGCGTTGCCGGCACCAGCCAGGGCCAGTTCTTCGGCGCCAACGCGGCCACCCTGGCCGGTATCGCCACCTTCAGCGGCAACAGCCAGTACGACACCGCCTTCGGCGGCAGCAAGAACTGATCGCCACGCCCCTGACGGGGCAGGGCAGGGACAAGCCGCGATCCGCCAGTCCCTGCTTCGGCCCGCTGCATGCACCACCACGGATCGACCATGCGCCATTCCATTTTCCTTGTCGTACTGCTGTTGGCTGCCACCGATGTGCGCGCCCAGCAGGACGATCTTCGTCGTGTGCTTGAACAGGGCACCGAACTGCGCCACCAGCAGCAGGACCAGCAGCGCCTGCAGCAGGCCGAGTCGGAGCGGCCGACCATCACCATCGACGGCCAGACGCTGCGCGTGGAGCGCACCGTCGATGATCTTGGCCAGGCCCTTTACCTCTCTCTGCAGCATCAGCAATGGCAGGCCGCCGCTGCGTTCCTCGATGAGTACATCGAACTGCCGGGGCATGACCCCCTGCTGCGCCACTATGCGCAGGGGGCGCTGGCGCGGGTGGCAGGCGACCATCGTCGCGCGGCGATGGAGTACGAAGCGCTGCTGGCGGCGCAGCCGGATTTCCTGCCGGCCCGCCTCGAGCTGGCACGTGTCTATGCGGAAGACCAGCGCGATCGCGATGCGGCCGCGCTGTTCACAGCCATCGCTGCAGGCATCAATGCCGATGATCCGGCCACGGCCGGCGTCCGCGCGCGCGTGGACGGTTACCTGGGTGCTCTGCAGGCGCGCCAGCGCTGGAAAGGCGCGCTGTCCGCCGGCCCGGCATGGAGTGACAACATCAACCGCAGTTCGGCCAGTCGCACCTGCCTGTTCGGCGTGGGCGACGCCTGCATCATCGAACGGAAACTGCCGGACGCCCAGCGCGCGGCGGGCCTCGACTACGACGCCAGCCTGGAACGGCGCTGGGTGCTCGGCGGGCATCATGGGCTGTACGTGCGCGGTCTCGCCTTCGGCCAGGCATGGCGCGGGCACAGTGCGTACAACGAGCTCAATGCCAACGTGCAGGCGGGTTACAGCTGGCGTAGTGCACGGCAGACCGTGATGCTCGCCCCCAGCTATGACTACCAGGCCCTGGGCAACCATGCGCTGCAGGGCGGCAGCGGCGTGCACGCGGAATGGCAGTACGCCCTGGATGCACGCAGCCTGCTCAAGCTGGAGGCTGACTGGAAGCGCCAGCGCTATCGCCAGCAGGGCCTTGCCAGCAACTACGACGGCGAGCTGGCATCGCTGTACGCCACCTGGTTCCGCGCGCTCAATCCACGCTGGACGGTCTTCGCCGGGCTGGATGTCACCGACAGCAGCGCAGCCGACCCGGCCAACGGCTACCGCCAGCGCGGCCTGCGGCTGGGCGCGGCGCGGCAGTGGAGTGGCACCACGGCCACCGTATTCGTGTCGCTGCGCCAGCGCGACTACGACACCTGGAGTCCGTTGCTGGAGGCGCGCAGGCAGGACGACGAACAGAACCTGATCGCCATCGTGCGCAGCGAGCGCCTGGCCGTGGCCGGGCTGGTACCCAGCCTGAGCCTGCGCTACGCGCGCATCGACAGCAACGTCGGCTGGCTGTACAGCCACGACCGCAGCCTGCTCAGCCTGAAGTGGGAACGGGCCTTCTGAACGCGGCGTTGCAATGCCGCGGTGAACGCGCCGTGGCCGCGACCTTCATCCATCATCACGCGCTCTTGTAGCCCGGTTCGCGCATCCTGCGGGCGTTGCGGCAGAGGTGGGCCGCGTGTATCGAGGAGCGCCGGTCGTGCTGGAAGCGGGCAACAAACCAGAGGGCCTGAAAGGGCTGCGTGTACTGGTGGCGGAGGATGAATTCGCCATCGCGATGTTCCTGGTCGACTATCTGGAGCTGAAAGGCGCACAGGTGGTGGGGCCTGCCGGTGACCTGCAGGCGTTGGGGCAGCTGGTCGATACCCATCCCATCGATGTGGCGTTGCTGGACATCAACCTGGGCGGTGAGCAGGTCTATCCGCTGGCCGATCGGCTGGCCGAGGCGGGTACCCCCTTCCTGCTGACCTCCGGTTACGACGACAACCTGCCCAGCCGCTTCGCCAGCGCGCCGCGCTGTACCAAGCCTTATCACATCGAAACCCTGGTGCAGCAGCTGGCCGGGCTGGTGGCGGCGCCGCAGGTCTCTGCGGGCATCGCCTGATTGCGCGGCATGTCGCGCCGTCCTGAAGGCATCCACGCCGCCACGCTGCGTGGCGGGATGCCACCTGCGCCGCGCCTGCATGCGCGCCACGATGGCATGGCCGCGCGTATCGCCCGCCATGACTGGTCATCCACGCCCTTGGGTGCCTGCGCGCAGTGGCCGCCCCACCTGCGCGCCACCGTCGACCTGATGCTGGCCCATGGCTTCCCGATGATCGTGCTGTGGGGCGAGCAGCTGGTGCAGCTCTACAACGATGGCTATGCCGAGATCCTGGCCGACAAGCATCCCGGTGGACTCGGCCAGCCGACCCGCGAGTGCTGGCCCGAGGTCTGGCACATCAACGGGCCGCTCTATACCCGGGTTTGGCAGGGCGAGACGCTCACCTTCGAGGACAAGCTGTATCCGCTGGTCCGCCGGGGGCGTCTGGAGGACATCTGGTTCACCATCACCTACAGCCCGATCCGTGGTGAGGAAGGGCGCATCAACGGCGTGCTGGTGACCATGTTCGAGACCACCGCCGCGCATCTGGCGCGGGCCGCGCGCGAGCGCGAGGAACTACGGCGGCGCGAGAGCGAGCGACGCCTGGAGCTGGCTTTCAGGATGCTGCCGGTCGGCCTGTGCATCGTCGATCTGCAGGGTCGCATGCTGCTGTCCAACGACCAGATGCGTGCCTACCTGCCCAGCGGCAAGGTGCCTTCCACCGATGAGGCCAACCTGCATCGCTGGCGTGGCTGGCATGCCGACGGTAGCGCCATCGGGCCGGAGGATTTCGCCATCGCCCGTGCGATGCGCGGCGAGACCGTGGTGCCGGGGCTGGAGTTCCAGTACCTGCACGACGATGGCCGCGCGCGCTGGACCCGGGTCGCGGCCGCGCCCCTGCGCGATGGCGATGGTGAGGTCAGCGGGGTGTTCGCCATCGCCGTGGACATCGACGATCTCAAGCGTGCCGCCGAGCGCCAGTCGGTGTTGCTGGCGGAGCTGCAGCACCGGGTGCGCAACATCATGTCGACCATCCATGCCATTGCCTGGCGGACCCGCGAGTCGGTCAGCAGTGTGGATGAATACGCCGAACGGTTGTGCGGGCGACTGATGTCGCTGGCACGCACGCAGAGCCTGCTGACCCGTGGCGCCAATGCCGGGGTCTGCCTGCGTGGCATGATCGATGAGGAGATCGCGGCGCAGACGCCAGCAGCGGCCGCCTGCCGCCTGCAGGGCGAGGACGTGCTGCTGCCGCCGAAGGCGGCCGAAGTGCTGTCCTTGGCGATCCACGAATTGGCGACCAACGCCCTGCGGCATGGTGCGCTGACCCATGAGGACGGCCGGATCGACGTGTCCTGGCACCTGCAGGTGCAGGACGGGCAGCCGTGGTTGGGGCTGCACTGGTGTGAACGCCATGCCACCGTGGAGGACTGGGAGCTGCCCCGGCAGCGTGGCCTTGGCCGGGCGCTGATCGAGCAGCGCGTGCCGTACGAGCTCGCCGGCAGCGGCGAGCTGCGCTTTGGCCCACAAGGCCTGGATGCCTGGATCCGCTTCCCGCTGCGCGAGCGTGACAGCCTGCTGCAGACCGATGCTCCGGACGCGGCGGCGGACGGTTCCGGCAGGTAAAGGTCCATTTATCCCCAATTGGGCCAAATTGGGTATAGTGGCCATTATCCACCCTGCCCGGAGCCGTGCCATGACCCTGCCGCTGGATCTGCCTGGCCTTGAGAAGGCCCCAGCCTCGTCGGTGAAGACCCGGGGCTGGCCGAGCCTGATGCGTACCGTGCGCGAGAAGCAGGCGCTGGTCATCACCAACCACAACCACCCCGAAGCGGTGATCGTGGACATCCGCACCTACCAGGAGCTGCTGGCCAAGGCCGCCGGCAGCGATGCCGGTGAGCGCAGTGAAGAGCTGCTGCGCCTGCGCGGCGAATTCGACCAGACTCTGGCTGGCCTGCAGCGCGGTGAGGGGCTGGGCAAGGTGCTGGGCCAGCCGATCCGCCGCGGCCGCAAGGTCACCCTCGGCCGTCCGCTCTGACCGATGGGGCGGATCCTGGTGCTGGCCGGCGTCAACGGCGCCGGCAAGAGTTCGCTGCTGGGAACCTGGCTGGAAGCCGAAGGGCTGGGCTGGTTCAACCCCGATTCGTTCACCCGCCGCCTGGTAGAGGCGGGCTGGCCGCTGCCCGACGCCAATGCCGAGGCCTGGCAGGAAGGCACCCGCCGCCTGCGCCAGGCCATGGCTGATGGCACGGACTTCGCCTTCGAGACCACGCTGGGCGGCAACACCATTCCGCGCCTGCTGCGCGAGGCCTGCGAGCACCATCACGTCGCGATCTGGTTCTGTGGCCTGGCCACGGTGGACCTGCACATTGCCCGTGTTGCAGCGCGGGTGGCCGCCGGCGGCCATGACATTCCGGTGGAGAAGATCCACGCCCGCTTCGATTCGGCACGCGAGAACCTGCTGGAACTGCTGCCACACCTGGCCGAGCTGCATGTCTACGACAACAGCGCTCCCGCCGACGCCGACGGCTGCGTCGAGCCGCTGCCGGTGCTGGCGATGGCGCACGGCCAGCTGCAGTACCCGGTCTCGGTGGCCGAGCTGCTGCACACGCCGGACTGGGCCAAACCCATCGTGATGCGTGCGATGGAGTTGAACGCTGCGCGCGATTGAGGGCGCGTACGTTGTAGAGCCGAGCCCACGCTCGGCTGATCCCTCGAAAGGCAGCCGCGCGCGGGCTTGGCCGTACAACAACGCCGGCTTCGCCGAGCCTCAGGCCGGCTTTACCTGCTCAGGCTCCGCAGTCTCCGGCAGTGGCGGCAGGCTCGGGTCCACCGTCACCGGCACATCGCTCTTCAGCAGTGCGGCGGCTTCCTTGTCGCTGCCGACCGCCGGCGGTGAACCGCGCAGCGGCAGGCCAGCGGTCTCCTTCACGAACAGCATGGTGACCAGGCCGATCACTGCCGCGCCCATCAGGTAGTAGGCCGGCACCAGCGGATCGCCGGTACGTTCCACCAGCCATGCGGTCACCAGTGGCGTGGTGCCACCGAACAGCGACACCGACACATTGAAGGCGATCGACAGTGCGCTGTAGCGCACCGGGGTATAGAACAGCGCCGGCAGCGTGGACGGCATCGAGCTGGTGAAGCACACCAGTGCCAGGCCCAGCAGCATCAGGCCGAGGAAGATCAGCCAGTCGTTGCCGCTGCCGATCAGCAGCAGGCAGGGTACGGCCAGCACCAGCAGCGCGATGCAGGCACCGATGATCATCGGGCGGCGGCCAAGCTTGTCACTGAACAATCCGCCGACGATGTTCAGCGGCATCATCACCAGCATCACGATGATGATCAGCAGCAGGCCCTTGCTCTCGGCATAGCCCATGGTGACGCTGAGGTAGCTGGGCATGTAGGTCAGCAGCATGTAGTCGGTCACGTTGAACACCAGCACCAGGCCCATGCAGACCAGCAACTGGCGGCCATGTACCTGGAACAGCGCGGCGAGCCCGGGCCGGTCGTGCTCGCGCTTCTCGGCTTCCTCGGCGAAGGCGCGGAAGGCCGGCGTTTCCTCCAGTTTCATGCGCATGTACAGGCCGAGCAGGCCCAGCGGGCCGGCCACCAGGAATGGAATGCGCCAGCCCCAGTCCAGCATCTGTCCGCTGCTCAACAGCATGTGCAGCGCGGTCACGGTTCCGGCGCCGGCGATGTACCCGCCCAGCGTGCCGAACTCCAGCCAGCTGCCCATCAGGCCGCGGTTGCGGTCGGTGGAATACTCGGCGATGAAGGTGGCCGCACCGCCGTACTCGCCGCCGGTGGAGAACCCCTGCACCACACGTGCCAGCAGCAACAGCACCGGTGCCCAGATGCCGATGCGCTCGTAGGAGGGAATCAAGCCGATCGAGAACGTGCCCAGCGCCATCAGGATCATGGTGAACGCCAGCACTTTCTGGCGCCCATAACGGTCGCCGAGCGGGCCGAACACCAGGCCGCCGAGTGGACGCACCAGGAATGCCACGGTGAAGGTGGCGAAGGCGGCGATCACCTGTGCCGTGGGGTTGCTGGACGGGAAGAACACCTGGCCGATGGTGACGGCCAGATAGCCGTAGACACCGAAGTCGAACCACTCCATGGCATTGCCAAGTGCGGCGGCGCCCACGGCGCGCTTGAGCATGGGCTTGTCGACGACGGTGATCTCATCGACCTTCAGGTGGCGGCGGCGTTTGAACCAGCCGAAGTGGGCATGGGAATCGGGCGTGTCCTGCATAGGGGCTCCCTTGTAGGTATGGAATAGGGGAATGGGTGCTGTGGTGTGTCCCGGAAATCGGAAACGGCGATGCAGGCGCAAGTGGCGCAGGGGCATCGGAAGGCGGCGTGGGGGCCGGGGAATGTGTGCAGGCGCAACGCCACGCGCACGGCAAAGCACCGCCGCAGGGGCGGTGACGCGAAAACGGGATCACAGCGGCCGCGCAGTCAGCGGCCAGGTATCACATCAGCGTAGGGGGTGCAGGCAGAGCGCCTGCGGGCGTCATCCGCCGGGATCCAGCGCGAGGCGATGGAAATGCAGGGCGGGAGCATTCGTGGCAAGCGAAGCGCCGGTCGGCAGTGCTTCCCACGTAACAGGTGCGCCCGTCACGTAGTGGGTCGTGTCGATCATCCGTTCATCATAACGGCATCGGCGTGAGCATGCAGCGAAGCAGACTGATCTGCACGCTGTGTTCCACCTCGCCTGTTCAGAAGGCTCAGGCCGACTTCGCCACCAAACCGAACACCGTGCAGGCCATCGCCAAGGCGCCCGGCAGTGCCAGTTTCCGCGTGACCAGTGCGGCGCCGATCATGGTGAGCACCGAGAGCATGATGGCCAGGGCGAAGAACGGTTGGCCCTGCAGGAACTGGTGAATGCAACCGGCACAGCCGGCAATGGCCAGGCTGGTGGCAAAGCAGACGTGGAACAGTGAGCCAGCGTACACAGAGGTTCCTCGCGATGATGGAGGCCATAGCGGCAGGCAGGCGGACAAATTTAGCGCTGATTGCAGATTGCGATGACGGGATCACATCCTGTACCCGCTCTGGTGACATCGGCGTGCATAAGGTGGAGCGCACACCCACTTTTCGGATTGATGGAGGATGCAATGGCGCGGACGATTCCCGAAGGAACTCGGATCGTGGTAGCCGACGGTGGTTCGGCGCGGGTGTTCACCAACGTGGGCAGCAACCACCAGTTGACCCTGAAGCAGGAAGGCGAACTGCGCCTGCAGGACATCAGCGAGCAGGGTGTATCCGGGCAGGGGCCTGCGGGTGCCGTGCCGAAGGACATGTCGGTCTCGCAGCTCAATGAGGCCACGTTCGCCAAGCAGGTGGCCGAACAGCTCAACGAAGATGCCTTGAAGAACCGCTATGCGCACCTGGTATTGATCGCCGACCCGACCACGCTGGGTCGCATTCGTCCGCTGCTGCATAAAGAGGTCCAGGCGCGATTGCTCGGGGATATTGCCAAGGATCTGACCAACGCGCCGCTGGAAGACATCCAGAAGGCACTGGCGGCGTAGCGCTCATGCCGTTCATGCGTGATCACCTTGCGAACGGGCCCACCTCTGCGGAGGTGGCGGCGCAGCCTGGCTGGCAGGTGCTGGAGTTCGGTGCGCCCTGGTGTGGTCATTGCCAGGCCGCGCAGCCCGCGTTGCAGGCCTTTGTCGAAGCGAACGATCTGCCGCATTGGAAGATCGAGGATGGCAAGGGAAGGCCATTGGGGCGAGCGTTCAAGGTGAAGCTGTGGCCGACGGTGGTGCTGCTGCGCGATGGAGAGGAGATCGCGCGGGTGGTAAGGCCGTTGGACAGCGCGGATCTCATGTCGTTGCAGAGCGCACTTCCCGGTTGAAGAGTAAACCCGGTGCGGGACACCGGGCAGTCGCACTGCAGCATGCGGCGTGACAGGCCCGGTGCTAGGATCCCGCTATCACCTGAATCGATCCAAATGCCGATGCCCACGCTGGACCGTCGTCTCCTGATCGCTGTCGCCGCCACGGCGATGTTCGCTTCCGGCCTGGCGTCGGCCGCGCCTGCCAGAACCGCCGCCGACAAGGCCTATGCCTCGGTCGACCCGTTCATTGGTACGGGTGGTGAAGGCCACACTTACCCGGGTGCCACGGTGCCGTTCGGCATGGTCCAGCTCAGCCCGGACACACGCATCCAGCCACGCGAAAAGGCCTATGGCTGGGCAGCCGGCTACCGCTACGACGACAGCAGCATCGTCGGCTTCTCGCACACGCATTTTTCCGGCACTGGCCATTCCGATCTGGGCGACATCCTACTGATGCCGTTCACCGGCAGTCCCGGCCTGGAGCGTGGCGATCCTGAGAAGCCGGGCAGCGGCTATGCCTCTCGCTTCCGCCATGATGATGAGAAGGCCGAGCCGGGCTACTACGCCGTCACCCTGGACGACTACAAGGTGCGCGCCGAGCTGACCACCAGTGCGCGCGTGGGC
Source organism: Stenotrophomonas sp. 22692 (assembly GCF_052045015.1). Taxonomy (NCBI): domain Bacteria; kingdom Pseudomonadati; phylum Pseudomonadota; class Gammaproteobacteria; order Lysobacterales; family Lysobacteraceae; genus Stenotrophomonas; species Stenotrophomonas sp. 22692. The sequence continues at coordinate 185,160 of NZ_JBQEMR010000001.1, forward strand.
GTGCATCGCTACGCCTTCCCCAAGGGCGCCGACGCCAAGGTGCTGCTGGACATGCGCACCAGCATGTACGACTACCCGGGCAAGGTGCTGTGGTCGCGGGTGCGGGTGCGCGCCGATGGTACCGTGACCGGCTTCCGGGAGACGCGCGGCTGGGCGCCAGGTCGCCAGCTGTACTTCGCGATGCGTTTCTCGCGGCCGCTTTCCGGGCATGAGCTGCACAACACCGAGCAGGACATCGTCTACAAGGGCTTCCCGCCGCCGGGCGAGAAGGATCCAGCGCAGCGCGCACAGGTCGAGGGCCGCCAGCTGGTCGGTACCTTCGCATTCGGCAAGCTGGATGCACCGCTGGTGGTCAAGGTCGCGATCTCGCCGGTCAGCGAAGCCGGCGCCATTGCCAACCTCGACGCGGAAGTGGCCGACTTTGATTTCGACCGCGTGCGTGCGCAGGCGAAACAGGAATGGACGCAGGCGCTGTCGGTGCTCGATATCGATGCGCCCGAGCACGCCCGCCGCAGTGCCTATACCGCGCTGTACCACACCCTGCTGGGGCCGACGCTGTTCATGGATGCCGATGGCCAGTACCGCGGGCCGGACAATGCCGTGCACAAGGCCGAGGGCTACACGAACTATTCCACGTTCTCGCTGTGGGACACATACCGGGCGCTGCACCCGTTGCTGACGCTGGTGCAGCCGGAGAAGCGCAACAGCGACTTCGTCAATTCGATGCTGGCCCACCACGAGCACAGCCCCTACGGCATGCTGCCGGTGTGGTCGTTCCATGGCCTGGAAGACTGGTGCATGATCGGGTACCACGCGGTGCCGGTGATTGCCGATGCCTACGTGAAGGGCATTCGTGGCTTCGACGCCGACAAGGCACTGAAGGCGATGATCGAGACTGCCAACTACGGCCCCTATGACGGCATCGCGCAATACCGCGAGCTGGGCTATGTGCCGATCGACGAGGAAGGCGAGGCCGCCAGCAAGACGCTGGAGTACGCCTTCGATGACTGGACCATCGCGCGCATGGCGCAGGCGATGGGCAAGACCGATGTGGCGGCGACCTTCGACAAGCGTGCCGGCAACTGGCGCAATGCCTTCGACAAGGACACCGGCTTCATGCGTGCGCGCAAGCGCGATGGCAGCTTCCGCACTCCGTTCGACCCCAGCGCCAGCGGCTATGGCACCGACTACACCGAAGGCAACGCCTGGCAGTATTCGTGGTACGTGCCGCAGGATGTTGCCGGACTGGCAGCAGCGCACGGTGGCAGCGACAAGCTGCTCGCGCGCCTGGACGATGTATTCAACGCCAAGGTGGATCCGTCCATCTTCGAGCACATGGAAGACATCACCGGGCTGATCGGCTGGTATGCGCATGGCAACGAGCCCAGTCACCATGTGGCCTACCTGTATTCGTACGCTGGCCAGCCGTGGCGCACCCAGGCGCGCCTGAAGCAGATCATGGACACCCAGTACGCCGATCGCCCCGATGGCCTGGCCGGCAACGATGATGTCGGCCAGATGTCGGCGTGGTACGTGTTCACCGCCCTGGGCTTCTATCCGGTGGCCCCGGGCTCGGGCGAGTACATCCTCGGCCGCCCGTTCCTGCCGAAGACCGCGATGCGCCTGCCGAACGGCAAGGCGTTCACCATCGTGGCCGATGGGCTGGATGACAGGCACACCTACGTCGGCAACGTGAGCCTCAACGGCAAGCCGCTGCAGCGCACCTTCCTGCGCCATGACGAGATCCTGGCAGGTGGCGAGCTGCGTTTCACCATGCAGGCCGAGCCGAACAAGGAATGGCCGGGGCAGGGCGCGCAGGCGCCGTATTCGATGAGCCGGTGATGATTGGTAGGTGCCGACCTTGGTCGGCACGCTCACGGCTGACCTTGAACCTGTAGAGCCGAGCCCATGCTCGGCTCAGGTATCGCGTCAACGGCAGCCGAGCATGGGCTCGGCTCTACAAGGGCAATTCGACAAAGGTCAGCGAAACCGCAACCCCACCCGCGCACCGCCGATCGGGGCGGTATCAATCATCAAGGTCGCGCCATGCCGCTGCGCGATCTCGGCCACGATCGCCAGCCCGAGCCCGCAGCCGTCGCCGTCGCTGCTCGCCCGATAGAAGCGTTCCGTGACGCGCGCGCGTTCGGCTTCGGCGATGCCGGCGCCGTCATCGTCCACCCATACCTGCGTCCCTTCGACCTCCTGCCGAACGCCGAGGGTGATCACACCGCGCGAGGCGCCATAGCGCAGCGCGTTGTCCAGCAGGTTGCCCAGTGCCTCGCGCAGCAGCTGTGGATCGCCCTGCACCTGCACGCCGTCGTCGGGTCCGTCGTAACCCAGGTCCACGCCCGCAGCCAACGCGCGATCGGCGTAACGCTCGACCACGCCGCGCGCCAGCGCGGCCAGATCCAGCGGCCGCAGCGGCAGTGCACTGCCATGTGGATCTTCCGATCGGCTGAGCATCAGCAGCTGGTTGACCAGGTGCTGCAGCCGCGCCAGCCCGGCCAGCGTGCCGGACAGCGCCAGTTGCTGGGCCTGCGGATCGTGCTGGCGCAATGAACTCTCAAGCTCCACCTGCATCGCTGCCAGCGGCGTGCGCAGCTGGTGCGCGGCATTGCTGACGAAGCGCCGCTGTGCATCCTGCATCGCGTCCAGGCGCTGCAGCAGCGCGTTGTAGGCCTCCACCGCCGGCCACAGTTCGCGCGGAGCTTCCTGCGCCGGATCCAGCGGCGCCAATGGATCCGGCCGCGGGCTGGCCAGCTTCCGCGCAACCAGGTTGGCATGGCGTGCGGCAGCGCCGGTACCGGACCAGGCCAGCCATGCCGCCAGTGCCAGGATCGCAGCCTGGAACGGAACGCTGGTCAGCAGCAGCTTGCGCTCCAGCCGGTGCCGCTTGCGCAGTGTCTCGGCCACGCGCAGCCGGATGTCATGACCCGGCCTGGCGCTGACCACCACTTCGACCATGCGCACGGCCTGCCCACGCAGCCGCGCATCATAGTAGACCGGGTCGTCGCTGCCGGCGGACATCGACGGGCGTGGCAATGCCTCGGGCAGGTCGCCATACAGGCGCCCACCCGCGGCGTCGACCACCTCGCCATGCACTTCGTCGGCGGTGTCCCAGGTGAACATGCGCGACACCGCCGGGGTGATCTCGATGGACGCGCGGCCGTCCTGCACCGCCACCAGCTCGGACAACGACATCGCCGAATCCAGCAGCCAGCGGTCGTAGACCTGGCCGGCGTAGAAGCGCGCCAAGGCGAATGAACCCACTGCGCTGCACAACAGCAGTACCAGCAGTGGCAGCCACAGGCGTCTCAGCAGCAGGCCACGCAGGCTGTGCACGCGCTCAGTCACCCACGGCCTCCAACCGGTATCCAAGCCCACGCAGCATGCGGATGCCGACGCCGGCGTGGGTCTGTTCCAGTTTGCGGCGCAGGCGGCTGACATGCACTTCGATCACCGACAGGTTGGCCTCGTGGTCCCAGCTGTACAGCGCGTCGAACAGGCGCTGCTTGGTAACCGTGCGGCCGGGATGCTGCATCAGTGCCTCGACCAGCGACAGCTCGCGCGCGGTCAGCTCGATGCGCTGACCGTCCACCTGCACTTCATTGCGGACGCTGTCGAAGCACAACCGGCCCAGCCGCTTCTGCGCCGGTGCATCGCTGCGGCGGCGCGACAGCGCACGCAGGCGCGCTTCCAGTTCTCCCAGGGCGAAGGGCTTGGCCAGGTAGTCGTCGCCACCGCGGTCGAGGCCGAGGATGCGGTCCTCCACACCATCGCGTGCGGTCAGGATCAGCACCGGCAGGGTGACGCCGTCGTTGCGCAGGCGTGAGAGCAGGTCCAGGCCATCGACGTCAGGCAATGAAAGGTCCAGCACCATCACGTCATACGGTGCGCTGGCCAGTGCCGCCGGCGCGTGCAGCCCACGCGAGAGGTGGTCGCACAGATGGCCGGCACCCTGCAGGGCGCGGATCAGTCCATCGGCCAGCGCGGCGTCGTCTTCGATCAGCAGGATTCGCATTGCAAGCTTCGTGCAAGGTTGGGGCAAGTTTGGCGCAAGTGCATCACCTTACCGTGACGTGCATGAATTTCTCCCCTCGTTTTGCGGCCGTGCTGGCCACTCTTCTGTGCGCGCCCACCGCTTCGGCGCTGTCCCTGCAGGAAGCGCAGCGCGCCATGGAAGCACACAACCCGGACCTGCGTGCGGCGGCACTGGCGCTGCGCGGCGTGCAGGGCGATGTGCAGACGGCGGCGTTGCGCCCGGCCACCGAGTTGTCGATCGGCACCAGCAAGATCAGCCCCAAGCATGGCATCGGCTCCGGACGCTGGCAGGACAAGCGGGTGGACAGCACCGTGGGCCTGGGCTGGACCTGGGAGCGCGGTGGCAAGCGTGCGTTGCGTATCCGCCAGGCCGATGCGCTGCTGGAAGTGGCCGGGCTGGAGATGCTCGATGCGCGGCGCCGCCAGCAGGTGGCGCTGCATGAAACCTATTTCGCTCTGAAGGGCGCACAGGAGCGGGCGCAGATTGCCGATGCCAACCGCCACAGTTCGGCCGAGCAGATGGCGGCGGCGGACAAGCAGGTTGCCACCGGGGCGATGGCGCCGGTCGACCGCGCGCGGCTGGCAGTGGACGACCTGGCGGTGGCCGACGCGGCGCGCGAGGCGTCGCTGGATCTGCGCGATGCGCGGCATGCGTTGGGGCTGCTGCTCGGCCGCGACGACAGCCATGACCTCAGCGCCGATGATCCTTGGCCGGAGGCCAGCAGCGTGGCCAGCGTGCGTGCGTTCGATCCCCAGCAGCGTGCCGATCTGCGCGCGGCACGTTCGCGCCTGGCCGCGGCCGACGCCGGTGTGGCACTGGCGCGCAGTGAGCGCCACCGCGACATCCAGTTGGGCGTGGAGGCCGAGCGCGAGCCGGCTGACATCAGCGGCGTCACCTGGGGTGTGTCATTGACCATACCGCTCGGCGGCCCGTCACGTGCACGCGGCGCGATCCAGCGTGCCGAGGCCGACCGTGACAGTGCCGCGCTGGAGCTGCAGGTGCTGCAGCGCGAAGCGCGTGCCGAACTGGACCAGTTGCAGGCCAGCGCGCAGTCCGCCGCGCAGCGCCGGAGCGACTACGAAGGACTGCAGTCCGACGCCGCACGCAGGGCGGTGCAGGGCATCGAGCTGGCCTACCGCCGCGGCGCCGCCAGCCTGACCGATCTGCTGGATGCGCGCCGCAGCTGGCGCGAGTTCGAGGCCGCATTGATTGAAGCGCGTGCCGACCATGCCATTGCCCTGGCGCGCTGGGAAGCGGCCACATCCGTTGCTGAAGGAGAGTCCCGATGAAGTCCACCGTCGCTTATCGACCGCAGGCGCGACGGGCCGTGCTGGCGGCCTTGCTGGCGCTGGCCCTGCTGGGCGGCTGCGGCCGCGAACCGGCGTCGTATACCGAGGACGCGCCGAAGGTCAGTGCTGGCCAGATCCAGTTTCCTGCCGGTAGCCGCCAGCTGGACGTGCTACGCAGCGAGGCGGTCACCGCCGGCGCCAGCGCCAGCCTGCAGCTGCCGGGCCGGGTGGTCTGGGACGAGACGCGCTCCAGCGCGCTGCGTACGCCGTTGGCGGGGCAGGTGGCGCGCATCGAGGCACAGCCGGGGCAGAAAGTGAAGGCGGGCCAGGTGATCGCCTGGATCACTTCGCCCGAATTCGGCCAGGCCCAGGCGGAGGGCGTGCGCGGCCGTGCCCAGCTGCAGCAGGCGCGCAAGGAGCTGGAGCGCACCCGCGAGTTGCATGCAGCAGGTGTGGCGTCGGGCCGCGAACTGGACGAGGCCGAGGCCAATTTCGCCGGCAGCCAGGCCGATCACGCGCGTGCGACCGCCTTCGCCAAGTCCTATGGCAATGGCCAGCACGTCGACCAGCGCCTGCCGTTGCGCGCGCCGATCGATGGCGTGCTGGTGGAGCGGCGGATGAGCCCGGGCGTGGCGGTCAGCCCCGACAGCGAACAGCCGTTGGCGGTGATTGGCGATCCGGACCGCCTGTGGTTGCTGCTGGATGTGCCGGAGAGCCTGGCCGGACGCTTGAAGGCGGGCATGCAGGTGAGCGTTTCCGGGGCCGATGGACAGCCGCTGCAAGCGACTCTGCAGCACGTGGATGACTTCGTCGACAGCGAGCGCCGTGTGGTGCAGGCGCGCGCCGAGCTGGACAACCGCGCACGCGGTTTCAAGGCGGGGCAGTACGTGCGCGCCCAGGTGGCATTGCCGGCCGAGGGCGGTGTCTCGCTGCCCGATGCGGCCGTGTTGTTGATCGACGGCAAGCAGGTGGTGTTCGTGGAGGAGGGCAAGGGCCGCTTCGTGCGTCACGCGGTACATGCCGAGGAACTGGGCGATGGCCGGCTGTGGGTGCGTGAGGGCCTGGCCGCAGGCGCCAGGGTGGTGGTAGAAGGCGGCCTGCTGCTGCAGCAGCTGGCGGACAGCGCACCGGCCGCCGCCAGCACCGGCACGGGGCACGCCGCTCCATGATCGATCGCCTGATTGCCTACTGCCTGCGCCAGCCATTGATGGTGATGCTGGCACTGCTGCTGTTCATGGGTGCTGGCATTGCCGCGTTCCGCGTACTGCCGGTGGAAGCCTTCCCGGATGTATCCGACACCCAGGTAACAGTGGTGTCGCTGCACCCGGGCCGTGCCGCCGAAGAGGTCGAGCGCGAGGTGACGATGCCACTGGAAGTGGCGCTGTCCGGCATCCCGCATTCGGTGCGGGTGTTCTCGCATACGCAGTTCGGCCTGTCGATGATCATCCTGACCTTCGACGACAAGGCCGATGACTACTTCGCGCGCCAGCAGGTGCTGGAGCGCCTGCAGGGCGTGGAGCTGCCGGAAGGGGTGACCCCGGAACTGGAGGCGATGAGCTCGGCGGTAGGTGAGATCTACCGTTATGTGCTGAAAGGCCCGCACATGACGCCAACCCAGCTGCGCACCGTGCAGGAATGGACGATGGAGCGCAGCCTGCGCACCGTGCCGGGCGTGGCCGATGTGATCAGTTTCGGCGGCTTCGCGCGTACCTTCCAGGTCAAGCCGGACCTGGACAAGCTGCGGGACCGAGGCATCAGCCTCGGTGAGTTCGCCGAGGCGCTGGAGAAGGGCAGCTCGAATGCGGGCGGCGGCTACGTGGAACGCGGCCAGCAGCAGTTCCTGATCCGTGGCGTCGGCCTGATGCGCTCGCCGGCCGACATCGGCAGCGTGGTGGTTGCGCAGCGCGGGGGCACGCCGATCCTGGTGCGTGACCTGGCCGACATCGCCGACACCGGCCTGCCGCGCCAGGGCCTGGTCGGTCAGGACGACAACGACGATGCGGTGTTCGGCATGGTGCTGATGCGCAAGGGCGAGAACCCGTCCGACGTGCTCGACGCCCTGCATGCGCGCATCGCCGAGATCGAGGCCAACCAGTTGCCGGCCGGGGTCAGCATCGAGCCGTTCTACGACCGCTCGTGGCTGGTCTCGACCACGCTGAAAACCGTCTTCCGCAACCTGCTGGAAGGCGCAGTGCTGGTGTTCCTGGTGCTGTGGCTGTTCCTGTACAACGCCCGGGCCGCGCTGATCGTGGCGGCCATGATGCCGCTGGCCCTGCTGTCGACCTTCCTCGGCCTGCATCTGTGGGGCGTGCCAGCGAACCTGTTGTCGTTGGGTGCGATGGATTTCGGCATCATCATCGATGGCGCGGTGATCGTCACCGAACACATCGTCTCGCGACTGTCGAAGCTGCCACCTGCGGCCGACCGGAAGACACGGTTCTCGACCATTCTCTCGGCCGCATCGGAAGTGGGGCGGCCGACGTTCTTCTCGATGCTGATCATCATCGCCGCGCACATCCCGATCTTCACCCTGCAGCGCCAGGAAGGCCGCATGTTCGCACCGATGGCGTACTCGGTGACCTCGGCCCTGATCGGTGCGTTGATCCTGGCGCTGACCGTGGTGCCGCTGTTCTGCTACTGGTGGCTGCGACGGGACCGCATGCGCGATGGCAATCCGCTGATGGACCGCCTGACCGGCTGGTATCGGCCGATCCTGGAGCGTGCATTGGCCCGCCCGCGTGCGGTGGTACTGACCGCGGTTGCGCTGCTGGTCGGCACGCTCGCACTAGGCACCCGGCTGGGTTCGGAGTTCCTGCCCGAGCTGGACGAAGGCTCGATCTGGCTGACCGCCACGCTCGACCCGAGCACCAGCCTGGTCGAAGCGCAGCAGCAGTCGCGGCGCATCCGTGAGCTGGTCGGCACCTTCCCGCAGGTGTCGACGGTGGTGGCCAAGCTTGGCCGCCCGGAAGACGGCTCCGACGCCAAGGGCGCCAACCAGATCGAGGCGCTGGTGGCGTTGAGGCCGGAGAAGGAGTGGCCGAAGGGCGTGGACAAGCGGCAACTGGTGAGCGACCTGCAGCGCACGCTGGAGCAGCGCATCCCGGGGCCTGAGTTCTCGATCTCGCAGCCGGTGCGCGACAATATCCTGGAGAGCATCTCGCAGATCAAGGGCCAGGTGGTGATCAAGGTCAGCGGCTCGGACCTGGACGTGCTGAATCAGCAGGCGCAGGCGATCCTGGGTCAGGTGCGTGGTGTGGAGGGCGTGGAGAGCGCCTTCATTGACCGTGACGGGTCGTTGCCGCAGCTGCAGATCGAGATCGACCGCGACCGTGCCGCGCGCTATGGCCTCAATGTGCGCGACATCGACGAGGTGATCGAGACCGCACTGGGCGGGCGCCAGGTCGGTGAACTGTGGGAGGGCGACCGCAGGTTCCCGATCACGCTGCGCCTGGACGACGCCGACCGCGACCTGCAGCGGCTGCGCACGGTGCCGGTGGGCATCGGCGATGGCCACACCGTGACGCTGGCCGACGTGGCCGACTTCCGCATGGCCAGCGGCGCGATCAACATCTCGCGCGAGAACGCACAGCGGGTAAAGGCGGTGAGCATCTTCATCGCCGGGCGTGACATGGGCAGCGTGGTGGCCGACATGCGCACGCGCGTGGAGGCCAGCGTGCAGCTGCCGGAAGGCTACCGGCTGGAGTGGTCCGGCGAGTTCGAGAACCAGCAACGTGCGATGAAGCGTCTGGGCTGGGTGATCCCGCTGTCGGTGCTGATCATCTTCGTACTGCTGTTCGATGCCTTCAAGGACGTCAGCAGCGCCGCGCTGATCCTGGCCAACGTGCCACTGGCGATGATCGGCGGCATCCTCGCCCTGTGGTTGACCGGCATTCCACTGTCGGTGTCGGCGGCGATCGGCTTCATTGCATTGTTCGGGCAGGCGGTGCTGAACGGGGTGGTGATGCTCAGTCGCTTCGCGCAGCTGCGCGAGCAGGGCATGGACCTGCTGCAGTCGGTGGTACAGGGCTCGCTGCAGCGCCTGCGCACCGTACTGATGACCGCACTGTTGGCGATGTTCGGCCTGCTGCCGATGGCGACCTCGCATGCGATTGGTGCCGAGACCCAGAAACCGCTGGCGGTGGTGGTGATCGGCGGCCTGCTGTCGGCGATGCTGCTGACCCTGCTGGTGCTGCCTACGCTGTACTACTGGGTACACCGCCGTCGCGAGGCCCGCGCCGGATGATCCGCACGGTAGATCCACGCCATGCGTGGATGCGACCCCGCCGCCGGGCATGACCCGGCGCTACCGAGTTCCTGCGCTCCGCGTAGATGCGATCAGTAGATCCACGCCATGCGTGGATGCCGTTCGCGCGATCTACACCATCCCGCCGTTGGCGCGCAGGACCTGGCCGTTGACCCACCCGCCATCGGCACCGGCCAGGAACCCCACCGCACCGGCGATGTCCTCCGGCGTACCCAATCGCTGCAGGGGGTTCATCTTCGCCAACCGCTCGATCAGTTCCGGTGACTTGCCGTCCAGGAACAGGTCGGTGGCGGTCGGGCCGGGGGCCACTGCGTTCACGGTGATGTTGCGCCCGCGCAGCTCCTTGCTGAGGATGGCGCCCATCGTCTCCACCGCTGCCTTGCTGGCCGCGTACACGCTGTAGTTCTCCAGCTTGATGCCGACCACGCTGGTGGACAAGGTGATCAGCCGGCCACCGTCGCGCACCCGTCGCGCGCCTTCGCGCAGCACGTTGAAGGCGCCCTTGAGGTTGATGCCGATCACCCGCTCGAACAATGCGTCGTCGGTGTCGGCCAGCGGCGCCAGCTGCAATACGCCGGCGCTGTTGACCACCACGTCGATGCCGCCGAAACGGGCCTCGATGGCGTCGAACAGCTGGTTGACCGCCTGTGAATCGACCACGTCGGCCTGCAACGCGATGGCCTGCGCACCGGCCGCGTTGAGTTCGGCCGCCAAGGCTTCGGCGTCGTCGCGGCGGCCCGCATAGTTGATCGCGACCGCGTGGCCATCTGCGGCGAGCCGGCGGGAGATGGCGGCGCCGATGCCACGGGAGCCGCCGGTGACCAGGGCGACAGTGCGGGCGGGGGAGAGGGTCATGGTCGGTTCCAGCGGAGCGCGCCGGAATGGCGCAGGGCCATCTTCGTCATCTCTCCCGCCCGGATAATCATGCATAATCCGCCAACATCATTCGGGTAGCCGAACAATGGACCGCTTCACGGCCATGCGCGCTTTCGTCCGTATCGTCGAGCGTCGCAGCTTCACCCGGGCCTCCGAGGACCTCGGCCTGCCGCGGGCCACAGTGACCGACGCGATCAAGGCGCTGGAACAGCGGCTGGGCGTGCGCCTGCTGCACCGGACCACGCGGGTGGTGGTGCCGACGCTGGAAGGCGAGGCCTTCTATGGCCGTTGCCTGCGCTTGATCGCCGACATGGATGATGCCGAGGCTGCGTTCCGTGACGCGCCGCCACGCGGCCCGTTGCGTATCGAAGTGCATGGCACGCTGGGCCGGCACCTGCTGTTTCCGCACCTGCCGGAATTCCTGCAGCGCTACCCGGAGATCGAACTGGACGTCAGCGAGGGTGACCGCTATGTCGACCTGCTGCGCGAAGGCGTGGATGTGGCGTTGCGGGTGGGGACGCTGGCCGACAGCGATCTGGCGGCGCGACGGTTGACCATGCTGCGCGAGGTCACGGTGGCCTCGCCGGGCTATGTGCAGGCGCACGGCCTGCCCGATACCATCGAATCGTTGCAGGACGGCCACCAGATGGTCGGCTACCGCTCCAGCGCCACCGGCCAGCTGATTCCGCTGGAGTTCCAGCAGGGCGGGCAGGTGCGCTACGTGCCGCTGCCGGCGCGGGTGCGTGTGTCCGGTGCTGATGCGTTCCTCGGTGCCGCGCTGGCGGGGCTCGGTATCATCCAGGCGCCGTGCTACCGGATGGACCCGTACATCGCGCGCGGGCAGTTGGTGGAGCTGTTGCCCGAGACGCCGCCGACGCCGAGTCCACTGAGCCTGGTCTACCCACGCAACCGCACGCCGTCACCGCGCTTGCGGGTGTTCATCGATTGGGTGGCCGGGGTGTTTGAACAGACCGGGGTTGCCGTCCAGCGGCCGGCACTACCGGGCTGAGGTGCTCGGCAGCACCAGCTCGAACAGGGTGCCGGTGTCATCTGACGCAACACTCACGCTGCCGCCGTGCGCCTGTGCAATCGCGCGGGTGATCGCCAGGCCCAGTCCGGCACCCTCATGGCGGCCACGCTCGCCGCGGTAGAAACGATCGAACAGGCGCGGCAGCGCCTCGCTGGCGATCGGCGTGCCAAGGTTGTGCACGCTGACCCTGCACACGCCATCGGCCTCGACCAGCCGCACCCGCACTTCGCTGCCCACGGCTGCGTACTTCAACGCGTTGGACAGCAGGTTGGCAATCGCCCGGTGCAGCATCAAGCGGTTGCCTTCCACGCTCGCCACACCTTCGCGGCGCAGGGTCAACTGCCGGTCCTCGGCCAGAAGCTCGTAGAACTCCAGCAGCGAATCCACTACCGCATCCAGCGCCACTGGCTCGCGCGAGGGCAGTGCACCCGGCGCTTCGGCCTGCGCCAGGTACAGCAGGTCACCCACGGTCTGCGCCAGCTGCTGCAGTTCCTCGGCGCAGGACGCCAGCGTCTCGCGATAGGCCTCATTGCTGCGCGGGTGCGCAAGCACCACCTGCACCTGGGTCAGCATGTTGGTGATCGGTGTGCGCAGTTCATGGGCGAGATCACCGGAGAATTCGGTCAGCCGCGCGAAGTCCTGCTGCAGGCGCGCCAGCATGCCGTTGAGCGTCTGCGCCAGCTGCTCCAGTTCGGCCGGCGCGCTGCGTGTACTCAGCCGGCGCTGCAGCCGGCCGGCGGTGATCTGCCGGGCCTCATCGGCCAGCGTGCGCAGCGGCCGCAGCGTGCGCCGCACCACGTAGCCGCCGAGCAGGCTGCTGGCCGCGGCGGCGCCGATGATGGCTATCGCCAGCAGATGGCGGAAGCGCTGCAGGAAATCGGCGTGGCGGTCGTCATCGATGGCCAGCAGGGTGACCAGCTCGCTGCCGTCGGCCAGGGTCTGGCGCAGGTGCAGGGCATGCATGCAGCGACCATCGGCGAGGATCCAGTCGTGCCGCCGTGGCGCGGCGTCGATCGGCTGGCTGCGTGCATGCTCGCGCAGCAGTGCCGGTGCGGTCGAGAAGAGCACTGCGCCGCTCCCATCAACAATGTGGAAGGCGATATCCGGATGGTGGCCCAGTGCCTCCGCCAAGCGCTGCCCGCGTGCGGACGCAGGTCCGTTGCCGGCCAGGTCACGGATCAACGCAACCTTGTTCTCCAGTTCGCTGAAGTCCTGGGCCACCAGGTCGTGGCGGGCGCTGACATAGATCGCCACGCCCAATGCGGCCAGCACCAGCGTGGCCACGATGGCGAACAGCAGCGTCAGCCGTACCGCGATGGAGCGACGCAGGCTCATCCGCTGTGCAATGCACCGTCGTCCGGCGCCTCCAGCACATAGCCCATGCCGCGCACGGTGACGATCAGCTTGGCGTCGAAGTCATCGTCGATCTTCGCGCGCAGGCGGCGGATCGCCACGTCGATCACGTTGGTGTCGCTGTCGAAGTTCATGTCCCATACCTGCGAGGCGATCAACGAGCGCGGCAGCACTTCACCGCGTCGGCGCGCCAGCAGTTCCAGCAGGGTGTATTCCTTCTGGCTGAGGGCGATGCGCTGGCCGCCGCGTTCGACCCGGCGGCGCAGGGTATCCACCACCAGGTCGGCGATGACGATGCGCTCGGCCTGCGGCAGCGCCTGGCCACGACGCAGCAGGGTGCGCACGCGCGCCAGCAGCTCTGCGAAGGCGAATGGTTTGGCCAGGTAGTCATCCGCGCCCAGCTCCAGGCCCTGAACCCGGTCGGCGATGCTGCTGCGCGCGGTGAGGAACAGCACCGGCACCTGCCATCCGGCCTCGCGCAGCCGCGACAGCACGTTCCAGCCATCCAGGCCGGGCAGCATCACGTCGAGGATGACCAGCTGGTACTCGCCGCTGCCGGCCAGGTGCAGCCCGTCGACGCCGTTGCAGGCGAGATCGACCACGTAGCCGGCCTCGATCAGGCCCTGGCGCAGGTAGTTGCCGGTCTTGGGTTCGTCTTCGACGATCAGCAGTTTCATGGTGTGCCCATCATCGCAGCTTGGGCCCGTGCTGGAACGGATGAGTCATGCCAATGGGTCCAGCATTCCGAGCACCGCGACGCAGGCCAGCACCAATACCGCCAGCACTGATTCGCAGGTCAGGCTGTGGCGAAGTGAGCGCAGCGGCCTGGGTTGCCAGCCGCCGCGGATGGAGCTGGCCAGCGCTGGTACCAGCCGCCAGCGATGCAGCGCGGCAAGCCCCAGCATGCCGCCCACCAGCGCCAGCTTGAGCAGCAGCCAACGCCCATGCGCGGCGCCGGTCAGGGTCTGTATGGAACCGCCGAGATCGACATAGGTGTAGGTGCCGGTCATCGCCAGCAGGGCGACGATGATCGTGCCCGGCACGGCGAAGCTGTGCGCGGCCTGCCACAGTTCGCGGGTACGTTCGTGCAGGCGCAGGCCCTGTGGACGCAGCGCCAGCTGCAGGATGGCGGCGATCGCGCCGACCCAGGCACCGGCGGCCAGCAGGTGCACGATGCCGGCCACCAGCCGCAAGGTGCCGCCGAATCCATCACCGGCGGCGGCGTGACCATTCCAGGCGAGGCTGGCCAGAGGTACCGCCGTGAGTATCAGCAACGCCAGACGGCGCAGGCCCTGCACCGGGCGATTGACTGCCAGCAGCGGCAGCATTGCCAGCAGGGCCAGGATGCGCAGCAGCCCTGCCTTACCCACCGGCGTACCGGTAAGAAACCAGCGCGCCGTCTCGCCATCGATGTCGACTGCTGATATGCCAAGCACGCCGGACAATCGGGTGCCCGCATCGGTGACGACGAGGATGAGTGCAACCACGGCCAGCGCCACCGCGGCCCCGCGCGGTAGCGCAGGGCGGACGAACAGCAGCCGCCCGAACAGCAGCATCAGCACCAGGTACAACGCCAGCCGCAACGCATACGGTGAGAGCTCGGCCACGACGGCAGCCTTACTTCACGGTGAAGCGGTAGCTGCCGGTGATCGGGTGGCTGTCCTCGCCCACCGCGCGCCACTGCAGTGCGTAGCTGCCTGCCGGCAGCGGCTTGGCGAAGCGAGCACGCAACGTGTGGCCATCTTCGGAAACGTCCTGCGCGACGGTAGGCATGGCCATCTTCATGCGGCCATGGTCCATGCTCAGTTCGATGCGGGTGGCACGCGGCATCACCTTCTCACTGAACTGCAGCGTGATCTCGGTCGCCGGGGCTACGGTGGCGTCGGCGGCAGGCGTCGAACTCACCAGGCTGGGATGGGCCAGCGCCAGCGGCGCAGCCGCGAGGCCGGACAGGAGAAGAACAAGGGAAACGGAGCGGATCGGGAAACGGGTCATGCGCGGGACACCTGTGGGAGAACTGGCTCTCAGGGTGAAGAGTGGCGCCTTTCGCCGCCCTGACGCGGACATTACCGCCTTGTAATGTTCGTTGGCTGCCGGCCCGCAGCCGGCACTACCGGGTACGTGACTGCGCGATCCATGCAGACGGCGAACAGCCGAGCACGCGGCGGAATGCCGCGCTGAATTTGCTGGGATTGGCATACCCGCTGGCCAGGGCAACATCGGTGACACGGCGGCCCTGCGCGAGTTCGGTGCGCGCCCAGTGCATGCGGCGCTGGGTGAGGAACGCGTAGGGTGGCAGGCCTGTGGCCGCGCGTAGCGCCCGATTGAACGTTGCGGCCTCCATCTGCACTGCAGCAGCCAGCTGTGGGACCGTCAGCGCCCGACCGTGCTGCGCGTCGATGTAGGCCTCCAGTTGTCGCAGCCGTCGTGCCGACAGCGCGGACGTGGTGCCGCGTGCCTCGCGAGGTTGGCCGGCAAGCTGGCGCAGGCGGTGCAGCAGCACCTGCGCGCCATGCTCAAGGAAGCCGGGCAGGCAGGCATCGGCCTGCGTGCTGCACCACAACGCGGTCAGCACCGCGGACACCACCGGATCGCGGTGCAGCCGCGCCGCCAGCGGCTGCAGGTGATGCAGCGTCTGCACGTTGTGCGACAGCATGTGGGTATCGATGGCGATCCCGATCAGATCCACTGACGGGCTGACATAGGTGCCGGTGTCTGCGGGCAGCACCAGGTTGAACTGGCCAGGTCGCCAGGATGCCTGCAGAAGACCGTTGAGGGTGTGCTGCTGCAGTCGCCCGCCGCCGCCCACGGCCATGCCCAGGCGAAGCTGGTGCGGATGCCCCATCTCACCTTCACCTGCGTCGAAGCGGTGGCGCAGCAGCACCACCGCGCCCTCGTTGCTGGCGTGAACCGCAGGGGGCTGCGGGCCGGCTTCCTGCAACAGCTGGTCGGCGAGGGTTGGCATCACGGATCCGGGAATGGAGCAGTGCCGCCCGGAATGGAGTGGCAGCACGGCGCGGGTGTTACATCATAACACTCGTGTCCCGTGCTGCCGCCGCCCGCGCGTCCTCCAGTCCATCCGTCGAGGTCTCCCCGTTGAAGTCGTCCACGCCTGCCGCCGCGCTCGTTGCGGCATCTCTGCTCATTCCCGCAATGCCCGTGCTTGCCCAGCAGGCCGCCCCGGCCACGCTCGACGGCGTCCGGGTCACCGGCTCCAAGCGCGATACCCCCTACCTGAAGAGCGACCTGTCGGTGACGGTGCTCGACCGGCAGGCGCTGAAGGAGGCCGGGGTCACGGAGTTCCGTGACCTGGACAAGCTGGCGCCGAACGTGAAGTTCAACGCGATGGGCCAGCTCAGCAACATGTTCATTTCCATCCGTGGCATCGAATCCAATCCTTTCCTGGTCAATCGTGCCTCGGTCTACATCGATGGCATCCCGTTCCGTGAACTGAGCAACGCGGTGCTCAACCAGGTCGAGTCGGTGGAAGTGCTGCGCGGGCCGCAGGGCACGCTGTACGGTGCCAACAGCGAGTCGGGGCTGGTGCTGGTGCGTACACGCGGCCCGGCCGATGCGCGAGAGGGCGAGGTCAATGTGCGCAGCACCTGGTTCGGCAACGGCAATGGCACCGCTCTCGATGGCTTCCTGGCAGGGCCGTTTAACAAGACGGGCAGCCTGTCCGGCTCGGTGGCGTTCATGGGCTCGGATGAGGACGCCTACCTGAAGAACCTCACGCCGTCCGGTGCGCGCGGCAGGGTGGGCGAAGGCTACCTGCAGGGCAAGCTGCGCTGGCGGCCAAGCGACTATGTTTCGGTGAACGCGCTGGCCTATCACCTGCGCACCCGCGCGCCCGGCATGTTCGAGTACGAGTACCTGCCGCTGGACACCGGCCTGTACAACCGCACCTACGGCACGTCGCTCAACGGTGGCCGTCGTGCCGGTGATTTCACCTACATAAACGACGCACCCAAGCGCACCGAAAAGGATGAGTCGGTTGCGGGCCTGAGCGCGCAATGGCAGCTGCAGGCAGGCACGCTGGACGTGGCCGCCTCCTGGCGAAGCGAGGAAGTGACCTCCGCCGGCTATGACTTTGACATGACCCAGAGCCCAGCATTGGCAGGCCGCATCTACGACAGGAAGCGCGAGTGGACGGCCGAGGCGCGCTTCAGTTCGCCCAGTGACCAGGCCCTGACCTGGATGGCCGGTGTGTCCACCTATCGCAACAGCAAGGATTCGATCCTTGGCACGTTCGTCGGCCCGGCGCTGCATGGGCTGGACAGTTACAACCTGGCGCCGCGGCAGACCTCGAAGGGCGAGGATTACAGTGTGTTTGCTACCGCAAGCTACACCTTCCCCGCGCTGCCCAAGCTGACCGCCAGTGCCGGCCTGCGCCATGAGCAGGCACGGCGTTCCACCGAGCAGCGTGCCGGTGCGCTGGATCTGGGCGCCGGTGGCCGCGTGCTGTACCGCGACGCCGCGCTGGCGCATACCTTCACGGCGACGCTGCCGCGGGTGTCGCTGCGCTACGACGCCACTGACGACCTGTCGTTCTATGCCGCCTCGGCCAAGGGCTACATTCCAGGTGGCTTCAACCTGGCCGCAGCACAGAGCGATGTGGTCAACGACAAGGTGCTGCGCTACGAATCCGAACGCATGTGGAGCCACGAGCTGGGGTTCAAGATGAATCTGGCTGGCGGTCGTGGCCACATCGGCGGGGCACTTTTCCACATCACCTCGGACAACTGGCAGGAGATCCAGGTGGCCACCGATGCCAACGGCCGCCCGATTTCGTCGGACTACGTGGGATCGGACGCCTCGATCCGGTCACGGGGTGCAGAACTGGAGGGGGTGTTCGAAGTAGTGCCTGGCTTCACGCTGATGGCGAATGTGGGCTACGTCGACGCGAAGTACACCAAACTGTGGGTCACCGTCGACCAGAACCTGGATGGCAAGCGGGTCAAGTTGACGCCGCATTACACCGGCTACCTGGCCGCACGCTACCAGTTTGAATCCGGGCTTTACGCGCGGCTGGAGTCGCAGTTCACCGGCTCCAGCGCACTTGACGAGCGCAACCGCGCCTTCCAGCCGACCGTCGCCGTGCTGGGGGCGCAGCTGGGCTACGAAACCGGGCCGTGGAGTGCACGGGTATTCGTGCAGAACCTGACCAACAAGCGTCGCATCAACGGCCTGATCTTCGACAATCTGGCTTTTGGGCGTGATGGCAACTACTACGGCCCGGTCGACAGCCCGCGCATCTTCGGGGCGGAAGTGGGCTACCGCTTCTGATGATAGGTAGTGCCGGCCGCTGGCCGGCATCTTCGGGGCGTCGGTCAACGGCCGGCGCTACCGGCGGTTACGCAACGCCCGTCGATTGCCGACGTGCGCCGCCGCCAACAACACGCCACCACATGCCGTGGCCACGCCATGCCAGAGCAGCGATTCCTTCAGCGGCAGGTACAGAGAGGCCGACAGCAGCAGGATGGCGCCGGCGCAGGCCAGCTGCACAGGCCGCCAGCGCCGATGCCGGTGCACCCCGGCCGAGGTACTCGCCAAGGCCAACGAGGAGGCCAGCAGCGCGAACAGCCATTCCCAGCGCGACATCATCAGCAGCAATGTCATCGCGCCATGGCCGGGATGCTGGAACGAGCGCAGCGCCATCATCGCTGCCGGCACGAAGGCCAGCAGCAGGGGCAGGGCGATGCAGTGGGCGGCGCAGGCCAGGGACAGCCAGGCACCGGCAAGATCGAAGCGGGGGTGCCAGCGTGCCGAAGTTGGCGGCTGGGCCAGGGCCCTTGCGGGGGTCGTGGGAATGTGGTCCATAATGTTACATAGTAACAATTGGAGTCTTTCCCATGAAGCTTCCCGCTGCTCTTTTCCTGCTGCTGGCTGCCAGCGCCGCGCAGGCCCACGACATCCGCCAGAACGCACCGCATGTGCATGGCCAGGCGACAGTGGATGTTGCGCTTGACCAGCAAACCCTGGAATTCGCCCTTCAGGCCCCCGGCATCGGCATCCTCGATTACGAGCGGCCGCCGGCCAATGCAGCCGAGCAGACCGCGCTGGCACGGGCGACGTCATTGCTGAAGGGCGGCAACTGGGTCACCTTGCCCACCGCTGCGGGCTGCCGTCTGGCCACCAGTAAAGCCGATGCGGAGGGCTTCGACGCGACGGCCGCCGCGCCGCCGCCGGGACAGCACCGGCACGCAGGTTTCAGCGCAACGCTGCAGTACCACTGTGCCAAACCTGCCGCGCTGCGCGCCATCGTCGTGCGCCTGCCCGTACTTTTCCCGGGCCTGCACGAAGTCATCGTCAACAGCGCAACCGCCAATGGTCAAAACCGCAGTGTGCTGACGCCCGACAACCTGCGCGTGGTGCTGGCACCGTGAGCGCGGCACCGGTGATCTCGCTGGAAGACGTGCAGTTCTGCTACGGCACGCGGCTGGTGCTGGACATCCCGCGGTTGTGGGTCGAGCAGGGCAGCAGCGTGTTGCTGCGCGGAATCAGCGGTGGCGGCAAAAGCACCCTGCTGGGCCTGCTGGCGGGCGTGCTGCTGCCCGGCAAGGGCCGTGTCGAGGTGGCCGGCCACGCACTGCAGGACATGGGTGGTGCGGCGCGGGATCGTTTCCGTGCCGACCAGTTGGGCGTGATCTTCCAGCAGTTCAATCTGCTGCCGTTCCTCACCGTGCGCGACAACATCGCGCTGGGCCTGCGCTTCTCGCGCCTGCGCAGCGCACGCATCAGCGGGCCGCTGGATGCCGAGATCGCCCGCCTGCTGCAGGCCCTGCAGCTCAATCCTGAGCTGATGCAGCGGCGGGCGGGTACGCTCAGTGTTGGCCAGCAACAACGCGTGGCGGCAGCGCGCGCCCTGATCGGCCGTCCGACGTTGCTGCTGGCCGATGAGCCCACCTCGGCGCTCGACCGCGAAGCGGCGAGCGCCTTCCTGCAGCTGATGTCCGCGCAGTGCCAGGCGGCCGGCACCACGGTGCTGGTGGTCAGCCATGACGACAGCCTGCAGCCGTTGTTCGATCGCACCATTTCACTGACCGAGATCAACCAGGCAGGTGCCGGCCATGCTTGAGCTTGCCTGGGCCAGCCTGCGCAGCCGCGCGTTGAGCGTGGGCCTGACCGTGCTGGTCATCACCCTCAGCGTGGTGCTGCTGCTGGGCGTCGAGCGTGTACGCACGCAGGCGCACGAGGGGTTTGCCAGCACCGTATCGGGCACCGATCTGATCGTCGGTGCGCGTTCGGGACCGGTGAACCTGCTGCTGTATTCGGTGTTCCATATCGGCGACCCGACCAACAACGTGTCCTGGCAGTCCTACCAGGAGCTGTCCGCATTGCCGCAGGTGAAGTGGTCGGTGCCGTTGTCGCTGGGCGATTCCTGGCGCGGCTACCGGGTAGTGGGTACCACTGGCGGCTACTTTGAACACTATCGTTATGGTTCCGGCCACGCGCTGGCCTTTGCACAGGGGCGGCCCTTCGATGATCTGTATGACGCGGTGATCGGCGCGGAGGTGGCTCGCGCGCAGAAGGTCGGCCTCGGCGACGAGATCGTGCTGGCGCACGGCACCGGCGCGGTCACGCTGGCCACGCATGCCGACAAGCCGTTCCGCGTTGCCGGCATCCTGCAGCGCACCGGCACGCCGGTGGATTCGTCGCTGCTGGTCTCGCTGCCGGCCATCGAGGCGATCCATGTTGACTGGCGATCGGGCGTGCAGCTGCGCAGCCAGAGCGTCAGCGCCGAGCAGGCGCGCCACCTGGACCTGACCCCGACCAGCATCACCGCCTTCATGCTCGGCCTGAACTCGCGCATCGCCACGTTCTCGGTACAGCGCAGGATCAACGAGTATCCGGACGAGGCGATGCTGGCGATCCTGCCCGGCGTGACCCTGCAGCAGCTGTGGCAGTCGCTGGGCACCGCCGAGCGAGCCCTGCAGCTGATCAGTGCAATGGTGGTGCTGCTGGGCATGGTCTCGCTGGTGGCGCTGCTGGTCTCCACCCTGCAGGAGCGCCGGCGCGAGATGGCCATCCTGCGTGCCACCGGTGCGCGACCGGGCTACATCGCGGGCCTGCTCGTGGTGGAAGCGGTGGCGACCAGTGCGGTGGCCAGCGTGCTGGCCCTGTCGCTGCTGGTGGTCGCCAGCATTGCCGGGCGCGGCTGGGTACTGGCCACCTTCGGTCTGTCGATCACCCATGTCTGGCCGGATGGCCGTGAACTGGCATGGGCTGCGGGCGTGCTGCTGATCAGCGCCGTAGCCGGGCTGGTCCCGGCGTTGCTCGCTTACCGGCGCACCTTGGCCGATGGCCTTTCACCGGGAGGCTGAGCATGCGATGGATGCGGGTAGTGGCAATGGTGCTGGCGCTGGCCGCCTGTGAGCGGCCGGTGGATACCGGCGTACAGGCCTTGCCACCCTCGCCGGTCGTCGACCGCGATGACCCTGCAGGCGCTGTGGAGCAGGAGCTGGACTGGTTGCAGATGATGCCCAAGGACGAGCTGGCCGCGCTGGAGCGGGGCGAGGGCCCGGAGGTCGAGCACAACGGCAACCGGCGCATGCCGCAGTTCGGTACCTTCCGCACGGTGGACACGGTCCTGCAGCGGCCGGTGCGCCTGCCGGGTTACGTGGTGCCACTGGCCAACGCGCAGGACGGGCGGCTGACCGAATTCCTGTTCGTGCCGTACTACGGCGCCTGCATCCACGTGCCACCACCGCCACCGAACCAGATCGTGCACGTAGTGCTGCCGCGCCCGATCGAGATGCCGGACATGTACTCACCGTTCTTCCTGGCGGGCACCCTGCGCGCCGAACGGTTGGATGACGATCTGGCCGGTTCGGCCTACACCATGCGTGACGCACAGCTGAGGCCCTATGAACCGTAGTCACCTGTTGCTGGCGGCGGGATGCCTGTGGTTGGCAGGCTGTACGGCGCCGGGCGGCGATGCCTTGGTGGTCGGGCCGCAGGACAAGCCGGCGCCCTCCGCCACGGCCGAAGCCCCCATCGACCGTTGGGACGCGTTGCGACCCGACGAAGTGAGCTACCAGCGCCCACCCCCGCAGATCGGCCTGTCACGCAATGGCATGGAGGGCGTGGGTGGCCTGATCGACGACACCGGCTCGGGCACGCCACCGGGGCTGGAGATCGACCATTCCAGCCCGGACCGGGCCAAGCAGTTCGGCTCCTCGCGCGTGGTCGACGCTGTCGACGGTCGCGCGGTGGATCTGGATGGCTACGTGGTGCCGCTCGGCACCAACGATGCCGGCCTGGTCGATGAACTGCTGTTCGTGCCGTTCTACGGCGCGTGTATCCATGTGCCGCCGCCGCCACCCAACCAGATCATCCACGTGACCCTGGCGACACCGATCGCGCTGGGCGATCTGTGGGATCCGTACCGGCTTGCCGGCCGCCTGCAGGTGAAGCGTTTCGACGCGGACATCGCCAGCGCGTCCTACGATGCCGCGGCAGCCACGCTGACGGCGATCCGCAACTGATGCGCAGGCGATGGCTCATGGCTGCCGGGGTGCTGCTGGGCGCGGTGGTGCTGCTGGTGTGGTGGCAGCGGCAGCGGCAGCGCGCACCCATCGCGCCGCCGGCGGTCGCATTTCCGGCACCGGCGTCCGACGCCAGCCAGCGCATCGAACAGCGCCTGGGTGACGACCCCGCGTTTCGCAACGACGTGCTCTTCCTGCTCGCAGCAACATTGCGCGACCGCTGCCAGCCGGCGCAGGCGGGGCTGCTGGCGCGCATGGCCAATCGTGCATCGCTGCCGGTGCTGGCGGCAGTCAGCGCGGTGACCCAGCAGGACCCATCGCTGGACCGGCCGATCTACCAGTACATCCAGCACCGCGCCGATGCGACGGCGTGCGGGCAGCCGCTGCAGATGCCGCTGGCCGGTGGGCGCAGCATGGCCGTGGACATCGAACAGTATGCGCGCACGTTTCCGGACAGCTACTTCGACCCGCAACGCAGCAGCGAACCGCGGGATTTTGGTGGACTGTCGCTGCAGCAGCGTGCCGGCAACGCCTGCAACAGCGTGGTGTATTCGGTGCTGCCGCTGGGTGGCGCCGACTGGCGGTGCAGCAGCCTGCGCGCGAATGCCCGTGCGCGGGTGCGCGGCCTGTGCGAGGACGAGCTGCGGCGCCAGCATGGGGGAACTGGCGGGGAACTGGACATGGCCGTGGGGAAGGGCATGCAGGCGGCGGTGGTATCGGCGATTGCCGCACTGCCGGAAGATTGCCGGTGATGATCCCTGACACCGGGCACGACCCGGCATGAGGGGCACGACAACATGAACATTGCCCGGGCCCCAATCTGAATTGGTGGCGCTGTTTTCATAACTATACAGGACATCCTGTATAGTTATGGCCGTATTCCACCCCCATCAGGTTCTCCCATGGCTTTGTCCCAGCCCTTGGCCGGTGCTCCGGCCCTGTCGCGTGCCCGTCGCTGGGCGCTGTTGTTCACCGTCGCCGCCGGCCTGCTGCTGGTCACGCTCGACAACTCCGTGCTCTACACCGCGCTGCCCACCCTTACCGAGGAACTCTCGGCCAGTGCCGGCCAGGCGCTGTGGATCATCAACGCCTATCCGCTGGTGATGGCCGGCCTGCTGCTGGGTGCGGGCACGCTGGGCGACCGCATCGGTCACCGGCGCATGTTCCTGATCGGCCTGGTGGTGTTCGGCGTCGCCTCGCTGGCAGCGGCGTTCGCTGACACCGCAACGCAGCTGATTGCCGCGCGTGCATTCCTGGCGATCGGTGCCGCAGCGATGATGCCGGCCACGTTGGCGTTGATCGGACTGAGCTTCCACGAAGAACGCGAACGCAACATCGCCATCGCGATCTGGGGTTCGGTCGCCATCGTCGGTGCGGCGCTCGGCCCGATCATTGGCGGCTGGCTGCTGCAGCACTTCTGGTGGGGCTCGGTGTTCCTGATCAACGTGCCGGTGGTGGTGGTCGCGTTCGTGGCCACGCTGCTGCTGGCGCCGGAAGGACAGCGCGACACCTCGCGGCCATGGGACCTGGTGTCGTCAGTGCTGGCATTGGCTGCACTGTCCGGCCTGGTGCTGGCGATCAAGTCGCTGATCGCCACGCCGCCCTCATATGCGCTGGGCGCAGCCGCGCTGGTGTTGGCCGTCATCAGCGGTGCGGCGTTCGCGCGCCGCCAGCAGCAGCTGCCGTACCCGCTGCTGGACTTTGCGATCTTCCGTAATCCGGCGTTCCTGGCCGGCACGCTGTCGGCGGTGTTCACCCTGTTCGCGATGGCCGGCCTGCAGTTGGTCACCACGCAGCGCTTCCAGCTGGTGGCAGGTTTCACGCCGCTGCAGGCGGGCCTGCTGGTGTCGGTGGCGGCACTGGGCAGCCTGCCCAGTGCGCTGCTCGGCGGCAGCATCCTGCACCGGGTTGGCCTGCGCCCGCTGATCTGTGGTGGCCTGGCCGCAGGTGCGCTGGGCGTCGGCGTGGTGGCGTTCGGCTTCCTGCACGGCCTTGGTTGGGTGGTGGCTGGCATGGCCATCACCGGCTTCGGTATGGGTTCGGCCATCTCGGTGGCGTCCACCGCCATCCTCAACAACGTGCCGGCGCACCGTGCGGGCATGGCCTCGTCGGTGGAAGAAGTGTCCTATGAGTTCGGTGGCCTGCTGGCGGTGGCGATGCTGGGCAGCTTGAGTGCCGCAATGTACAGCGCGTTCCTGCCGGTCTCGGCCGATATGCCCGCGCTTGCCCGCGAGGGTTTCACCCAGGCGCTGCATGCCGCGCGCGAGAGCGGGCAGGGCGAGTGGTTCGCACTGGCTGCGGCCGCGTATGACCGTGGCTACCAGATCGTGCTGCTGGTGATCATGGCGGTGCTGGCGCTGGGTGCGGCGATCATCGCGCGCCTGCTGCGCGGCCGCGTCGGCAGCCGCGAGGGCGCGGCCGATCGCGTAAAATGAAGCGATGAGAACCAGCAAGCGCGATCGCATCCTCGACGCCGCCGTCAACGTGATCAATCGTGACGGCGTGCGCGCGGTGACCTTTGAGTCGGTGGCGGCCGAGGCCCAGCTGACACGCGGTGGCCTGCTGTATCACTTCCCGTCCCGCGAGGCGCTGCTGCGGGGGATCGACGAACACCTGGTACAGGCCTGGGAGACGTCGATGGAAGCGTTGCTGGGCAAGACCGCCGAGCAGGCCACTGCGTTGGAGCGTTACCAGACCTTCGTGCGCGTGTCGGCCCAGAGCGCCACCCGTGCCGAGCTGATGTTCATGCTCGAATCGGCCGACCCGGACGCCGAAGAGCGCCCGTGGGGACCGGCGGTGCGTCGCTGGGCACCGCTGCCGCCGGAGGCGGGTACAGCGGAAGACAGCGCAGCGCTCGACAATTTCGTGGCGCGGCTGGCCGCCGATGGCCTGTGGATCTACGAGGCGATGTACGAAGGGCAGCTGGACGAAGGCGTACGTGCCCAGGTTGCCGAGCGCATCGCCGGGCTGCTGGCGAAGTCTGATGGGTCACCGCACTTGTAGCGTCGAGCCATGCTCGACTGCTCTCCGGTCAGGCAACGAAACCCCCGCGCTTCGCGCGATAGCTGACCTGCGGTCGACTCTACCCGTTACCTATTTACCCAGCCGGCGCTGCGCTCGCGGCCAACCACGCCCTCGGCGAGGCCCCCAACCGTTTGCGGAACGCTTTCGACAGCGACGCGGTATCGGCAAAGCCCACCTCGATCGCCACCTGCTTGACCGCCACGCCGGCCCTCAATTGCGCGCAGGCCAGGCTCAGCCGCCAGTCCAGCAGATAACTGGCCGGCGTTGCCTGCATCACGTCCTTGAACACGGCCGCGAACGCGCTGCGCGACATGCCGGCAGTCGCGGCCATGCGCGGCAGCGTCCATTCGTCCTGTGGCGCCTGGTGCATCGCCACCAGTGTGCGTGCCAGCCGTACATCGGACAGCCCCCGCATCAGCCCATGGCTGACGCCGGCCGCATCCGGGTGGTCCACCACCCAGCGCAGGATCTGGATCAGCGCGACCTCGAACAGGCGGTTGGTCAGCAGCCGTGAACCACAGCGCTGGCGATCGGCCTCGGCGAACAGCAGGTGCAGGGTGTCATCCAGTTCGCCGATCGCGGCCAGTGGCACCACCATCACCGGCGGCAGCGACTGCACGATCGGATTACGCGCGCCGCCATCGAAATCCAGCGTGGCGCAGGTGAAATCCGGGCCTTCCAGCGGTGCATTGAAGAACACATGGTGCAGCGGTTGCGGATACAGCAGCAGGCTGGGTGTGTCGATCTTCAACCGGGGCAGCGCGATATCGCCGTCGGGATGACGGACCTCCATTTCACCCTGGCGCAGGATGTGCAGGAAGGCACGACCGGGCTGCGGCTCGAAGACATGGCGCCCGCACAGCGGACCGCTGTGGAACAGCGCGGCCTGCACCCGGAAGCGTTCCAGCAGGGAGGAGAGACGGTCGGGTGGGGAGGTGTCGGTGGGCGTGCTCATGGATGAATGGACAACATGTGTGGCTGATTGCGCCTGAAGCGTCCAGCGAGTCTACCTAGGATGAGCGGGTCGTCCAATCCCGGGCGCTTTCCCAAGGAGATCCACCATGTCCCGTGTCCCCCTGATCGATGCCGCCAACACCACCGCCGACCGCGAGGCCCTGCTGGGTCAGGTCCACGCTGCCTTCGGCGCCACCCCGGCCATGTTCCGCGCCGTGGCCAACTCGCCAGCCGCCCTGCAGAGCATGTGGGGTTCGTTCGGCGCGCTGGGCGGCGGTCGCCTGTCGCCGCTGCTGGGCGAGCAGATCGCCGTGGCCATCGCCAACCGCAATGCCTGCGAGTATTGCCTGGCCGCACACACCGCGCTGGGCCGCAAGGCGGGTGCCAGCAGCGAGCAGATGGCCGCTGCACAGATCGGTCAGTCCAGCGATCCGGCCACCTCGGCGGCATTGGACTTCGCGCTGAAGGTGGTCGAGCAGCGTGCGCAGGTCACCGATGGCGATGTGCAGGCGCTGCGTGCGGCCGGCTTCGACGATGAGCAGATCGTTGAGATCCTCGCCCACGTAGCGCTCAACCTGTTCACGAACTACGTCAACGTAGCGTTCGACGTGCCGGTGGACTTCCCGAAGGTGGCGCTGCGCTGAGCTGTGCCAGACCGGGGGCGTCGTGCTCCCGGTCGTTCTCAGTCGTCCCGTTTATCGTTCGCCTGCAGCCGCTCGGGATGGGTATACACGTTGAATCCGCTTTCCCGCGCGAACCCGACCAGGCACAGGCCTGCACTACGGGCAAGGTCGATCGCCAGCGCGGTCGGTGCCGAGACAGCAGCCAGTACGCTGACGCCGGCCCGTACGGCTTTGCTGACCATTTCGTAGCTGGCGCGGCTGGAAATCACCAGCAGCCCCCCCTCGATCGTGTGTTCATTGTGATGCAGGGCGCCGATCAGCTTGTCCAGCGCGTTGTGGCGGCCGACGTCTTCGCGCACCCAGCCGATGCGACCGCTGGCGTCGGCCCAGGCCGCGGCATGGGTCGAACCGCTCACCGCATTCATCGGCTGATGCTGCACCAGTGTGGCCAGCGCCCGTTGCAGGGCTGCTGGCGGGTAGGTTCGCCGTTCGCGCACCTCGGGCAGCGGCCGCAGCACTTCCTCCAGCTGGCGCGTGCCGCACAGGCCGCAGCCACCGCGGCTGGGCAGCAGGCGCCCGTTGGCCGGATCCAGGTCGGCACCGGGTGCATCCTCGGTCACGGTCATCTGCAGCTCGATGCCTTCCAGTTGCGGTCGTACCTCGATGGCCAGCAATTGGGCAGGCGTAGCGATCAATCCCTCGCTGAGCGAGAACCCCAGCGCAAAGTCCTCCAGGTCGCAGGGTGTGGCCATCATCACCGCGAAGGCGGCGCCGTTGTAACGCAGCGCCACCGGCACTTCCTCGGCCACCACGTCGATCTGCGGCTGCTGCCCCTTGCTGCGCCAGCGCCGCAACGGGCGCAGGGCCGTGCCGGCAGGCGGGGTGTGCGGTGGGGTCGAATCTGGCATGCAGCGCGTCCGGACTAAGGAAATACGCAGGTGGTGGACCACCCACGGCATCGAGAATAGCGCAGTGGCCGTGCGCTGACGCAGGTGTAACCGTTGTCATGGCAGGCTGCGCTGAAAACAGCGCGCAGCCACTGGCGAAGCCGTGCAGGCCGTGTTTGACTGTGGGGCTGGCCGTGCGATTGAAAGCGCCGCCGGACTGCGATGTGCCCATTGTTGCCGCGTTCCTACCGTAAGGTCCCCGAACATGTCCGAGCAGAAGCCACCGCGTTACAAGCCGTACAACCAGCCGGCCGGTGGCTGGGGTGCCGCCGGTGCCACGGCCAAGGTGCTGCTGCAGCAAAGCGTGATCGGCAAAGGCTCGAAGGCGTTGCTGGCGATGAACCAGCCGGGTGGCTTCAAGTGCCCCAGCTGTGCGTTCCCCGACGCCGACGAACGCAAGAAGCTGGAGTTCTGCGAGAACGGCGCGAAGGCACTGGCCTGGGAAGCCACCCAGTTCCGCGCCGGCCGCGAGTTGTTCGCCCAGCACACCGTCACCGAACTGATGGCGCAGACCGACTACTGGCTGGAGATGCAGGGCCGGCTGACCGAGCCGATGCGCTACGACGCAGCCACCGACCACTACGTGCCGTGCAGCTGGGATGATGCCTTCGCGCTGATCGGCCGCCACCTGCAGGCGCTGGACAGCCCGCACCAGGCCGAGTTCTACACCTCCGGGCGCACGCCCAATGAAGCGGCGTTCCTGTATTCGATCTTTGTGCGCGAGTTCGGTACCAACAACTTCCCGGACTGCTCGAACATGTGCCACGAGCCGACCAGCCGCGGCCTGCCGCCGGCCATCGGGGTGGGCAAGGGCACGATCGTGCTGCAGGATTTCGAGCACGCCGAGGCGATCTTCGTGATCGGCCAGAACACCGGCACCAATTCACCGCGGATGATGAGCAACCTGGTCGAGGCGCGCAAACGCGGCATCCCGATCGTGGCGGTCAATCCGATGCCCGAGCGCGCGCTGATCCGCTTTGCCGAGCCGCAGGACGTGGTGCAGATGGCCACGTTCGGTTCGACCGAGATCACCAGCGAGTTCGTGCACATCCGTATCGGCGGCGACCTGGCTCTGATCAAAGGCATGATGAAGGTGATGTTCGAGCGCGAGGCGCAGGGCGAGCGCGTGCTCGACCATGATTTCCTGTCAGAACACACGGTGGGGCTGGAGGCGCTTCGCGAAGACGTGATGGCGCAGGACTGGGACGAGATCGTGCAGGTGTCCGGCATTTCGCAGGCGCAGATCCGACGCTGTGCGGAGATCTACATCCGCTCCAAGGCCACCGTGATCTGCTACGGCATGGGGCTGACCCAGCACCAGTATGGCTCGCGCCTGCTGCAGCAGGTCGCCAGCCTGCTGATGCTGCGCGGCAACTTCGGCAAGCCCGGTGCGGGCATCGGGCCGATCCGTGGGCATTCCAATGTGCAGGGCGACCGCACCGTCGGCATCGACGAGAAGCCCAAGCCGGCCTATCTGGACCGCGTGCAGCAGGTGTTCGGCTTCGATCCGCCGCGTGAGCATGGCCATCATGTGGTCGAATCCATCGAGGCGATGCTGGACGGCAGCGCCAAGGTGTTCATCGGCCTGGGTGGCAACTTCATCCATGCGGTGCCCGATACGCCTCGCGCGTATGAAGCGATGCGTGGGCTGGACCTGACCGTGGGCATCGCCACCAAGCTCAACCGCGGTCATCTGGTTCATGGCCGCGATGCGCTGATCCTGCCGGTGGTGGCGCGCTCGGAGCGCATCGTCACGCCGGCCGGCGAGCAGTTCGTCACCATCGAAGACGCGATGTCGAACGTGACCGCCTCGCGCGGCGTGCTCGAACCGGTCAGCACCGAGGTGCTGCCCGAGGTCGAGATCGTCTGCCGCATGGCGATGGCCGCACTGCCAGACAGCAAGGTCGACTGGGCGCGGTGCATGCACGACTATGCGCCCATCCGCGATCTGATCGCTGCCGTGTACCCGGAGATCTACACCGGCTTCAACGAGCGCATCCAGCAGCCACACGGTTTCCATCTGGACATTCCGCCGCGCCGCCGCGTCTGGCCCACGCCCAATGGCAAGGCCAACATCCTGGTGGTGCCCGGCCTGGACGTGGACGATCCGGTGCACGATCCGGACATGTTGCGGTTGGCGACCGTGCGCTCGCACGACCAGTACAACACCACCATCTACAGCTACAACGACCGCTATCGCGGCGTGTACAACGATCGCATGGTGCTGTTCATGAACATCGAGGACCGGCTGGCGCGCGGACTGCAGAAGGAGGCGCTGGTCAGCCTGGAGACGATCAGCGGCGATGGCGTGCAGCGGCGCATCGAGGGCCTGACCGTGCTGGACTACCCGATACCGCGCGGCGCGCTGGCCGGTTACTACCCGGAGCTGAACCCGTTGTTGCCGCTGGACTACTACGACCGCATCAGCGGCACGCCCGCCGCCAAGTCGATTCCGGTGCGGGTGCAGGCGATGGCCGCGGCGATTGCGTAGCGCGCGCATCGGCTATCATCGGCGTGTGAACCTGTCTGGCCTGCTGCTGCGATGGACGTTGCTTGTCGCCCTGGTGCTGAATGCACCGGCGCTGGCGCTCGCCGCGTCTTCGTACAGCGGCCCGGCCAGCCAGGACCATTGCGCTGCACCGCATTCGGCGGCCATGGCCGGATGCTGCGACGATGCAGCATCAACGGTCTGCCAGAGCAATGAGTGCGAATGCCCGCCGGCCAGCCTCGGCATGCTGGCCTCCCTGAGCGGAACGCCCGCCTTGCCATGGCGTGAGGCGCCTTTGCCAGCCAGCGCCCAGCAACGCGCACCGCCGCCGTTGCCGGACCCGTTACGGCCTCCCATCGTGTGATTCCCTGCAGGCCTCAAGTGCCTGCCATAGCTGCTCGACTCATTCTCGACTCTGCCTGTGCCTTCGATGTACAGGCAGCGGGCCGCGTTGCCCGCATCTGCAAAGGAATCAACACCATGAACCGTTCTCTCTCCCTCGGCCTGCTGCTGGGCACCGTGCTGGCCACCACCGCCTGCGCGCGTGCCGCTGAAGAATCCGCCGCCACACCGGTTGCCAGCGACGCCCCTGCGGCACCGATCATGGCCGGTCCGTCGCAGGTGGATCCTGCACTGCCCATCGCCATCGTGCACAAGACTGCCAGCTGTGGCTGCTGCGGCATCTGGGTCGATCACCTGAAGGCCGAAGGCTTCCAGGTGGATGTGCGCGACACCGACGACATGAACCCGATCAAGGTCCGCCTGGGTGTACCGGTCGGCAAGGCGTCCTGCCACACCGCCGAGATCGGTGGTTACGTGGTTGAAGGCCACATTCCGGCCGAGGACATCAAGCGACTGCTGGCCGAGCGACCGGCGGTGCGCGGGCTTGTGCTGCCCGGAATGCCGGCCGGTTCGCCGGGCATGGAAATGCCCGACGGCTACGTGCAGCCGTACACTGTCGAGCTGGTGCGCACCGACGGCAGCACCGAGCCGTTTGCCCAGCACGGGCACGGTGGCTGATGGTCGCAGGTGCCGGTCGCCCTGACCGGCACCTTCCCACGTGTCCTGTGTAGAGCCGAGCCCACGCTCGGCTGTTTTCTTCCGGCAAGCCGAGCGTAGGCTCGGCTCTACAGGATCAGCGGTGTGCCGCAGATTCCTTGGCCAACTGCGCGTCGAACGTCTTCTCGGCCGCATCCGCGTAGGCGCTGCAGGTCAGTGCCTTGGCGCCGGCCTTGCTGCCGGCGGCATAGTTCCAGTTGCTGGCACCCGGGTGCGGGGTCAGCAGCAGATCGCAGGGCAGGCCGCGCACGGTAGTGAAGCTGCGCTTGTAGTCCTCGATCAGGCGCGGATAGCGCGGGTTGCCCGCCAACTGGTAGCCCGGCGCGCTCAGGCTGTCGGCGTAGGCGATGCGCACCGGCTTGCCGTCGCGCCTATCGGTCCAGGTCCAGGCGGTGCTGCCCGGGGTGTGCCCCGGCATGAAGTGCGCGGTGAATGCGATGCCGCCCACCGTGACCACTTCGCCATCCATGATGATGTGGTCGGCGCTGGTGGGCGGATAGGTGATGCCGTCGCCAAAGTGCAGGTCGTTGCTGCCGCCGCGCGCCAGCAGCACCGCTGATTCGGCATTGGCCACCACGTGCGCGCCGGTGCGACGCTTGAGCTCGGCCACCGGGCCGGCGTGGTCGGCATGCGCATGGCTGAGCAGAATCAGTCGCAGGTCCTGCGGGGCCACGCCGCGCACCTTCATGTTGTCCAGCAGGTGGCCGGCCATCTGTGGCATGCCGCCGTCCAGCAGCACTGCGCCCTCGGCGGTCTCCACCAGCAGCGCGGTCAGGTTTTCGGTACCGATCTGCCAGGTGTGGTCGGCGATCTGCAGCGGTGCCATCGGCTGCAGCCAGGAGGTGTCCACGGTGTAGGCCCGCAGCTGCGGCAGTGGTGCCTCGGCGGCACTGGCGTGCGCGACCGGAACAGCAGCGGCCAGGGCGAAGGCGAGCAGGGAACAACGCATGGTTCACGTCCGTTTGAAGGAGGCCCAGAAACTAGCATGGGCCCCCTTCATCGCGTCTCGCATAGATTTCATGGCTCCCATAAGGGCGCCATGGATCAGTACCGGTACTGCCACCCCAGCGTCAGCACCCGGCCGCGGCCGGAGAAATAGCTCGGATTCGACGGCGTGGTCTGCGAGTAGTAGCTGATGTACTGCTTGTCCGCCAGGTTCTGCACGCCCAGCGTGAAGGCGTGCTTGTCCAGCGTATAGCGCGCGACCAGATCCAGAGTGGTGTAACCCTTGAACTCCGCCACCTGCGCGCCACGCAGGTCGAAATCACGGTCGAAGGCATGGCTGGCCTGCAGGCGCGTGCTGAGCTGCGGCGTCCAGCTCTGTTCCCAGAACGCGGTCAGCCGGTTCGGTGCGATGTTCACACCAGCCAGGTCGCTGTCGAGGCGACCGTCAACGTCGGCATCGTAGCGGCCGTTGGCGCGCGCATAGCCCAGGCCAAGCCGGCTGTCGCCCAACCGCAGGCGCAGGTTGCTTTCAAAGCCTTCCACGCGGGTGGCCTGGCGCTGCACCGCATAGGCATCGATGCCCGGATCGTAGATCAGTACCGAGCCGAGCCTGGATTCGGAGGTGTAGTAGGCGATGTCGCCGCTGAAGCGGCCATCGTCGTACTCCAGGCCGATCTCGCGGTTGTCCGACACCACCGGTGACAGGTCGATGAGGCTGTCCACGCGTTGTCCGTCGCGGTTGATCGCGCGCAGCACGCGGCCGACGTCGGCCACGGTGTAGCCTTCCGAGTACGAGGCATAGGCGTTCAGGCGGTCGTTGATGTACCAGACCGCGCCGAAGTTGGGCAGGGTCTCGCTCATGGTCGGCTTGCCGCCGGCTACCTTGCGTGCGCCGTAACGGGGCAGCGTGGTGTAGTCACCCACCTCCAGCTCGCCCTTTTCGTAGCGCAGGCCGCCGGACAGCATCAGGTGATCGGTCGGCCACCAGTGCAGCTGCAGCAGCGGTGACAGGCTCTGGTAGGTGGTCTGCGGCACCCAGTTCATGCCACTGGCCAGCAGCACCTGGTGGGTGCGGTCGCGCAGGCCGTCCAGGCCCAGGGTCACGTCCAGCGTGGTGTCGGCGACGCGGGTCCAGCTCTGGGTCAGCTTGAAGCCGCGCTTGTCCGATTCGTTCTGGGTCTGGTCCCAGGCGGCGTTGGCGCCGGTGTTGCCCCACGGGTCCCACTGGCTGGCACCGTAGCGGCCTTCGAAATCCACCGCGAAGGCCTGCGCCTGGAAACGGCCACCGAGCAGGTCGGCGGCGCTGTAGTCCACCGTCAGCGAACGCGAGCGGTTCATCGGCGGATCGAGTGGCGTATCGCCGGGGACCGAAATGGTCGGGCGACCGGTCCGATAGTCACCGTTGATGGCCAGGTAGTTGTCCATCCCGCGCAGTTCGTAGCGGTTGGCCATGACCTGCAGGCGATGGCCCTCGGCAATGTTCCAGCCCAGCTTGGCGAACACGTTCGATGAGGTCGAGTCCACAGCTCGCCCTGCGCGTTGGTGCCGATCGATCGGCCCTCGCCGTCGTGGTACAGGCCCTGCTTCTCATAGGCCAGGCCAGCCACCAGGTCGAACTGCTCGCCGCGCACGCCCACCAGGGCCGAGCCGCGCTGGCCATTGTCGTCGTGGCGGCTGGGCAGGGCAGCGCTGTAGCTGACGTTGGTGTCGAGCAGGAACGCGCCCGGCTCACTGGGCGCACTGCGGGTGATGATGTTGACGATGCCGCCGGTGCCGCCGATGCCCTGCAGCGCGTTGGCGCCGTGGATGACCTCGATGCGTTCGATCATCGCCGGGTCGATGGTGTGCGAATCACGCGAGCCATCGCGCAGCGGCGTGGACTGCGGCACGCCGTCGACCATGTACAGGATGCCGCGGCCACGCAGGGTTTCGCCGTAGTTGGACATCTTTTCACGCGCCGGGGCAAATGCCGGGATCTGTGACGACAGCACCCGCGACACATCCGAACCCAGCGCCAGCTGCTGGGCGATGTCCTCGCGTGTCAGTACCGTGATGGTATTGGGCATGGCGGTCTCGCCCTGCGGCATGCGCGCGGTCGAGGCCGAGACCGTAACGCGGGCCAGCGACGTCGTCGTGGCGGATGACGGCGCCGATGATGCGGCCCGGGCCGGGGTGCGCGGCTTCGCCGGCGCTGGCGCGGCACTCACCACGAACACACCCGGCGAACGTTCCTGCATCGCCAGGCCTTGCCCGGCCAGCAGCCGCTGCAGGGCCTCATGCGGGGTGTAGCGGCCATCAACAGCCGGGGCGCTGCGGCCGCTCACGCTGTCGGCGGCGAACAACAGCTGGATGCCACTCTGCCGCGCCAGCGAGTTGAGCGAAGCCTGCAACGGGCCGGCCGGCAGGTGCAGCTCGATGGGCGCTGACGCAGCGGTCTGCGCCGTGGCGGGCAGGGCCGCACACAGGCAGGCAGCGAGCAGGGTGGGGGCCAGCCGGCGCAGAGCGGCAGGCGGAACAGGGCGGGTCATGCGGGGGTCCTTCGGAAGGGTTCAAGCACTTGCCGGATGGGACGGCGCGCAACCCACCCTCGGTGTGGCATTCAATCGCGGGCGCGCAGATGCAGGCTGCCATCGGTGCCGGCATGCACCTGCACCGGCAGGATCTCGGGCAGCAGCGCGAGCACGGTCTCGGCGCGGTCGGCATCGAAGACGCCCAACACCTGCAGGGGCCCCAGCGCTGGGTCGTCCAGCACGATGGGACGGTCGTGATAGCGCTGCAGGATGCGCAGGACCTCGCTCAGTGGCATGCGGTCGAACTGCAGGCGTCCGGTGGTCCAGTCCGCCTGCTCTGGATCGATGGCTTCCGGAGGCGACAGCGAACCGCGCTGGGCCAGCAGGCGCTGCCCTGGCTTCAGCCGCTGTTCGCTGCCGCCCTCGTCGACGCGCACGCCGACCTCGCCGCGCCACAGTGTCACTTCGCTCAGTTCCCCCTGGCGGTCGACGTCGAACACCGTGCCGTAATTGCGCACGTGGACCGGGCCGGCATCCACCCCGAAGCGTCGCCAGGCCGAGTGCTGCACCTCGAAGCGTGCCCGCCCTTGTTCCAGCAGCACCTGCCGGGAGCGCAGATGGCGGCGCACCTGCACGCGGGTGCCTGCGTCCAGCTGTACCCGACTGCCGTCGACCAGGACGAGTTCACGGCGTTCGCCCACGCCGGTCTGGTAATCGCGGACCTGCCAGGCCGGGTCGGCCACGAGTACGGCGCCGGCCAGCACCAGCAACACGGGCAGTACCCGCTTCGCGCCGCCACCCCGGCGGCGCAGCGTTTCCGGGTCGGGCAGCGGAAAGCGTTGCTTCAGGGCGTCCCGATGCTGGTCCAGGATCTGGTCGGTGCTGGGGACTTCGGGTGGCGGCGGTGGTGCAGGTGCATCGCTCATTGCAGCGTGCCCTGCTGGCGGCAATCGGCCATGGCCAGCCGCAGGTGACGCTCCACCGCCTTCAGGCCGATGCCCATGCGCTGCGCGACGTCGGCCTGCGGCAGCGCGTGGATCTTGTGCAGGATGAAGACCTGCCGGCGCCGGCAGGGCATGCGCTCGATGGTCGCGCTCAGGCGCTGCAACGCCTGCTGTCCCTGCGCCTGCTGCTCGGGGCCTGGGCGTGGGCAGGCGTCATCGGGCAGTTCGGCACGCGACTCCACCCAGTGCCGGCGCAGATCCTCGGCGCGGCAGCGGTCCACCGCCGCATCGTGGGCGATGCGCCGCAGCAGTGCGATGGGTTGCCGTGCATCGTAGGCGGCGGGGCGTTCCAGCAGCCGCACGCAGACGTCGTGCACCACTTCACGGGCCAGCCCTGGCGACCGGAAACGGCAGCGCAGGTACTCCACCAGTTCCTCGTAGTGGCGCACCAGCGAGGACACCAGCGGCAGCGCAGGAGGGTGTGGGGAAGGTAGTCGGGACATCCGGACCGGAAGCAGGGGCAAGGGGCGGGCACGGGGAGGGCATCCCTGCGCGATGACGCAATACTAATGGGAACCGTTCGCGTTTGCCATGTGGTTCGGGGATCGGGATTGTTCGGCGAGGCTGGAAAGTGAAACCACGATCATCGGCTGGAGCGCAGAATCGGCCGCGGCTAGCCTGCCAGCAGGCTCAAGGAGATGGACCATGCACGTGCTTCTGGTGATGGTGGGTGGGGTGCTGTTGTTGGGGGTGTTCCTGCTCTTCGGGCGGCTGTGGAGCGTAGGCCAGTCACAGCTGCCCACGGCCCTGATCGCGTTCATCGCCACCTGGCTGCTGGTGACGGTGGCCAACATGTGGGTGGGCGTGAGCAAGGCCGGCTACGCCGTCCGGGAGGAGCTGCCGATCCTGCTGCTGGTGTTCGCGGTGCCGGCCTTGCTGGCCGGTCTGCTGTACTGGCGCCTGGCGCGCTGAAGGACGGCCATGAGCACACGACTGCGACTGCCTGCCCTGCGCCAGCGCGATGGCCACCACGCCCGCGTGACCTACGAAGAGCTGTTCTTCGACCTCGTCTACGTGTTTGCGGTTACCCAGCTCAGCCACCATCTGCTGCATCACCTGGATCTGGTCGGGGTGATGCAGACCCTGGTGCTGTGGTTCGCGGTCTGGCTGGGCTGGCAGTACGCCTGCTGGGTCAGCAACTGGTTCGACCCGGAGGCGCCACGCATCCGGAGCCTGCTGTTCGTCACCATGCTGCTGGCGTTGCTGATGTCCTCGTCCATTCCCGAGGCCTTCGCTGAACGCGCCTGGGTCTTCGCGGGGGCCTACGCCACCATGCAGGTCGGGCGCACGGTGTTCGTGCTGCTGGAGGTCGGGCGCAACCATCCGCTGGCGCCCAATTTCCGCCGCATGCTGGCGTGGGTGAGCGTGTCGGCCTGCTTCTGGCTGGCAGGCGCTGCTGCCGAGGGCAACCTGCGCCTGGCCTTGTGGGCGGTGGCGGTGGCCTGCGAGTACATCTCGCCGATGTTCGGCTTCGCGTTTCCGGGGTTGGGCCGTTCGCACACCCGCGAGTGGACCATCGAAGGCGGGCACCTGGCCGAACGTTGCCAGTTGTTCGTCATCGTCGCGCTGGGTGAAACGTTGCTGGCCACTGGCGGCGTGCTCAGCGAGGTCGAGCACTGGAGCGGCGATGTGGTCTCGGCGGTGCTGGCCACCTTCGCCGGCACCATCGCCATGTGGTGGTTGTATTTCGGCATCTCCAGCCGCGATGCCACCGCGGCGATCACCCATTCCGAGGACGCCGGGCGGATGGGGGCCAACTTCCACTACGTGCATGCGCTGCTGATCGCCGGCATCATCGCCACCGCGGTCGGCAATGACCTGGTCATGGACCATCCTGGCGCGGAGGTGACCCTGGTCTACGCTACGGTGCTGGTTGCCGGACCGTTGATCTACCTGCTGGGCAGCGCCTTGTACAAGCGCATCGTGTACGGGCGCGCCCCGTATTCGCATCTGGTCGGTGCAGTGGCGTTGGTCGTGTTGGGGGTGGTTTTGCCGCACACCCATCTGCTGGGCGCCGGCTGGCTGACCAGCGCGGTGCTGCTGGCGGTGGGCTTGATGGATACGCAGTTGAAGCGTCGCCTGCGGCGCGCATGATCCGCACGCGCCGTTGCCGCATTATCGACGAGGGAGAGCAGGATGCAGGGCGAAGCGCGCGGAACCTTTGAAGTGAAGCTGCTGCCGATCGGTGGCAACGACGGCCCGATCGGGGTGATGTCGATCGACAAGGTCTTCCATGGTGACCTGCAGGGCAGCAGTGTCGGCCAGATGCTGGCATTCCGCAGCCCGGTGCAGGGCTCAGCGGGCTATGTGGCGATGGAACGGGTAACGGCCACGCTGGCTGGGCGTCAGGGCGCTTTTACCTTGCAGCACAACGGTCTGATGACTCGGGGAACGCCGGAGCTGAACGTGGTGGTGGTGCCCGATTCGGGCAGTGAAGGACTGCTCGGTCTGAGCGGCACACTGGAGATCTCCATCAGTGAAGGCCGCCACGACTACCGGTTGGTCTATGTGTTGCCGGAGCCGGAATAGACCGTTCCCGGAGTCAAGCGCTGCCGGCCTGCAGGCGGTCATACATCCGCACCAGGTCGACCAGGGTGCGTGCGCCCATCTTGCGCATCACCTGCGCACGGCGCACCTTCACCGTGATCTCGCTGACGCCGAGGTCGCCGGCGATCTGCTTGTTGAGGCGGCCGCGTACCACGCCATCGACCACCTCGCGCTCGCCCGCGTTCAGCGAATCCCAGCGTTGCTGGAGCGCGCCGAGCACGTCGCCCTCGCGGCGGCGCTGGCGGTCGATCTCAATGCCCTTGTGGATGGCATCCAGCAGTTCCTGGTCGCGGAAGGGCTTGGTCAGGAACTCGATGGCCCCGTCCTTGATCGCGTTGACGCCCATCGCGATGTCGCCGTGGCCGGTGATGAACACCACGGGCAGCTGCAGGCCGTGACTGCCCATCGTGCGATGGAACTCCAGCCCACTCTGGCCGGGCATGCGCACGTCCAGCACCAGGCAGGCCGGTGCATCTTCCAGTTCGTGTTCGAGGAACGCCTGGGTGGAAGCGAAGGCGCGCACCTGCAGGCCCATCGAGGCCAGCAGGTCTTCCAGTGCCGCGCGCACCGACGGGTCGTCGTCGATTACGTAGACGATGGGTGCTGGATCAATGGCTGGGGCAGCGGGCTTACGCATGTTGAGCGTCCGTGGCGATGGGCAGGTCGAAGACGAAGCAGGCACCGCCGCCTGCTGGTCGTTCGGCGCGGATCTGGCCGTCGTTGGCCTCGATCATCGAACGGCTCAGGCTGAGGCCCAGTCCCAGCCCGTGTGACTTGGTGGTCCAGAAGGCATCGAATACACGCTCGGGATGATCGGCGGGCAGGCCGACGCCGCGGTCGCGCACGCTGAGACTGACCCGCTGACCGTCACGTCGGGTCAGCAGCGACAGGCGTCGGTCGGCGGGAGGCACGGTTTCCATTGCGTCCACCGCATTGAGAATCAGGTTGCCGATCACCTGCTGCACCTGCACACGATCGGCCTGCACCGGGGGCAGGTCGGCATCCAGCAGCAGGGCCACGGCCACGCCGTGCTGGTCCAGTTCACTGCGTGACAGCGCCAGCATTTCCTCCACCGCGTGGTTCAGGTCGAAGGCGTGCCGTTCCGGAGCGGCGCCTTGGGTAAGTCCGCGGATGCGGGCAATCACGTCACCGGCACGGTGCGCGTCGGCCAGGATGCGGGCCACGGTCTGGCGTGCCTTGTCCACGTTCGGCGGATCCTGTGCCAGCCAACGCTGGCAGGCTTCGGCACTGCTGGCAATAGCCGCCAGCGGCTGGTTCACTTCATGCGCGATGGAAGTGGTCAGTTCGCCCACGGTCGAGGCGCGCGCCACCCGCAGCAGACGGCCCTGCGCTTCCTGCACGGCGGCCTTGGCCGCTTCCATGTTCAGGGCGAGGTAGGTGGTGATGCCGATCACCAGCATGCCGATCACCGAGTTGACCAGGCCGATGCGATAGGTGCCGAAGCGGGTCAGGAAGAAGCTCAGCCCGGTCAATGCAATGCAGGCGACGGCCAGGGTGATCAGCCCGCGCGCGCTCATCACTCGTGATGCGGCGAGGATGACCGCTGCGTAGAAGCAGGCCGCCGCGACCGCGTAATCGGTGACGGTATCGATCAGGAAGATCGCCGCCATCACGACGATCAGGGCCAGCAGCATCAGCGGGCGGCGGGGCGACAGCGATGGCATCGGGATGGCTCCCTGGCGTGGGTGGAAAGGATAGCAAAGCGCTGTTCGGTAGATGCCGACCTTGGTCGGCATGGGTTGTGCGCGGTCATGGTGCCTGACGGATTGTGCCGACCACGGTCGGCACCTACCAAGGCGGTGCACGGTAGCGCCGGGCCATGCCCGGCGGGATGCGTCCATCAGCGGCCGGCACTACTCCTCCAGGCTGGCGTTCCAGAACCCCTGCAGTACGCCGGGCGTGGTCGCCAGCGTGGCCAGCACGGCATCGAGCTCACCGGCATCCACCGTGGTGGCATACAGCACCGCTTCGATCTCCACGTCACGCTCGCCGAATGGCCGCTGGTCCACCGCGCGCACCGGGTACTGCGCCTGCTCAAGCAGCAGCAACAACCGGTCCAGCACCTCGGCCTGCTGCTCGCGCTGGCAGACCACGTTGATCGCATAGGTCGCCTCGCTGAACGCTTCCGGCAGCGGCTGCCGCTGGATGCGGTTCACCACCGGCCGCAGCAGGGTGTTTGCGGCCAGCACGAACACTGCCGCCAGCACCGCCTCGGGCAGCAGCTTGATACCGGCACACGCACCTACCGCCGCCGAGCCCCACAGGGTGGCGGCGGTGTTCAGGCCGGACACCTGGGCGCCGTCCTTCATGATCGCACCGGCGCCGAGGAAGCCGACGCCGGAGATCACATAGGCCACCACATGCAGCGGCGAGGGTGGACCGCCGTACAGGTCATGGAAGCGCACCGCCAGATCGACGAACACTGCCGCGCCCACCGCTACCAGCGTATTGGTGCGCAGGCCGGCGGTGCGTTGGCGCAGCTGCCGCTCCAGGCCGATGATCGTGCCCAGCACGAACGCCACCGACAGGCTGATCAGCGAGCTCAAGGTCGCGCCGGCGTTGAAGGCCGGCAGGTTGGGATTGATGTCCATTGTGTTTCTCCCTGGACAAGCGGCGGGCGTTTACTGCCAGCCGTACCGGCGGATGTAGAACTTCTTCAGCGCGGTGGTCAGCACCGCATAGCCGAACAGGATCGCCAC
This sequence comes from Stenotrophomonas sp. 22692, assembly GCF_052045015.1. Taxonomy (NCBI): domain Bacteria; kingdom Pseudomonadati; phylum Pseudomonadota; class Gammaproteobacteria; order Lysobacterales; family Lysobacteraceae; genus Stenotrophomonas; species Stenotrophomonas sp. 22692. The sequence continues at coordinate 226,323 of NZ_JBQEMR010000001.1, forward strand.
CAGGAACGGCCAGTAGCCAGCCGGCAGCGCCTGCAGCTTGAAGTAACCGGCCAACGGGCTCATCGGCAGGGCCACGCCGATGGACATGATCAGGCCGGTCATCAGCAGCAGTGGCGGCGCGGCGATGCTCTGCAGGAACGGTACCTTCGGCGTGCGGATCATGTGCACGATCAGGGTCTGGGTCAGCAGGCCGACCACGAACCAGCCGGACTGGAACAGGCTCTGGTCGCCGGCGGTGCGCGCATCGAACACGTACCACATCAGCGCGAAGCAGGTCAGGTCGAAGATCGAGCTGATCGGCCCGAAGAACACCATGAAGCGGCCGATGTCCGCCGGGTTCCACTTCAGCGGCCTGCGTACCAGTTCCTCGTCCACGTTGTCGAACGGAATGGCGATCTGCGAGATGTCGTACAGCAGGTTCTGCACCAGCAGCTGCAGCGGCAGCATCGGCAGGAACGGCAGGAAGGCGGAGGCCACCAGCACCGAGAACACATTGCCGAAGTTGGAACTGGCGGTCATGCGGATGTACTTCAGCATGTTGTTGAACGTGCGCCGGCCCTGGATGACACCTTCCTCCAGCACCATCAGGTTCTTTTCCAGCAGGATGATGTCGGCGGCCTCCTTGGCGATGTCCACGGCACTGTCCACGCTGATGCCGATGTCGGCCGCACGCAGCGCCGGGGCATCGTTGATGCCGTCACCGAGGAAGCCGACCACCTTGCCCTGGGCGCGCAGCTCGCGCACCAGGCGTTCCTTGTGCAGCGGCGTCAGCCGCGCGAACACGCGGTGGTGGTGCAGTGCCCGCGACAACGCGCCGTCATCCATGCGCTCGATCTGCGGGCCGGTCAGGATGGTGTCGGCGTCCAGCCCCACCTGCGCGCAGACGCGGGCGGTCACCAGTTCGTTGTCGCCGGTGAACACCTTGACCTCCACGCCATGCGCGGCCAGCGCCTGCAGCGCCTGCGCTGCCGATTCCTTCGGCGGGTCCAGGAAGGCGACGTAGCCGACCAGGGTCAGGCCACATTCGTCGGCCTGCGAATAGGTGGTCTGGCTCGCGGCGGTCTCCTTCATCGCCACCGCCACCACGCGCAGGCCCTGTTCGTTCAGCTCTTCGGTGGTCTGCCGCACGCGGGCCAGGCGATGTTCATCCAGCGGCATGTCCTGGCCGTTCTCGCGCACGGTGCTGCACACCGCCAGCATTTCTTCCACCGCGCCCTTGCAGATCAGCTCATGATGGTCCTCGCGCTCGGACACCACCACCGACATGCGGCGGCGCTCGAAGTCGAACGGGATCTCATCCACCTTGTGGTAGTCCTGCGACAGCCGCAGCGAGCTTTGCAGCTCCACGTGCTCCAGCACCGCACGGTCCAGCAGGTTGATCAGCCCGGTCTGGAAGTGGCTGTTGAGATAGGCGAACTTCAGCACGTCTTCCGAATCGTGGCCGAACACATCGGTATGACGCTCCAGCGCGATCCTGTCCTGGGTGAGGGTGCCGGTCTTGTCGGTGCACAGCACTTCCATCGCGCCGAAGTTCTGGATTGCATCCAGGCGCTTGACGATCACCTTGCGCCGCGACAGCAGCACCGCACCCTTGGCCAGGGTGGAGGTAACGATCATCGGCAGCATTTCCGGCGTCAGGCCTACCGCCACCGACAGCGCGAACAGGAACGCCTCGGTCCAGTCGCCCTTGGTCCAGCCGTTGATCAGCAGCACGAACGGCACCATCACCAGCGCGAAGCGGATCAGCAGCCAGCTGACACTGTTGACGCCGGCCTGGAATGCGGTCGGCGCGCGGTCAGTGGCGGTGCTGCGCTGGGCCAGCGTGCCGAAGTAGGTGCGGTTGCCGGTGGCCAGCACAACGGCGGTGGCCGTGCCGGACACCACATTGGTGCCCATGAACAGCAGGCTGTGCTGTTCCAGCAGGCCAGCCAGGCCGTCGCCCGGGTGCGCGAACTTCTCCACCGGCAGCGACTCGCCGGTCATCGCGGCCTGTGCCACGAACAGGTCCTTGGCAGTCAGCACGCGGCAGTCGGCCGGAATCATGTCGCCGGCCGACAGCACGATGTGGTCGCCGGGCACCAGTTCGCGGATCGGCAGGTCCAGCAGGCGCGCCGGGCGCCGGCTGTGCAGGTGCGCACCGAAGTACTGGTCGGCCACATCGGCGGCCTCGGTACCGGGATTGCGGCGCAGCACGCGCGCGGTATTGCCGACCAACGCCTTCAGCCGCTCGGCTGCACGGTTCGAGCGACCCTCCTGCACGAAGCGGATCAGCGTGGACAGCAGCACCATCGCACCGATCACCATGGTGGCCTTGATGTCTTCGGTCAGCCAGGACACCGCCGCCAGCACGGTCAGCAGCAGGTTGAACGGATTGCGGTAGCACTGCCAAAGGTGCCGCCACCACGGCAGCGGCTTTTCGTGATCCACCTCGTTGGGGCCGAGCGTCGCCAGCCGTTCCTCGGCCTCATGCGGGCTGAGGCCATCGGCATGCGACCCCAGCGTGGCCAGCAGCTCGGCTTCCTCCTGCTGGGCCAGGGTGACCAGGCCGGTGGTGAGCGCGAACGGTGCCGCGTCGGCGCTGCCCAAGCCAAACCCGGCTTCGGGCATCGCACGGCGGCGGAACAGGTTGCCTGCGCGACGGCTGCGCAGGAAGGCATTGAACCAGGCGTTGAGCAGGCTCATGGGACTCTCCTCGAATGTCAGAGCCGGCCGGGGCCGGAACACGAACGGAACGGATGCAACCGATCAGGCGTGGCGCATCGCCAGCACCGCCGGCGACCACGGCTGCATGTGCAGGCGCTGGCTGCCGCCGATGCACAGCGGCTTCATCGCATCACGCAGCGGATAGGGCAGATGACGCAGCACGGTGATGCGCTCGCTGATCGGCAGCAGCGACAAGGCGTCGGCCACCACGCGTGGCGAACCGAGTGACAGCGAACGGGCAAACATCACGGGGCCGTGCTGCAGCAGCTGGCTGCGCAGCGCGGCAACATCGCGCTCGCCGATCAGGCGGCGCAGGGTGATGTAGAGGATCTTGTAGGACATGGGGGTGCTCTCCAGGCAAACGGCGCCTGGCGGCCCCCCGTCACTCAGGCAGGCAGGGGCCGGCGGGCAGGCGCCAGGAACAGGCAACAAGCGGTCATCCGGGGCGCGGTGCGCCCGGCAGGGTCGGGGTCCATCTGCGTCTCCATGAGGGGAGGGTGCCGGCCAGGATTGCCCTGGCCAGTGGCGCTATTGTCCGCCCCTGAATGGGACGGGCCTAGAGGCTCGTGGGTTAGCCCGGCTATACCTTGGTATAGCCGGCATGCGCAGCGTCAGTCGAGGGCTCAATGATGGATCAATGCGAAGCGCTGGTCTGCTTGCACACGTCGTACTCGCCACGGCTCAGCGTCTTGTTGCGGTCGGTGTCGCAGGCGTGCAGTCGTTCGGCCCAGTCCGGTGCCACGGCATCCACCTCGGCCAGCGTGACGATGCCGTCCTTGTCCTTGTCCAGCGATTCGTAGGCAGGGATGAGCCTTACTTCTGTCACGTCCTCGGCGGCGGTGGCCTTGCTGGCCTCCTGCGGATTGGAACAGGCGCCCAGCAGCAGGCCCGCAGATAGCGAGAGAGCGATGGGAAGGCAGCGATAACCGGTCATGGCGTGCTCCTGGGGAAAGGGCGAACCACCGGTGCGGTGGTCACCGCCGGATCTTCTGCGCGGAGCTGTAAGCGGGCTGCGAAGAATGGGGCCGTGGACCGTTGCCGGTGGGTCGCCATTCACCTGGCCGCGCAGCAGCGATCGCGCGGAGTCGGCGCTACCCTCGAACGGTGGGATGCCGGCCAGCGGCCGGCACTACCATCTGCTCAGAAACGGTCGGCAAAGGCGTCCGTCGCCCGCACCAGCGCATCCACCGTGGCCGGCTCGTTCGCGCTGTGGCCGGAGGTCACCACCTCCAGCCGGGCTTCCGGCCAGGCCTTGGCCAGATCCCACGCACTGCGCGGCGGGCAGATGATGTCGTAGCGCCCCTGCACGATCACGCAGGGCAGGTGGCGGATGCGATCGATATCGCGCAGCAGCTGGTCCGGCTCCAGGAAGATGCTGTTGCGGAAGTAATGCGCTTCAATGCGGGCCTTTGCCAATGTGTCCAGCGGGTCGTCGGTGGATTGCGCATCCACGTCGTGCTGCAGGGTGGCGGCGTTGTCTTCCCAGCCCAGCCAAGCCTGCGCGGCTTCGATGCGGGTCGCTTCATCCGGGCCATCCATGCGCGTCCAGTAGGCCGCGATCATGTCGCCACGCTCGGCTTCCGGTATGTAGGCCTCATAGCGTTCCCAGCGTTCCGGGAAGATCCAGCGCGCACCGCCGTTGGCCTCGGCGAACCAGCGGTTCTCCATCTCGCGGCCGAGGAACACGCCACGCACGATCAGGCCGGTGGCGCGTTCGGGATGCGCCTGCGCATAGGCCAGCGACAGCGTCGAACCCCATGAGCCGCCGTAGACCAGCCAATGCTCGATGCCCAGGTGCTCACGCACCTTCTCGATATCGGCCACCAGATCCTGCGTGGTGTTGTCGCGCAGTTCGCCGAATGGTGTGGAGCGGCCGCTGCCGCGCTGGTCGATCAGCACGATGCGGTACCGCGCCGGATCGAAGAAGCGGCGATGGGTGGGCGAGATGCCAGCACCCGGGCCGCCGTGCAGGTACACCACCGGAATGCCCTCTGGCGTGCCGCACTCTTCGATGTGCAGCGTGTGCAGATCGCTCACCTTCAGGGTGAACTCGCGGTACGGCTCGATGGCGGGGTATAGGGTTCGCACGGCGGACGTCTCACAAGCAGGGGCGGCCAGCATAGCGCCCCCGCCTGCTGCCTGCAGCGTCGTGCTCCTGCGCGGCGCTGGAAATGGGCTGGCCGATGCGCATAAGCTTCCGCGATGCAAGCGACCACGACCGGGACGTCAACCTTCAACTTCACCCTCCGCAGCGGCGCGCGCGAGCTGCTGAAGTGGATCGCACTGCTGGCCATGACGGGTGACCACGTGGCCAAGGTGGTCTTCGGCGGCTACGTGCCGGTGGTCAGCGAACTGGGGCGCATCGCCTTCCCGCTGTTCGCGCTGGTGATGGCCTGCAATCTCGCCCAGCCCGGGGCCGACCTGCGCAAGTCGATGCGCCGGCTCGCGCTGTGGGGGCTGATCGCACAGCCATTGCACGCATTCGCGTTTGGTTCCTGGCTGCCGCTCAACATCCTGCTCACCTTTACATTTGCAGCAGTAGCCGTACATGCGCTGGCGAACAATCGGCCGGTGCAGCTGTTGCTGGCTGCCGGCGTGCTGCCGATGTTCGTGGACTATCAGTGGGCCGGGGTTGGCAGCGTGCTGCTGGCCTGGATCGCGTTCCGGCACCGGGCGTGGTGGCTGTTGCTGGTTGCGCTTGCAGCGGTGTGCTGGGCCAACCACAACGGCTGGGCACTGCTGGCCATTCCGGTAGTGCTGCTGGCGGCGCGGGTGCCGTGGCAGCTGCCCCGCTGGCGGTGGGCGTTCTACGGGTATTACGTGGGGCATCTGGCGGTGCTGGCGTTGGTTGCCCATCTGCTTGTGTAATGTCGGAACTGGCATGTCGAGTGTCTTGAATGCCGGATGCGGTCAAGGAATGCGCGTCGCAGGTGGGGGTGAAGCATGCCGCCATCGGCGTGTGTAGAGTCGAGCCATGCCCGACTCAGCGGGCGAACCGGAGCCGAGCATGGCTCGGCTCTACACGTTCTGGGAAATCCACGCCATGCGTGACCGGCAAAGCGAGCCGAGCATGGCTCGACTCCACAGGTGATGCATGTCTGGCGTGGAGGCGCCTGCCTCAGAAGTCCATCGTCGCCGACACCAGCACCGTTCTCGGCGCTCCCAGCGCTAGACTGGAAAGCAACGGCATGCCCCAATACGCCTTGTTGGTCACGTTGTTCACACTGGCTCTCAGCGCAAGCGGTCGACCCGCCGCGGTGGTGCTGTAGCGCGCCCCGACATCGAACAACGTGCGGCCCGGCACCGACAGGCTGTTGTCGGCACTGATGTACTGCTTCGACATCGCCGTGGCATTGCCGGTCAAGGTCAGGCCCTGCAAGGTCGGTACATCCCATTCCACCCCCAGCTTGGCCTGCCGTTGCGCTACGGCGGTGGCGATGCGTCCCTCATTCACGCCACCGGCCGTGCGGGTCAGCTTCGGCTGCACATAGGCCACGCCACCGAGCAGGCGCACGCCATCCAGCGGCGTGCCGAAGAAGCCCCATTCCACGCCGCGATTTCGTTGCTCGCCACCGAACGAGAAGATATTCGTGACCGGGTCGGTATAGCTGCTCGGTCGCTTGATTTCATACACACTGAAGGTGTGCGCGAAGCTGCCTAGGTCCAGCTTCAGGCCCAGCTCCTTCTGCCTGGTGCGGAACGGTGCGAACACATCGCCGGCGTTGGCGGCGGTCATCGGCGCGGTGGCGCCCTGGCTGAGGCCTTCGATGTAGTTGGTGTAGATGGAGGCCCTTCCGGTGGCCTTCACCAGCAACGCCGCTGCCGGCGTGGTGGCGCTCTCGTCGTAGCGCGAGGTGCGTGCACCGCTGGCGACATTGAAGGTCTCACTGACCACCTGCTGGCGGCGCACGCCCAGCGTCAGCTGCACGCGGTCATCGGCAAAGGCGAGGGTGTCGGCGAAACCGAGGCTGTCCAGCCGCAGCTCGGTGTGCGAGATGTGCGGCGCTACGAACGGTGCCGCCGGGCCCCATGCCGGGTTGTACAGATTGGTGGTCCAGTCCCAGCCCGGCACGCTGCGGCGGCCATAGTCGTTCTGGGTGTGCTGGTAGTGGGTCACGTTGGCAGCCCACTGGTGGCCGACGCTGCCGGTGTGGAACGAACCGCGCAGGCCGGCATCGCCGGACTGCTTCCTGATATCGAAGGCGAGCTGGCCGATCACGGTGGTGAAGTCGCCGGCTGGATTGAGGATCTGCGCGCTGATCGAACCATTGTAGCGGTAGTCGGTCTTGCTGATGCCGTAGGCCAGGTAGGCCATCAGGGTGTCATTGATGTCCAGCTCGCCCCGCAGCATCGCGCCCTTGTCCTGGCTGTCCACGTAGGCCCAGTCCGGGTTGATCAGCGTATCGCCACGCGGCGGCCGCGGAATGGCCACGCCCGGTGCCAGACCGACGCCGCGTGCCGGGCCGTCCACGCGGTCATCGGCGCTGTACAGATCGGCCGACAGCCGCGCACGTTCGCCGCGCCAGTCCACTGCCAGTGCGCCGAGCTGCACCTTCTTGCTCTGCTTGCCGACCGCGCCATCACCATCACGGTACGCGCCGTTGAAGCGGATGCCGAACTGCTTGTCCGCGCCCAGGCGACGCCCCGCATCCACATGGGCGCCAAACTGCACATCGGAGGCGAAGTTGGCACTGACCCGCAGCAGCGGTTGATCGCCGGCACGCTTGGGGACCAGGTTGACGCTGCCACCGACCGAGCCGCCCGGCGGCATGCCGTTGAGCAGCGCGGAGGGGCCTTTCAGCACCTCGATGCGTTCGAACATTTCCGGCGAAGTGCGGTAGTACGGCGCCATGCCGCTTAGGCCATTGAAGGTGGTGTCGCTGGTGTTGGAGGCAAAGCCTCGGATCGCGTAGTTCTCGCTCCACGAACCGGTGACGCCGTTGCTGAACACCGTGGGGTCGGTGGCGGCGATGACGTCGGTGAGGTCCTTGGCCTGGCGGTCGCGGATGAAGGACTCGGTGTAGCTGACCGTATTGAACGGCGTGTCCATGAAGTCCTTGTCGCCAAGCAGGCCGACGCGGCTGCCAGCGGCCACTTGCCCGCCCGCATAGTCTGCAGTGACCCGGCGCTGTTCCTGCACCTGCACCGAGGGCAGGGTGGACGGCGCGGAGTCGGCCAGCGCGGCAAACGAGGCCAGCAGCCCTAGCGCGAGGGCCGACATCCGATAGCGCCGGGCGATGCCTGGTGGATGCATCAGGCCGGAAGATGCGGCGGCAGCGCGATGCTGCAGAGAAGAGAAGTTGTACACGGTCATGCCAGATTCCTGTGAATCGCAGGCGCGAGCGCGCCTGGCGCGCTGCCGACGGCAAGCACGGGGAGAGGGCGCAGCGCAGGGTTGTTGGCTGGGTGGGGACCTGGCGGAAGGTGAGCCATGGGCTCGACTACGGGCAGCGTGCTGGACGCATTCCGAATTAGTTGAGTAAATTAAACTAAATCAATCGAAGCGGACAAGAGGGTCCCTTTGCTGGCACCCTCAGCAGGGTATGAGCACGCACCGTATGAGCCCTCACTCCGATCCAACGGCGCCGACCCGTGGCCGCCCGCCCACCATCACCCCGGAGCGCCTGGCCGACATCGGCATCCGCCTGGGCCTACCCAACCTGACCATGGCCAACGCGGCCGCCGAACTGGCGGTGACCCAGGCGGCGCTGTACAAGCGCGTGGCCAACCTGGAGGCGTTGAAACGCCTGGTGGCCGAGGCGGTGTTCCAGCGCTGGCAGATTCCGCGCGCGTCGGTCGACGCACCGGGTGGGCTGGAGGCCTACCTGATGCGGTTCGTGGAGTCACTGTGCGAGGTGGTGAAGGCGCATCCCGGGCTGCCACCGTACCTGTTGCGGCGCACGGTGGCGACCGCGCCGATGCTGGAAAAGATCGCCTCGCACCAGGCACACGTGGCTGATGTGTTCGGCCTGCCGGTGGACAAGGCGCGCTGGCTGCTGGCCACGATCGCGTTCTATTGCATCGCCGGCGCCGATACGATCTATGCGATTGCGGACGACGAGGAAGGGCAGGTGATCACCGAGTTCAAGCAGGGCATGCGGGCGCTGGTGATCGGTTCGCTGGAGGTATCGCGGCTTCGGTAGATGCACGCCATGCGTGGACGATCCTGGCCGTTCACCCTGACGCCAGCCAGGCATGGCCTGGCTCTACTGGACGGATCGCGTGGTGTCGAGAATACAATGCGGCCATGCCTGCCACGCCTACTCTCGATGATCTTCGCCGCTACGCGGTGGCGCGCACCCTGTTCAAGCCGACTACGCTGCTGACCGCGATACGACGGCTGGGCTTCGTGCAGGCCGACCCGATCAGGGCACCGGCGCGCGCACAGGACCTGACCCTGCGCCACCGGGTGAAGGACTACCGCGCAGGCGATCTTGAGCGGCGCTACACGCGCCTGCCGGTGGAAGAGGATTGCCTGGTGAACTACGGCTTCCTGCCGCGCGAGCATCTGGCACTGATGCACCCACGCGTGTCCAAGCGCGAATGGGACGCCGAGACCCATCGCCGCGCGGCCGACGTACTGGCCTTCGTGCGCGAGCGCGGCAGCGTGCACCCGCGTGAGGTGGACCAGGCGTTCGCGCATGGGCGGGTGACCAATTACTGGGGCGGCACCAGCAACGCAAGCACGCATCTGCTTGACGGCATGCACTACCGTGGCCTGCTGCGGGTGCAGCGGCGCGACAGTGGCACCCGCATCTATGCAGTGGCCGAGCACGCCGAGCCGGACGCCAGCGAGCAGGCGCAGGTTGAACGGGCCGCCGCCCTGATCGATCTGGTGGTGCGCAAGTACGCGCCGCTGCCCTCGGCCAGCCTGACCTATCTGGTGCGCCTGCTGGGCTATGGCGCCCCACATCTGGCCGAGCAGACCCGGCAGGCGTTGGCGTTGGCCAAGCAACAACTGGCCAGCTGCACGCTGGAGGGCACCACCTGGTACTGGCCGGTGGACGAGAATCCGCGCTCGCGCCGCCATGCACCGGACGAACAGGTGCGCCTGCTGGCGCCGTTCGACCCGGTGGTGTGGGACCGCCGCCGCTTCGAGCTGCTGTGGGGATGGGTGTACAAGTTCGAGGCGTATACACCTGCACCGAAGCGACAGTATGGGTACTACGCTCTGCCGGTGTTGTGGCACGACCAGGTGGTGGGCTGGGCCAATCTCAGCGTGCGCGACGGTGAGTTGGCATCGAGTGTGGGCTATGCAGGCAAGTCGCTGGCCCGCGACAGGGTGTTTCGTGGCGCGTTGGAAGACGAGCTGCAGCGCATGGCGGAGTTCCTGTAGAGCCGAGCCATGCTCGGCTGTTTTTCGCGCGGGCCAGCGAATCGAAGCAACGTTCATCGCGCCCGGTAGCTGCCAACTTTGGTTGGCACCGGCTTCCATCGGTGCCCACCAAGGTGGGCATCTATCAGAGCAACGCCGCTCAGGCCCGGTGCCCACCAAGGTGGGTATCTACCGATTCAGCCGCCCATGCGCCACCATCGCCAGCACCACCACACCGGCGGCGACGCTGGTGTGACCGGACAGCGCGGCCAGGCCGAAACCCACGCCCAACGCGCGCATGGCAAACACGGCGCTGAACATCAGCAGCGCCCAACCGACTGCGCGCAGTTGCTGAACGGCCTGCGCGCTCAGTACACGGCGCAGCACATCGCGCTGATGGCGCTCCATCGCCAGTGCCAGGCAACCGAACGCGGCCAGTGACAGCACAAACAGAATGACGTGGATCATGCACTGGCCTCCGGTACTGCAGTGCGTGGTGCAGCAGGCGGGCGTGCACGCTTCACCTTCGGTGCGTGCTTCCAGATGCGCCACGCCAGCACTGCATGCAGGACGGCCAATGCCAGCAAGGTCAGATCGGTGCCGGCGAATGCCCAGTCGCCTGTGGTCAGGGTGCGCCACAACGGATGTGCCGTCGTCGTCGCCGTGAGTGCCGGCAACAGCGTCAGCAACAACGCCCCCAGCACGAACTGTTCGATCCACGCACGCTTGGGTGTGCGCAGCGTGGCGTGCACGAACATCGCTGCCCAGGCCAGGAAGAACACATGCACCTCCCACGCCGCGCGCCCCTCCATGAAGGTGGGTAGAAGTCGATTCGCCCACAGATAGGCCGCCATCGCCACCGACAGGCCAGCAACCGTGGCGATGTTGAGGCGCTCCACCAACCGGAAACCGAAGTAGGGGCGCTGTGGGTCAGGCAGCTGGGTACGCCGCTTCACCGTCCACAGCACCAGCCCGGTGCCGACCATGGCGGTGCCCGCGAGGCTGACTATGAAGTACAGCCAGCGCAGCGTGGCGTCGGCAAAGCGCCCCAGATGCAGGCCATACAGCACGCCCTGGGTATCGGCGGCGACGCCCGAGTGCTCCTTGACCTGCAGCAGCTGCCCGCCGCTGCCATCGAACAGCAGGTAGTTCGGCGTGGTCGAAACCCGGCTTGACTGCGCACGCACCACCGCCACGCGTGCGTTCTCGTCGCCGGGATTCTGCACCTGCACGCTGCCCACCGCGCCGGTTCCCCAACGCTGTTCGGCCTGTCGCACCAGTGCGCCGATGTCTGTAAGCGGAGCGGCGTGACCGGCGGCCTTCTGCGGCGGCAGGAACAGCCGCATCTCGCTGACCACCTCGGCCTGCTGGCGCTTGTCCGGCAGTTTGGCCAGTCCCCACGGCATGTACAGCACCGCCAGCATCACCAGGCCGCTCCAGGTGATCATGAAGTGGAACGGCAGGCCGAGCACCGACAGCGCCGCGTGACCATCCAGCCACGAGCGCTGACCCTTTCCCCAGCGGAAGGTGAAGAAGTCGGCGAAGATCTTCTTGTGGGTGATCACGCCGCTGACGATGGCCACCAGCATGAACATCGCGCAGACGCCGACGATCCAGCGGCCCCACATGGCCGGCATGTAGTGCAGGTTGAAGTGGAACGCATAGAAGAAGTCGCCACCGTCGGTATCCCGCGCCTGCAAGGGCGTACCGGTGCTGGCATCGAACAGGCCTGAATCGAAGCCATGTCGGCCGCGCCCACCCGGGCTGGCCCACATCGCTGACACCCAGGGCATGCGCGTACTTGGCAGGCTCAGGTTGATCTGGCGGGCTGCAGGCGTCTCGGCAATGATGCTGGAGACCGTGCGCTGCGCGACCATCGCCGCCTCCGGCAACGTGGAGGGCGTGGCGATCTCAGGGCGTGTGTAGCGCGAGAGCTCGTCGCGGAAATAGCTGGCGGTGCCGGTGAGGAACATCGCGTACAGGATCCAGCCGGCCAGCAGGCCGACCCAGATATGCAGGTCGGACATGGTCTGGCGGATGCCGCGTGGCTTGGCGGTGCGATCGATCTTGCTCATGCAGCGCCTCCGTTGGCGACCGATTGCGCAACCAACCACAGTGGCAGGGCGATCATGATCAACCCGATCCATGCGCGCCGCGCCGAGCGCACCGCGAACACCCAGACCACGGCGCCGGAATACAGCAGGAAGCTGGCCAGCATGCCGGTGAACACGGCCTGGCGGCCATCGATGGGCAGCGCCAGTGCAGCGATGCTGCACAGCGCGGCGAGCACATAGCCGCCGAACAACGCAGCGATGATGCGTGAGACCAGGGGCAGCCAGGCCAGCACGGAAGCGGTACGGGAAACGGTCAAAGCACTTCTCCAGGGCACCACGCGCCATGGCGTGGTGTCCTTGAATCCAGGATCAGAAATCGACGGTGGCCGACAGCACGGCGGTGCGCGGCGTGCCCAGACCGGAGCCAAGGCTGCCCGCCCAGTACGCCTTGTTGGTCACGTTCTGCACGGTGGCGCGCAGTACCAGCGGATGGCCGGCCGCCTGCGTCGCATAGCGGGCACCGAGATCGAACACGGTGCGGCCTGCCACCCACTGGCTGTTGTCAGCATTGATGTAACCCTTGGACAGGCTGACCGCGTTGCCGGTGAGGGTGAGGCCGGCCACGGCTGGCACGTCCCATTCGACGCCCAGCTTGCCCTGCCATTGCGGTGTGGCCGTGGCCAGCCGGCCTTCGTTGATGCCGCCCTGGGTGCGGGTCAGCTTCGGCTGCAGCCAGCCGATGCCGCCCAGCACGCGCAGCTGTTCGGTCGCCTGGCCGAACACGGTCCATTCCACGCCACGGTTGCGCTGCTGGCCGCCGAACGAGAACACATTGGTGGCCGGATCGGTATAGGAACTGGGCTTTTCGATCTCGTACACGCTCAATGCGCTGGCCAGACGGCCGAAGTCGAACTTGGCGCCGACCTCACGCTGGCGGGTTTTGAACGGCGGGAACACCTCGCCCGCATTCGCTGCACTGACCGGGGCGGTGCTGCCCTGGCTCAGGCCTTCAATGTAGTTGGCGTACAGCGACAGTCGATCGCTGGCCTTGAACAGCAGTGCAGCGGCCGGGGTATTGGCGCTGGCATCGTAGCGTGTGGTGCGCTTGCCGGTGCTGCCGTCGAAGGTGTCGCTGAGCACGGTCTGGTGACGGATGCCCAGGGTCAGCTGCACGCGGTCATCGATGAAGGACAACGTGTCGGCGATGCCGAAGCTGGTGGTACGCACTTCCGCGGTCTTCGGCAGCGACGCATCACTGAAGCTGCGATCGATAGCCGGGCCCCACTGTGGGTCGTACAGGTTGGTCACCCAGTCGCGGGCCAGCAGATTGCGCTTGAAGCCGAATTTCTGGTCGTGCTGGTACCAGGCGGCACTGATCGCCAGTGCGTGATCGACCGGGCCGGTGCGGAAACGTGCCGAGAGACCGGCTTCGGCGGTGTCCTTGCTGTAGATGAAGCGCTGGTGGGCGAAGTTGTTGCGGAAATCGCCGGCCGTGTTGGTGATCAGCGTGGTGGCACTGGCGATGGAATCGAAATCGGTATGGCCGTGGCCGTAGCTGGCATGCGCCTGCAAGTGGTCAGTGATGTCGAACGACCAGCGCAGCGCGGCGGCCGAGTCCTTGACGTTGCTGAAGGTCCAATCCGGTGCGAACAGGGTGCTGGCCTTCGGTGGGCGGGGCACGGCCAGGCCGGCTGCCAGCGAAACGCCACGATTGAGGCCATCCACATGGTCACGGCTGCTGAACAGGTCCAGCGAGACCTGCGAGCGTTCACCCCTCCAGTCCAGGCCCAGCGACGCCAGCTGCGTCTTGTGCTGCTGGTGGTCGGTGGCGGTGTCGCCATCGCGATGCACGGCATTGAGGCGCACACCGAACTGCTGCTGCGCGCCGAAGCGACGACCAACATCCAGATGGCCGCCGAACTGCGCGTCGCTGCTGTAGCTGGCCGTGAAGCGGGTCAACGGCGTATCACCTGCGCGCTTGGGTACCAGGTTCACCGCACCGCCCACCGAGCCACCCGGCGGCATGCCGTTGAGCAGTGCCGATGGCCCCTTGAGTACTTCGATGCTCTCGGCCAGTTCGGGGGTGACTCGGTAGTAGGGGATCAGGCCGTAGAGTCCGCCGAAGCCGATATCCGACGAGGCAACACCGAAGCCACGGATGTTGAAGTAGTCGGTGATGCCACCGCTGGATCCACTGCTGTAGACGCTGGGATCGGTCAGCGCGATCACCCTTACCAGATCCGGTGCCTGGATGTTCTCGATGAACCCGGCGGTGTAGCGGGTGGTGTTGAACGGGGTGTCCATGAAGTCGAGCTCGCCGAGCAGGCCGACGCCACTGCCGCGGGCGACCTGGCCGCCGGCATAGGCATCGGTGGGCGTGGTCTTGTCGGCGCGCACGTTCACCGTAGGCAGCTGGCGGGCACCGTCGGGCGCGTCGTCAGCGTGGGCGGCGGTGGCGATCAGCAGGGTGGGCAGCAACGCGGCACGTGCGGCCAGGGACAGCGCGGAGCGGCGTGGGAGGGACAGGGCTCGAAGGGGGAGGGACATGGCAGTTCTCGTGTGATGGGGCGTGCAATCGGCCAGCACGGCGCCGTCGATGACCTGCACGGGCAGGACGACGCGGGCTGTGGAATGGCTGGCAGAGGGCACGGCACTGCCGCTGGGGCAGTGCTGCACGCGAGGTGCGTGGGCGATCTGTGGCTGGGTGGAACGAAGCGCAGGGCGCGGGTGGTGCGAGGTGGATCAGATGTCGTCGGCGAGATCGTCGAGGTCCTGCAGTCCGCCGCCGCGCGCCAGCACACGCTCGTAGTTGCGACGGCGGCGCTGGTCGGTCTCGGTGGTGGTCTGGCCGTGTTTCCAGTAACCGGCCACGGCGACGTCTGCGCGCGGCAGACCACACGCTTCAAGGAAGTAGCGGCGCAGGGCGCGCATCTCCTCGCGTTCGCCTGCGGCCCAGACGGTGTTGTTTGCCCCCGTGCGCAGACGGCGTGCCTGCTGCAGCAACGGCATAGCGCCCGTGGACACGCGCTGCATGCAGACGCCTTCGACGGCGGGCAGTTCGTCTACCGGGAAGGGATCATCCGAAGCGATCCAGGCCTGCGCGCGGAGGCCGTTGGGCCACTGCTGCAGCAAGGCGGACAGTGCCGGGATGGCGCTCTGATCGGCGAACAGCAGGGCAACGCTACCCTCGCGGTGCGGCACCTGCAGATGCGGGCGCGGACCGGTGAGATCGAAGGCGTCGCCGGGCTCCAGTGCGCGCACCCAGGCCAGCATCGGCCCCGGAGCCTCGTGCAGCACCACGTCCAGTGTGAAACGGCGCGCCTGCGCGTCGACGCTGCGCACGGTGTAGATCCGTGACACATCGGTAAACGCGGCACCCAGCTGGATGCGAACGGCGGTGTTGGCACGCTGCCAGGGTGCCAGCTCGGCCTGTGGCGGCAGCTGTACGACCAGCCGAAGCAGGCTCGCGCAGGGCTGCGTGACGTCAACCACGTGGACGCGCAGCGCCTGCAGGCCACGGTCGTGTTCGGCGCCGCGCAGCGGCCCGGCCGGGGTGGTGGAAAGGGTAGGCGCGGACATCGACAACGATCCAGAAGGCTGCGAATGCGAATTAGTTACATCATAGTAAACTAAATTGATCGTCCCGCAACCCAGGCCTGCTGGAAGCGTATGCAGCGCGTTGACCATTGCGTTGCCGCAGACCACCATGACAGGCCTTGCCAGCGCGCCGCGCAGGAACCGCAACAGCAATGGCTGCACCGAAGAAGACCGCTGCCCGTGGGCGACCACCCACCATCACCCGAGAGCGCATCGCCGACGCTGGCATCGCGATGACGCTGCCGGGGCTGAGCTTCGTGGGCGTGGCCGCAGCGCTGGGGGTCAGCCACATCGCGCTGTACAAGCATGTGGCGAATCTGGCGGCGCTGCGCGAGCTGGTGGCTGAAGCGATCTTCGAGCGTTGGCAGGCACCGCCGCTGGAAGCTGGCGCGGGACGTAGCATCGACGACGATCTGTACGCGTTCCAGCGTTCCCTGCGGATGCTCGTGGACGAGAACCCCGGCCTGGCTCCGTTCCTGGTGAGCCACGGTGCGAAGACGCCGGAAATGGTGGCGCGCATCCAGCGCCACCATGCCGAGTTCAGTCGTGTGCATGAACTGCCGCAGGAACAGGCAGCATGGTTGCTGTCGACCGTGGCCTATCACGCCGTGGCATTGGCCGATACCGTGTACTCGCGGCATGCCGTCGTGGACACCACGCGCCGGCCACTGGACCGCGCGGCGCAGGAAGCCGAGTTCGACCGCAGCATGCAGGCATTGATCATCGGTGCCTTGGCGATGTGCGGGCGCACGGCAGGCGCGAGGTGACCGCCAATACTGATTGGCACCGTTGCCCCGGTAGTCGCCAACCTTGGTTGGCCCCGCGATGTGTCGGTGCCCATCAAGGTGGCATCTACCGGTCAAGCGGCGTCCTTGTGCTCCGCGTCGTCCATCCCGGGGCTGACTCGCCGGCCGATGTCCTTCAGCCGTGCAAGCTGGTCCACCATCGACGGCGCATCGTCCAGGCTGCCGACGAAGGTCCACAGATAGGTCATCACCGCATAGACATGGCCCGGCGTGACGCCTTCACTGGTGGCCAGGCGGCCGATGGTCAGCGCGAACAATGCCGCCGCAGCCAGTCCGATCACCACGTAGGCACCCGCTTCGCGGTCCGACAACAGGATGCGCAGGCGCGACAGCGTGGTGTAGTGGCGGCGCAGCACCGAGGGACTGACCCGGTCGACCAGCCGGATTTCGTGCTCCAGGCGGTTGTTCAGGCGGCCATGCAGCTGCTCGTTGCGGCGTGCGAACGAGGGCAGCACCAGCAGGGCGCCGAGCAGGGTGACCAGGCCAGCGGCACCGACCATTGGCTCGATCGCCAGCAGCATGGCCACCGCACCGAACATCGATGCCAGTGCGGTGGCGATGATCGGCACGTGCTTTTCAAAAAAGTCGACGAACTCGCGGGCCAGCACCACGCGTGCCGCCGAGGTGGACGTGGCCTGGCCCAGCCGACGCTGCGCCTGCACCACGTTCACCGCCAGATCGGCATAGATGCGGGTGAAGGTGCGTGTATCGACCGCTCGACGGGCGGCACCGACCAACCAGAACATCAGTACCACGCCGGCATAGGAGACGGCATGGCCGATGTTGCTGCTGATGATCGCGTCCACCGCGAAGCCGGCGAACAAGGGATAGGCCAGCAGCAGTGTGTTCTCCAGTGCCACCAGCGAGAACGTGCCGGTGAGCTGCCAGGGGTAGGTGCGCAGGATGGCCTTCAGGGTGGCGGCCGCATTCTGCTGGCCGATGCTGCCGGCGGCGGCCGCTGGATCGTGGGGGTGTTTCATGGGGTGCCTGGGTGGGTCGGGGACAGGGCAGGGGACGATGCCTGCCATCTCCCGGGTCGCGCCCAGTATCTGCAGCCCTTTGGAGCGGGGATGGAGGGACGATGGAGATTGCGTGGAGAAAACGGCGGCGTTCAGCGGAGGCCGTGGTGCTCAGCAAGGTGGGCCGGTACCAGGGCAGCGTCTGCCGCGACGCCGCGCTCTCAACGACGCGCGTGCACCGGCCAGCGTATTTCGAAGGCACTGCCGCCACGTTCGGTCGCCCGGCATCGTGCCTTTCCGTGATGGGCCACGGCAATCGCCCGCACCACCGCCAGGCCGAGACCGGAGCCGCCGCTCTGCCGCGAGCGCGATACATCGGTGCGCTGGAAGGCTTCAAAGATGCTGTCGCGAAGGTCGTCCGGCACACCGGGGCCACCATCCTCAACGGTTACGGTGCAATGGCCTTCGGCCAGCGTCACGTGTACTCGCAGCGGGCAGGGAATGGCATGGCGGCGTGCGTTTTCCAGTAGCGCCAGCACCGCCTGGCGGATGCGCGCCGGGTCGCAGTCGGCCAGCGAAGACCGTGCGTCCAACGTCACCGAGAAACCACTCTCGGTCAGCGCCTCCGACATCGCTTCGACCACCGCTGCCACCTGCACGCTGACGTCGCTGCGCTGCAGGCGCAGATCGAGGTGGCCGCTCTCGGCCAGGCTGACCACGCGCAGGTCTTCGATGATGCGGGTCAGGCCCTCCAGCTGGGTGAGCATGCTGTTGAACTGCTCCGGCCCCGGCTCGAACACGCCTTCGGCGATGCCCTGCAGGCGGCCGCGCAGGATGGTCATCGGCGTGCGAAGTTCGTGTGCGATCGCCGCGTTCCAGAACACGCGGTTCTCCGACATCCGGCTCAATCGCTCGGCCATGGAATTGAAGTCGCTGACCAGCGTGGCGGCCTCGGTCATCGAGGTGTCACCGCCGCGCGCACGCGCCTCCAGATCACCGCTGGCGACGCGACGCAGGCTTTCGGCGACCGAGTTCAGCGGGGTGATGATGCGCCGGGTCAGGCGCGATGCGATCAATGTGGCCAGCGCAACGACCACGGTGGCGGTCAGGCCGATCCACAGCCATTCCAGGCCTGACGGCATGATGGTTTCCGGTTCGTCGTACCAGCGTGGATAGAACACCTCCATCAGGTAATAGAACAGGTAGAAACCACTGATCGACAGTACGGTTGAACACAGCGACGCGACCGTGATGGAGAGCGTGATCTGGCGCCCGATGCTCTTGCCTTTGGGGTTCATCGGCTCAGTCCAGGAAGCGGTAGCCGACACCGCGGATGGTGGCGGGAATGCCGATGACGCCTGCTTCCTCCAGCTTGCGGCGCAGCTTGCTGACGTGGCTGTCCACGGTGCGCTCCTGCGCATCGCCTTCCGGCAGGCAGGTCTGGAGCAGATCCAGCCGGCTGTGCACCATGCGCGGTGCGCGCGCCATGTGTACCAGCAGACGGAACTCGGTGAGCGTGAAACTCAGAGCATGCACGTGGTCATCGGTGCGCACGGTGACTTCATGGCTGCGCAGGTCGATCTCGAACGGCCCCTGCCGGATCAGCCCGTTGGGTTCTTCTGCAATGGGCTTCGCGCTACGGCGCAGCACCGCCTGGATGCGGGCGACGATCTCGGCGGGATTGAATGGCTTGGCCACGTAGTCGTCGGCACCGACGCGCAGGCCAGTGAGCTTGTCCACGTCCTGGTCCAGTGCGGTGAGCATGATTACCGGGGTGTTGCCGCGCCGGCGCAACTCGCTCAGCACCTGCCAGCCGTCCATCTTCGGCATCTGCACGTCCAGCAGCACCAGGTCGGGGCGCAGCTGGCGGTGGCTGGTGAGGGCGGCTTCGCCGTCGGCGGCGCGGGCGCTGCGCAGCCCGGAGCGGGCCAGGTAGGCGTCGAGAATGTCGGCGATTTCGCCTTCATCTTCGGCAATCAGCACCAGGGGCGCCAGGCGCGTGCGGGCATCGGATTTCATTGCATGCTGCGGTTTCAAGTGAGGAATGGGAAACGCCGGCGACGGTGTCATCGTGGCCGTTCCAGGGTCTGCGCTTCTTCGTGGGCGGCCCAGGCCAGGGTGGCCAGCACCAGCGTGTGCTGCAGGGCGGGCGCCAGTGTTGCGGTCGCGCGCAGGTGCTGTGCGAGCAGGGTCGATACGGCCGCAGGCAGCTTGCTCCACCGTGATTCCATGGCCGTTGCGTCCACCCGGTCCTGCAGGCGGCGGGCCATGCGGACCACGGCCCGAAGGCGCAGGGCAAGCAACGCAGCCACCAGGACAGCCGCCATACCTGCTGGCATGAGGCTCACGTCCGCGCTGGAGGCGGACCAGGCCGCGAGACCGATCAGCGCCAGCGATGCCAGGGTGCCCGCGCGCGCCGAATGGCTGGGGCCTTCGCTGCGGAACCACACCAGCGCGGCGGCACCGGCGCCCGCCAACAGGGGCGGCGCCGGGTTCGCGCTGGCAAGCATCCAGGCACTGGTGGACGTCAGCACCAGCGCAAGCAGCCACGGCGAAGGCGCGCACCAGGCAAGGTAGGCGCGGCGGACATCAATGGGAGGCAGGTCTGGAAACGGGAGGGACACGGCGGGGGCGCAGTCGGCGAGGCCGACAAGGCTAGGGGCCGTTGATGGAGACTTGATCGAGATTGTGTCGAGATTTCGTGGACGCGATCCGTGCCGTTCAGGAGCGGGCCCCGTGCCTGAACGGATGCGCGGACTCCATGCAATCTCCACAGTGGCTCCAAGAAACATCCACCACTACGTTCCAGACTGCGGCTTCTGCGGTCACATCCGGTGGCTGCGTGCATGCGAGCCTTTCGATGAACAACCGCAGGACCTGGATCATTGCCGCAATCGTTGTACTTCTTGCAGGCGGCACCGGCGGGTGGCTGTTCGTCGAAGGTGATGATGCCGCGCTGATCACGGCCCCGGCAAGGGTGGCGGACCTGGAAAAGACCGTGCAGGCCGTTGGCCGGGTCAACCCCAAGGAACTGGTGGCGGTGGGCGCGCAGGTGTCGGGCCAGGTCACGCGCCTGCACGTGGTGCTGGGCCAGCGTGTGCACGCTGGCGACCTGATTGCCGAAGTGGATTCGCAGCCGCAGCGCATCGCCCTGCGCAGCGCCGAAGCAGCCACCAACACACTGCGTGCGCAGCACGCGGCCAGCCAGGCGCGTTACAGCCAGGCCCTTCGCACGTACGAGCGCCAGTCGCAGCTGGTGGCATCGCGGCTGGTCTCGCAGGAAGGCTTCGAAGCGGCCCGTGTGGCGCGCGATGCGGCGCGCGCGGAGGCCGCCGCGTTGCAGGCGCAGATCGACCAGGCGGTGACCCAGGTGGAGACCGCCCGTATCAACCTCGGCTACACCCGCATCGTCTCACCGTCCGACGGCTACATCGTGGCCATCGTCACCAAGGCCGGGCAGACGCTGAACTCGATGCAGACCACGCCGACCATCGTGATGCTGGCACAGATGGACACGATGACCGTACGCGCCGAGATCGCCGAGGCCGACGTGGAACTGATCGCACCCGGCCAGCCGTTGTGGTTTTCGACGCTGGGGCCGAGCGGGCGCCGCTATGAATCGCGCCTGCAACAGCTTGAGCCTGCGCCGTCGTCGATTGCCGATGTGGCCAGTGGCAACAGCGGTGGATCGGCGCAGACGCCGAAGGCGGTGTACTACGCCGGGTTGTTCGACGTGGCCAACCCGGGCTTGATGCTGAAGCCCTCGATGACGGTGAAGGTGACGATCCAACTGGCACGCGTGGCCAATGCACTGCAGGTGCCGCTGACAGCGCTGGGCGAGTCCGACGACAAGAACAGCAACCGCGCAACCGTGCAGGTGGTCGATGCGAAAGGCCGTGCCCGCGAGCGCGCAGCGACCACCGGGCTGCGCACCGCCACCGCCGTGCAGATCCTGTCTGGCCTGGAAGCGGGCGAGAACGTGGTGGTCGGGCAGGCGCCCAGCGGCGCGGAAGCCGAGCCCACCAGCCTGCTGGGGATGTGAGCATGGTCGACGCGCTGCTGGAACTGCATGGCGTATCGCGCGCCTATCGCTCGGCCGCCGGCGAGGTGGTGGTGTTGAAGGACGTGTCGCTGCGCATCGAGGCGGGCCAGTTCATCGCGATCATCGGCCCGTCCGGTTCGGGCAAATCCACGCTGATGAACATTCTGGGCTGCCTGGACCGGCCAAGCGAAGGCAGCTACCGGGTGCAGGGCGCAGCAACCGAGCAGATGTCACAGGATGAACTGGCGCACCTGCGCCGCGAGCATTTCGGCTTCATCTTCCAGCGCTACAACCTGATGGAGAACCTGAGCGCCACGGAAAATGTGGCATTGCCGGCGGTCTATGCCGGCGTGGATGCCGATGCGCGCACCGCCCGTGCGCGCATGCTGCTGGAAACGCTGGGATTGGGGGAGCGCACTACGAACCGGCCCAGCCAGCTGTCCGGCGGCCAGCAGCAGCGCGTTTCCATTGCGCGTTCGCTGATGAACGGCGGCGCCATCGTGCTGGCCGACGAGCCGACCGGCGCGCTGGATCATGCCAGCGGCCGGCAGGTGATGGCGGAACTCAAGCGCCTGCATGCGCAGGGCCATACCGTGATCCTGGTGACCCATGATGCGGCGATCGCCGCGCACGCTTCACGCGTGATCGAGATCGCAGACGGTCGGGTCGTATCCGACCGTGGTATGGGTGATCCTCCGGCAGCACGCAATGCTGCTGCCCACGAGCGCAGTCCAGAACCGGGCGCCGAGCGCCGCGCGCGCCTGGATGCAATCAGGGAAGCTGCACGGATGGCGGTACGTTCGATGCTGGCCCATCGCCTGCGCACCCTGCTGACCATGCTGGGCATCATCATCGGCGTGGCTGCGGTGGTGACCGTGGTTGCGTTGGGCAAGGGCGCACAGGCACAGGTCGAGTCACAGATCAACGAACTGGGTGCCAGTACGCTGGACATCTTCCCGGGCGCGGACTTTGGTGACCCGCGCTCGGCAGAGATCGAATCGTTGGTCGTGGACGATGCCGATCACCTGGCCGCATTGAGTTACGTAGACAGCGTAAGCCCCAACCTGAGCGGTTCGGTGGCGGCACTGCAGGGCAACCGGCGCGCCAACACGCAGGTGCTTGGCGTGGGCGCTGATCTACCGCGTGTGCGCGGGCTGCGCCTGAAGGCGGGCCGGTTCTTCACCGATGCCGAGGTGGAGGCACATCGCGCGGTGGGCGTGGTCGACCAGAAGGCGGCCAAGGCGTTGTTCAGCGGCAATCCGATCGGCGGCACGGTGCTGCTGGGCGGCATGCCGGTGGAAGTGATCGGCGTGGTCGGTCCCAACGCATTCGCCGGCGGGGCGACGCCGACGGTCTATGTGCCGTACACCTCCGCGTCCTCGCGCCTGCTTGGCAGCCAGCGGCTGGAGAGCATCACCGTGCGCGTGCGGGATGACGTGCCAACCACCGCCGCTGAGGCCTCGCTGGGCGCGGAGCTGCAACGCCTGCACGGCCGGCGCGATTTCTTCATCTACAACGCCGACCAGATCCGCAAGGCAGTGATGAAGTCCAGCCAGACCATGGCGGCACTGGTTTCGGCCATTGCTGCGGTGGCGCTGGTGGTCGGTGGCGTGGGGGTGATGAACATCATGCTGGTGTCGGTGAAGGAGCGCGTGCGCGAGATCGGTGTGAGGCTGGCGGTGGGTGCCCGGCAGGGCGACATCCTCCGCCAGTTCCTGATCGAGGCCGTGTTGATCTGCCTGTTCGGCGGGGTGCTGGGGGTTTTGTTCGCGTTGGCTGTGGGCGCCTTGTCCAGCCTGCTGTCGCTGGGGGTGCCGTTCCTGTTCACGCCTGGGCCGGTGCTCGCCGCGCTGGCATGTTCGTCTGCCATCGGGCTCGGTTTCGGCTACTTCCCGGCGCGCAGTGCTGCACAGCTCGACCCGATCCAGGCGTTGGCGGCGGAGTAGGATTGCACCCGCTGCGGGGAGAGTCTCAGGTTGCCGGTCGCGGGTGCGTGCGCACGCGTGCGCGCTCGCGGTACAGGCGACTGTCGGCACGCTGCAGGGTGTCGGCCACCGACTCACCCGGGGCGTGGTGGGTCGCACCCAGTGAGAAGGGCGTGGGTGACCGACCGGCCTGCTGCGTATACCACTGCTCCAGCGCGGCCAACCGCCCCGGCTCCGGGCAGGTCAGCACCACCATGAACTCGTCGCCGCCCATGCGCACTACGCTTTCCATTGCCCCCAATGGAGCGCGCAGGAAGGCGGCGAACTCGACCAGCACCGTGTCACCTCGCGCATGGCCCTGCGTATCGTTGATCTGCTTGAAATGATCCAGATCGAACATCAGGCAGGCCCAGGGTTGATCAACCAGCTCGTCCAGGCGCGGCAGGAAGCGGCGGTTGTAGCTCTGGGTCAGCGGATCCTTGAAGGACATCTCGCGCAGCTGCTGCTCCTGCATCCGCAGTGCAGTCACATCCTGTGCATGGCCCAGCACATAGGGTGGGTTCGCCTCACTGTCGAGCACGTTGTGATACGCCCAGAAATGGCGGGTGCCATCGGCAGCGATCAGTTCGATGACGCCGGCATCGGTGTGGTTGACCGTGATCCGCGCGAGATAGGCCTTGAATGCAGCACGCTTCTCGGGAGGCATCAGATCGCACAGGCTGCGCCCGATCATATGAGTCTCATCGAAGCCCAGCGACTGCACGGCCGCCGGGTTCACCGATGTCAGCACGCCCTCCAGCGTGTGCGTGCAGATCAGGCCGAGGCTGTAGTGGAACAGACGCCTGTAGCGC
The DNA here is from genome assembly GCF_052045015.1 of Stenotrophomonas sp. 22692. Taxonomy (NCBI): domain Bacteria; kingdom Pseudomonadati; phylum Pseudomonadota; class Gammaproteobacteria; order Lysobacterales; family Lysobacteraceae; genus Stenotrophomonas; species Stenotrophomonas sp. 22692. The sequence continues at coordinate 250,575 of NZ_JBQEMR010000001.1, forward strand.
GTTTCGCTCGCCTCCAGGGCATCCAGCGCGGCACGCTCCTCGGTGATGTCCTGGATGGCGCCGACCAGGCGAGGGTGCCCATCCACCTGCTGACGGCCACCGACCACCCGGGTCCAGATGGAGCGCCCATCGGCGGTGGTCATCGGCAGCTGCACTTCCCATGAGGTGCCTTCCTCGATGCAGCGCTGGACCGCGCTGCGGATGATGTTGCGACTGTCCTCCCGATAGAAGGACAGTGCGGTGTCGAACGTGGGTTGATAGTTGCCGCGCACGCCGTGGATCTGCTTGGTTTCGCGGGTCCAGCGCACTTCGTGGGAGAGAAGGTCCATCTCCCAGCCGCCCACCCGTGCCGCGCGGTTGGTGCGTTCCAGGAAGTCCTCGCTGCGTTTCAGTTCGCGGTGCAGTGCCTTGGCCTGGCCGACCTGTGCCATCAGGGTGCTGCGCTGTTCCAGCACCTGGGTGGTGACCCGCGCCAGATGCACCATCAGTTCGCGCTGCGAGGGCGACAGCACGCCCGGCATCGGATCGAGCAGGCATAGTGTTCCGATACGGGCGCCCTGTGCCGACCCAAGCGAGATTCCCGCGTAGTGACGGATGCGCGGGCCACCGGTCACCAGTGGGTTGGTGGAGAATCGCGGGTCCTGCCGGGCATCCGGGATCTCGAACAGTTCGTCCTGCTCGATGGCATGAGTACAGAACGAGATATCGCGTGCAGTCTCGCTGACGCCTTCAAGACCGATATTGGCCTTGAACCATTGGCGCTCCTCAGCCACCACCGAGATCAGGCCCATGGTCATGCCAGTCGCTGCGCGGGCGGCAGCAACGATTGCATCGAACACCGGTTCGGCTGGCGTGTCGAGCAGGTGCAGGCGGTCGATTTCAAGCAGGCGGTCGGCTTCGTCCATGGCGCTTTGCAGGGCTGGGTGGCGAGGGCGGCTTCGGCGGCTGTCAGGTACTACGCTAGTGCGCACCACGTTATGTATCGCTACGGTGAGGTGATGCCGACGTGACGCGCTTTTGTCAACGTTTGCGAGCTGCACGCGAGGGGTGCAAAAGCGTGACGATGGTCGCGAACGAGCACGCGCCAGTGGAGGCTGCACCGGAGGATCTACAGGGCAAGCCTGTACAGAGACATCATCAGTCCGGTGCCGGCGGCGAGGCCAGTGCGGCTCGCCGTGCGGCATAGACCTCCGGCGTCTGTGGCTTGATGAATAGAGCCACCAGTTCCGGGTACTCCCCCTTCACTGCAGTTTCGATGCGGGTGATGCAGGCTTCGATCTGCGGCGTGCGCCGGTCATCCTCGAATTCCGCGCTGAGCATGGCCACGACCTGTTCCGGGCCCATCTGCATGGTGGTCACGCCATTGGCGCGGCGCAGGTCTGGATCGGTTTCGGCCACGGCCATGATCCGCTCAGCCACCGCAGGATGGGCCGGCTCACCCACCAGCAGTCCCTTGGTTTCGCGTGCGAGAAGAAAGGCGGTGGCGGCAAGCACGCCGGCGATGCACAGCGACGCCACACCATCAAGCACCGGCATGTCCAGGACCTGGGCGGCCACGAGCCCGATCAGTGCGAAACCCAGGCCCAGCAGGGCCGCGCTATCCTCCAGCAGCACGGTAAAGGTGGAAGGATCCTTGCTGCGACGGAAGGCTTCGAAGTAGCCCAGTTTGCCCTTGGTACGACGGAACTCCCGTAGCGCGACCCACCATGAGGCCCCTTCGAACAGGATGGAGATGCCCAGCACGCTGTAGCTCAACGCGTGGTTGGTGGCGGGCTCCGGCTGGCGGATGTGCTGGATACCTTCGTAGGCCGAAACGCCGGCGCCGGCAGCGAACACCAGCAGGGCGACGATGAAGCTCCAGAAGTACAGTTCGCGGCCATAGCCGAACGGATGTACCGGGTCCGGCGCCTTGCCGGCGCGGCGCAGCCCGTACAGCAGCAGCACCTCGTTGAGAGTGTCGACCAGCGAATGCACGCCCTCGCTGAGCATGGCCGAGCTGCCGGAGATGCCGGCGGCGATGAACTTGGCGATGGCAATGGCCAGGTTGCCCGCGAGGGCGGCGTAGATGACCAGGCGGGAACCGGTGGGAGCGGACATTTCGGCGGCGGGGTGAGGCGGATTCCTGATCTTCCCGATCAGCGCGTGCCTACTGTGTGCACGGTGCGATCAGTGCCCTTGGGATTGAGATACAAACGTGCCCCATCCGATTCACGGTAGCCCGTCCAACGCCCACCTCCCGACGCGCGAAAACGCCCGAAGACCGTATTGCTGGTATCGGTCAGCAGCAGCTGGTTGCCCGACAGCACCCAGCGGTTGGCCGAGAAGAATCCGTCCGGGCAGCCGGCAGGCACGTAGGCGCTGTAGCCACCGAACCACTCACTGTTCTTCAGCTCGATGGTGCAGGTGCTGCCGTTCTCCTGGCCCAGCGTCCAGCTGCCGAACAGATCGCTGTCGCGCACATCGCGGTCGCCGCGGTGGCGGTCATGGCTCCAGTCGTCGTTGTCGTCGTGGAAACCGAAGCCGACGTCGATCTCTTTGCTTTCGCTGCGTGATTCGGACTGCGAGCTGCCGCTGGTGGTGGTCTGGGTGGTCACCGAGCCACTGGTCCGGGTCTCTGTGCTGCTCGATTGGGTGGCCTGGTCGGTGCGGGTGGTCTGTTCGCCGAAGCCGAACGAGGCGTCCTGGGCAAGGGCGGGCAGGGCCAGGAAGTACAGCGCCGACAGGCAGCTACAGGCAAGCAGGGCAGCCATCGCAGGATCCTTGGAAGGGTGGATCGCGCGAGTATCGAACCGGTGGGGTGGGAGACGGTGTGAGGGTGCGCCCTGGGGCAAGCCAGCCAAGGGTAGGTGCTGTCCGCCGAAGGGTAGTGCCGGCCGCTGGCCGGCTCCCCTTTGACGCTCAGAGACCGAAGGAGTGCCGGCCAGCGGCCGGCATTACCCGCAGCCAGGCGGCCTGGCTCTACTGATCGGGCTTCACCCTCACCACCCGTTTCCGGTACTCATACACGTTGTCACCGCGGATGCGCTTCTCCTCGGTGCCGGTGACCCGGCCCACCTGCTGGTCCGAACCGGTCACGGGCTGTGCCTCGATCTCGGTCTCGTGCTCGAAGGAGTGGGATTTGTCGGTGTTGCGGTAATAGCGGTACAGCGCCCAGTACAGCGCGGTCGCGCCGGCTGGACCTGCCGCCAACAGCCAGAGGCCACTGTCGTCACTCATGTCGATGCCACCAGGAAGGCAATTGCGAGGGCTTCAATGACGGTGCCGGTGGCCAAGGCCGCCAGCAGCATCTTCCATTGCTGCACGGGCACGCTGCCCATGGTTTCGCCGGTACGGCCGTTCACTGCGATGTAGTGCAGCATGCCGCCGTTCTTGCCGGGCTGGTGGTACGAATACAACCACACCGGCAGGTACATCGACACCCAGCGGGTGCCATGCACCTCCAGTTGTTCCTGCTCCCAGCGCACGCCACGGTTGTAGCGCTTCACCGAACCTTCCACCTGTGCGCGGGCAATTGACAGCAGCTGGTCTTCCAGCCGCGGCCGCAGCTTCTCCACGTCGAGGTTGCGCTTTTCAGAGGTGAAGCCGGCCAGGTACGAAGCGTTCCATTTCACCGCGTTCTTGGTATCGAACGGCAGGATGGTGTTGATGATGTTGTTGGTGTTGGCGCGGGTATCCAGATTGCCGCGCTCGGCCGAGGATTCCAGCGGAAGGTCATCCACGGTGAAATCGACCTGGCGTTCGACCTGGTAGACGTCGGCGTCATACAGGGTGCGCTTGTTTTTCTCGCTGCCTACGGTGTACTGCCGGGTCTGGATCTCGCCCTTGCCGGCCACGGCCGCGCTGACATTGCTGTCGACGATCATGTAGGGCAGGAACACGCCCACCACGTTCTCGGGGGTGAACTGGTCCTTGAATGCCTTCAGCGCGAACATGCGGCGCTTGTCGACGAACTGGCGGATGCGCGCGACCGCATCGTCCTTCTTGATATGGAAGGGCAGCACCGCGTCGGGCACCGCGCCGTTGGCGATCTGCTCGTTGACGCCGAAGACGTGGCGGCACCAGTGGCAACGCGCCGTCATCGTACTCTCGGTATTGACCGTGACTTCGGCGCCGCAACCGGTGCATTTGAACGTCATCAGTGCCGAGGTGTCGGCATCGATGTCACGCGCACCGGAGGCGATGACCGTACCGCGCAGCTGGTCGATGGCTTCGCCAAGGCCGAATTCTTCCTCGACCCGCGCGCCATGCCATTCGTGACGGCAGTACAGGCAGACCAGGATATCGGTCCCGGCTTTGGGCCGGATGTCGGTGGCGCCGCACTTCGGGCAGCGGTTGAGACCGTCCTTCAGCTCGCTGGCCGAGGTATCGATGGCCACAGGATCGGGCGCTTCCACTTCATCGCGGATGGCCTGGGGCAGTTTGGAGGTGTCCAGCGGGAAGCTGCCGGGCAGGGGAGGGACGTCCTGCGGCGAACCGGGCCCATCCAACGACGCCGCCGGCAAGGGTGGCGGCGTCGCGGGCGCGGATCCGGGCAGCGGCGGTGGGCCGTTTCGGGGATCGGACATGTTGGGTGTACGTCCTGCCGTTACAGGCCCAGTGCCTTGGCCTTGAGCGCGTCGTAATCGCTCTGGGTGATCAAGCCCAGATCGAGCATTTCCTTGGCCTTCTTCAGCTTGGCGACCGGATCGTCGGCCGCCGGGGTGGCCGGCTGCTGCATGCCGCCGACACCGAACATGCCAGACGCCATGCCGACACCGACCAGACCTGCCGCGCCGCCGTTTTCGCCGGCCGACTGGATGCCCTGGGCGACGCTGGCCTGCAGGTTGGAATTGCCGCGCGAACCGGACAGCGCATCGGCGCGCTGCACGGTCTTCAGCAGCTCGCGGGTGTTGGCGTCGTACTCGATCGAGACGATGGCGGTCTTGACGATGGCCAGGCCGCGGTCGGACTTCCACTGGTAACCCTGTTCGACGGCGGCCGACAGGCTCTGCGCGAAGCCCAGCGAGTCCTGCTGCAGCTTGGTGATGCGGTTGCCCTTGCCCGGATCGTTGGTATACAGGCTGAAGGCCGGCGCCAGCGAACCGACCACTTCATTGAACAGCTGGCTGGCGGCGGCGTTGTCCAGATCGGTGAAGTCGAACACCTGGCCCGGCTGCAGGTAGCTGGCCGGCACGAAGTTCTTCACAAACAGGATCGGGTCGACGATCTTCAGCGTGTACGAGCCACGGGTGACCGCGCCTACCTGGGTGTTGAGGAAACCGTCGTCCCAGTAGATTTCCGACTGGGTGCCGAAGCGGTTGTCCGGCAGTTCCTTCAGCGAGACGAAATAGGCCGCCTGCTGCGAACCCGGCTGGCCGCCAAACTTGAAGCGTTCCCAGCTCTGCTTGATGAAGGTGCTGACCAGGCCGTCGCCGGCGAAGATCGACTGCGAGTTCAGATCGTCCGAGCGCCACTCGTAGCCACCCGGTTCGGCGACGAACGCGGTGATCGCGCCGTCCTGGAACAGCAGCAGGCCGTAGCCCTCCGGCACGATGATCTTCGAGCCGTTGCTGATGATGTTGGACGAGCCGCTGGTGTTGGAGCCGCGGCCGGCGTTGGTGCCCTGCGGCACCGCCGCGAACAGGGCGGCCGTGGACGGCAGGCCCGCCGGCACGGTGTAGAAGTCCTTCCACTGGTCGGCCAGCACACCGCCAACCGCACCCTTCACCGCCTGTACCAGACCCATGACCAACTCCCTGTGATTCGAAGGCAGGCACCATGCCTGCCGAGCTGGACTGAATATAGCAGCGGTGGAGGACGGCAGTAGTGCCGGAACATGAATCCGGATCAGCGCCGGCCAGTGCCGGTTGGCCCGGCCCGTACCGCCTGCAGCACGGCCGCCATGTCCAGCGCCCCCGATCCGGACGCCAGTGCCTGTGCGAACAGCGCGTCGCTGGCGTCGATCAAGGGCGCATGCATGCCCACCTCATGGGCGGCAGCGGCTACCAGCCCACTGTTCTTGCGCACGTCGGTGATCGACGCCTGCACGCTGAAGTCACCACGGATCATTTTGTCCAGCTTGATTCGCGATACTTCGCTGGCCATCGGCCCTGCGTTGAGCACCTGCGCGAAGCGATCAAGCTCGATGCCGTGTGCTTCGGCGAAGTACACCGCTTCGGCCAAGCCGGTGACCAAGGTGATCAGGTACAGGTTCACCGCCAGTTTCATGCGCAGTGCGGACGGCACTGCACCACAGCACACCGTTTGCCTGCCCATCGGTGCAACCAGTGGGGCGGCTGCCGCGAGGTCGACATCGGCACCGGCCAGCAGGATCACCAGCTGCGCCGCTTCGACCTGCACGCGTGAGCCAGACACCGGCGCTTCCACGTAGCGGCCGCCCGCGGCGCGGATCTGTTCGGCCAGCGCCTGTGAGTACGCTGCCGAGCTGGTACCCATGTTGATCAGCAGGCGGTCCTCGACCCGCTCGCCAAACGCCGCGCCATGCCGATCGAGCACGCTGTCGATGGCATCGTCATTGGCCAGCATCAGGATGAGCGTGTCGCAGGCCGCGAATACCTCGTCCACCGCCTCGCAGATGTTGATGCCGGCGGTGCGCGCGGCCGCATGGTTGCGGTCGGAGCGCGACCAGCCGCATACCTCGTAACCTGCGCGAGCCAGATGGGCCGCCATGGGCGTTCCCATCACTCCAAGTCCCAGGAATCCGATGCGCATGATGGACGTCCGCTGGCCGCAGATCGCCCATCATGCCATGGGCAGTGGCCGCTAGAGCATGTAAGGAATCTTGAACGCCAGCGTGAAGTCCGGTGCGTCCGGGGTCAGTCCGATGCCCAGCAGTGTCACCAGCGTGGTGTGCTGGTTCAACGCATAGGTCACGCCCAGGTTCAGTGATGCCGCATTGGCGTCACTGCCGATCACCTTCATCCACTTGCCGCCCTGGAAGCGGGTGGAGGCGCGGGCGCTGATGCGGTCGCTGAAGGACAGGCTCAGGCTGGTCCGCTCGTTGAATGCGAAGGCAACACCTGCACCGAAGTACACCGAGCCGCCCAGCTTCACGTCGCCTGGGCTGACCGTATCCGGATTGCTGTCGATGTCGCTGAAGCCGCGAGGGATGGAGTGCACGTACCCGATGTTGGCGAACAGGATGGCCGGGTCAGCGGTCTTCACCATCGACAGGCCGAGGTTGGCCTGCCATACGCCGTTGCCAGTGGGCTGCTCGCGCGGCACGGCGAAGCGGATGTAGTCGTCGTCATCGCGCTCGATCACCTTCCAGTCCAGGCCGTAGGGTGCGCGCCCGGTGGGGGCGGTGACACCGGCCGTGAGCACGGTCTCCGGGCGCCAGCCGCGTTCGCCGAACAGCCGGTAGTTCGCGCTCAGTGCAATGTCGCCCAGGCCGTTGCCGTTGGTCTGCTCCTGCGCGATGGCGGCCGCTGCACCGCCGGCGCCGCCTTTCTGGTATACGGTGCGCCGCGCCAGGTAGGGCACATCCAGGTTGAGGGTCAGGTTCGGGCTGACGCCCCAGCGGGCCGCCACGTTATAGGTCAGCGAGTCGGACTCCACGTTCTCGATGGCGATATTGCCGAGGAAGATGGCGTCCAACGCGAGGAAGCCGTTGAGGGTGAGCTGCTTGCGGTCATAGCGGGCGTAGGTGAGGCTGTTCTCGATGGTGAAGCGACGGGAGAACAGGGCCGATTGCTGCTGCTTCACGTCGTCCACGCTGCGCCGCGACTCCTGCTTGGCCTGTTGGGCCTCGGCAGCGGTACTGGCGTAGCCCTCGCTGCTCGGTGGAACCGCGGCGGCCGCTGCCTGCGCCAATGGTGCGGCCGGTGGGGTCGAGGCTGGGCCAACCCGCCCGCCCAAGCGTGCCTGCATGGCCTGCACCTGCATGTCCAGTTCGCGCAGCCGCCGCACTTCCTGTGCGTAGTTGGCTTTCAGCTGTTCCAGCTGGTTGGCCAGGGCCTGCACGTCTGCGCCATCGTCAGGCGTCGGCGGCACGGCAAGGGCGGTGCCCGCCAGCGCCGCCAGCGCCAACGGGGTGATCCTCATCAGGGTGTGCATGTTCGTGTCCTGCGTTGTGGAGCGTTTCCCCCAATGCCAGGCCCTGCTACTGGCCCGGCCCCATGCCGCGGTTCAACGCAATCGCCTGGGCCACGTTCTGGCTCAACGGCAGGTTGCCGCCCACGGCGTTGCGCACCAGCTCCAGCCGCAGCTGGTTGCTGGCGATCTGGCCGTCACCAGCGAGGGCGATGCCCTGGCCGACGCTGCCATTGCGGATCCACTGCTGCACCAGCCCCTGGCCATCCACCTGCAGCAGCAGGCGTGCCTGGTTGCCTTCCAGCACGGCCGTCGCGCTGGCGCCGGCCTGCTGCGCGGTGATGTTGCCTGCGCCATCAGAGAGAACAGCCGGCACGCCACCCTCGCGGACGGTCAGCGTGGTGACGTTGCGCGCGACATTGCCATCGCCGGCCACCTGCACGCTCTGCACCAGGCCGCTGGCGTTGGCCAGGCCGCTGCTGTCGATGCTGCGTCCGTGGGTATCGGGCAGCGGCGCATCGGCTGCCGTGACATGCACGCTGGGCTGGAAGCTGAGCTTCGGCGCGCCACCACCGCGGAAGTCCATGCCCAGGGTCAGGCTGCCCTGCAGGGTCGTGCCGTTGCTGGCCTGCCACTGCGACACCATGGTGACCCCGAACCAGGCAACGTTGTTGCCACCCACGGTGTAGCGCCCCCGCATCAGGCTCAGCTCCGGGTCGGGGATTTCCGTGAGTCCACGCCCGGTCCTGCCGTCGGCGGCCTGCAGGGGCAGGGCAGGGGCCATCAGCAGCAGAGCCATCCATACGTGTTGACGGAACATGGTCGTACCTCCTCAGAACAGGTCGGCGTGGCTGAAGCCGAAGTCGACCAGTTCGGCATCGGTGATCGGCCCTTGCCGCGCGTAGAGCGCGCGGGCGCTTGGCCGTTCGCTGGGTTGCAGAAGAACGGTGTTGCGATCGAAGTCGCTGCCGATCACCACGAAGACCGCGCGCGATGGCCAGGCGGCCAGGAACTCCGGCAGCGCCAGGCTGCGGTTGCCGAGGATCGGGTCAGCCACTTCCACGATGCCGTTGCGGACCTGCTTGAGCACCACGAAATGGCGGAAGCCGCGCAAATCCATCAGCACCAGTCCTGGCACGCGGAGGGTGCGCAGTCGTGTTTCATCGATGCGGTAGCCCCGGCCACGCATGCCGAGCGATTCCACGTAGCGCTTGATGTCGAGCAGGGAGAAGCCGCGTTCGGCCACCAGCGCTGGATCGGAAACCCCCATCATTCCTTCGATCACCGTCGCTTCGTCGGTCTGCAGGTGATAGGCATGGCGCAGGATGGTCGCCAATGCGGCCGCCCCGCAGCTGTAATCGGTGTGCTGGCGCACCACGTTGCGGTAGCGCCGCTCCTGCATGCTTTCCACCTTCTGCTGCAGCAGCGCGCCATTGGGCAGCACGCCGGCGAAGTGGACCTCGCCCGCCCATGCCGATGCGGTGCCCATCAGCAACAGGAAGGCAAGCAGGCGCATCGATGGAGGGCAACGGATCATCTACGTTCTCCGGCAGCAGGGGGGAGCCCCTGTCCCAAGGGGGAGGAGGAACAGGGGCTCCCGGGGACCCGGCCATTGGCGGACGGCCGGGGTGTTGCGCTTACTCGCCGCTGCCACCACCGCCGCCGGTGCTGGGCTGGGCCACTGCCAGGGCAAGGCTGTTGGCCTGCAGGTTGCCGGTGCCCGCAGCAACGTTCACGCCGATGTTGCCGGAGGCGCCCGAGAAGGCACTGCCGGACAAGGCCGAGGTGTTGGTCGCATTGACGTTCACCCAGCGCGTGGTGCTGACCGTGCCGCTGAGGCTGGCATACAGGTCAGCCACGCCCAGTTCGACGAACTGGCTGGTGCCACTCTCACGCGTATCGAAGCCCAGGCCGCCCACCCCCGGCCGGTTGGGGTTCATCGTGGCGTTCTGGATCTGGTTGTCCAGATCGATATGGCCGGTGCTGTTGCCACCCGGGTGCGGCAGCTCGCCACTCCACGTATCCAGGTAGTAGTTGGCCATCTGGTAGGCGTTGCCGGTGCCGCGGTAGGTGCCCGCGCCATAGGCCAGTGTCAGGCCGCTGACGCCGCCACGCATGCCGACCTGCACGGTATCGGTGTAGGACTGCACGAAGCCGGCGTTGCTGACCGTGTTGCCGGTGGAGACCTGGTTGGAGCTGATGCTCGACTGGGCCACCGCCGTGGTCGCTACCGACGCCGCGAGCGCGTTCTTCTGCTCATTGTTGTTGCCCGAGGCGATGTTCACGCCGATGTTGCCGGACGCGCCGCCAAAGGCGTTGCCGCTGAGACCTGCGGCGTTGGTGACACCGGAGTTCATGGTGGCGTTGCCGAAGCCGGCCTGGTTGACGAACACCTCGGCGTCGGCCATGCCGAAGCTGAAGGATGCATCGGCCGCAGATAGTGAGGCCGCGTTGTCCTGCGCATTGTTGTCGCCGGAGACGACATTGAAGCCCAGATTGCCCGAGGCACCGGCGCCGACGCTGTCACCGATCGACGCGCTGTTGGTGACCAGGCTGTTGCTGGTGGCGTTGTTGCTGATCGACTGCCGGTTGTCGATCACGGCAATGGCCGCCGAGTCGAGGTCGATGTCGCCGGTGATGTTCGGGTCGCCGGAGAAATTGATGTCGGTGCTCAGGCGCAGGTCCTTCTCCAGGTTCACGTCGACGCCGTGGTTGTTCTTTTCCTTGCGTTCGTCGGCCTGGATGTTGCTGTGCTTCTGCACATTGACGTTGACGGTGCGGTTGCGCACGTCGTTGTCGGTGTGGTTGTGCGTGTCGTTGCGGGTCTCGCTGACGGTGTGGTTGTGGTTGATGTTCGCGTTGGCGTTCTGGTTGTCCCAGCCATTGGCCGCAGCGGCGGTCGAGGCAGTGGCAATCGCCATGGCGAGCATGGTCTGTTTGACGGTCGCTTTCATGGTGCCCTCTCTCTCATCAGGTGGTGCATCGGTTGGGTGGTTGTCACGGGCGGTCCTGCACGACCAGGCCCAGTACGTTGGCCGTGTCGTTGCCGTTGCCCGCGATCTGATTGAGTTGCAGGACCCCGTCGAATCCCCGCAGTGCGGTGCTGGCTACACCGGCGCTGCGGGTGCCCGTCGCGACGCCGCGACCGGTGTCGTCCCGCCCCCCTGCCAACGCGGAACCCTCGGCGGCCAAGGCCGTATCGTCGGTTTCGCGTATGCCTTGTCGGGCCAGCGTCGCGCTGACGACGTTGAGCGTCGTGTTGGCGATGCCGCTGGCCTGGTTGATGGATGCGATGCCACTGGCACCGGCCAGTGCGTCACCGCCAATGAGCGCGGTGGCCTGCAGCGGCCCGGACAGCACGCGGTTGCCCTGCTGCAGTTGCCGGGCATTGATCGCCACGTCGGCGCGATCGCCCTTGGCGATACCCCGCAGGTTGGCCTGCACGTTGAGGTCGCCGGCGGCCTGGTTCACGGCGATGGCACCCGTCGCCCCGGCCAGTGCGTGGCCGTCGATGCGGGCCACGTCGAGATAGGCGAGCATGCCGCCGTAGTCATCGGCGCGGGTTGCCCAGGGCGCGGCAGCGAGCAGCAGAAGCAAGCCGTGCAGGGCCTTCATTTTCCACCTGCCGGGGCCGTGCCCTGCAGGGGGAACTGGGCCAGTGCGCCGCGCACGGTATCGGCGATACCGCGGGTGCTGCTGCCGACCGCACCAAGCGGACCGCTCATGGCGCCCCCGAGGTTGCTGCCGACCATGCCATCACCACCGCGGCCAAGCGTGCCGCCCAGGGCCTGCTGGGTGACCCGTTCAACGGTAGTGCCGCCCGGTGTCGCGACGGACGCTGCCTGGCCGGCACCCATGCCGGCATAGTCCTCATCGCTCAACTCGTCCATGCCGTTCGTCGTGCCACCGGCGCCCAATGCGGTGGCGATCTCGCGCTGTGGCTTCGGGTCGGCAATCAGCGCCATGCCCGGTGGTGCCATGCGATAGGCCGGCCGCGCGGATACGTCCCGCAACAGGACGATTTCGCCCGGCTGTGCCTTCACGCCCTGGCGGGCGCCGGACGCGGATGCGCCCGCGCCAACCAACAGCAGGGCGATTGCCAGTGCTGCGGCCAAGCAGCGAATCAGGGTGGTGCCGTCCATGCCGATCTCCCGCGATGGGTGCGGCGGAACCACGCATCAACCGTGCCAACCTGGAAGTGCCCACCCGCCAATGTCGGGACCGTGCAGCACCTGACCGTGCTGCTGCCACGGTGTTACAGGCACGTCGCGGAATCGTTGGGATTTCGAAGCCGCAGGCACCGCGGGGCAAGGGCGGCGGGCAACTGTCGCATGGGTGTTACAGGTGGCGCCGCCGTCTGCAACGGTGCCGGTTCAGCCACGAATTTCTTGACGCATTGCTCATTGCGCTGCCGTTTAGGGAAGCGCTAGGATCCGCCCAACAAAGGCCGCCCCGGTGGCCGTAGAGGTCCCGGCGGGGGGGCGGCACGCCGGCGATTGCCTGACAGTCCGCCGACGGTGTCCGGATGCTGGGGGAAGCATGGCAGCGGTCCCGGAGGCTTCTACGTCACGTTGCGTGCTCTGGTTTGGCGAGCCGTTGGCGAACGAGCGCAGTGCGCTGGCGGCAGCAGGCTGGTATGTGCGCAGCATCCATCCCGATCCCGCCATGGCGATAGGCCTGCGTGGGCGCGATCGATTGCTCGCCGTACTCGATCTGCGCCATCTCGATGCGGCGTCGCTGCAGCTGCTGGCACCGTGGATCGAGCAGCACCAGCATCTGCCCTGGCTGGCGGTACTGCCACCGGGCGCCGGACCCACATCGCCGGCCTGGCTGCCGTTGCTGCAGCGATGTGGCGCGCGCTTCACGCTGCCGTTCGGCCTGCAGGACCTGGTCTGCGCAATGCGCCAGCAGTTCGATGCGGATGATCCGCCTGTCGATGCAACCTGCAGTGGGTACGGACCGCACGCATTGATTGGCGAAAGCGCTGCGCTGCATGCGGTGCGCACGGTGCTGCACAAGTTCGCGCCGGTGGAACTGCCGGTGCTGGTCACCGGCGAAACCGGTACAGGCAAGGAACTGGCTGCACATGCGCTGCATGCGCTGTCGGGGCGCGCCGGCAGGCCTTTCATCGCGGTGAACTGTGGTGCGATTCCGGCCAACCTGGTGCAGTCGGAGCTGTTCGGCCACGAACGCGGCTCGTTCACCGGTGCCGACAAGCGGCAGATCGGCGTGTTCGAATCCGCCCATGGCGGTACGGTGTTTCTTGATGAGGTAGGCGATCTGCCGGCAGAAGCGCAGACCAGCCTGCTGCGCGTGCTGCAGGAGGGAACCTTCGAGCGCGTGGGCAGCAGCCAGCCGCTGCGCGCGGACGTGAGGGTACTTGCCGCGACCCACGTCGAACTGGAACACGCGGTGGCGCAGGGGCGGTTCCGCAGCGATCTCTACTACCGCCTGAACGTGCTGCGCCTGCTGATGCCACCGCTGCGCGAGCGCGGTGCCGACGTGCAGCTGCTGGCCGAGCACTTCCTGCGCTGCTTCCGGTTGCGCCACAGCGTGCGTGCACGCGGCTTCGCACCGGCCGCACTGCAGGCGATGCGGCGCTTCGACTGGCCCGGCAACGTACGCGAACTGCTGAACCGTGTGCAGCGTGCAGCGATCATGGCCGAGGGCGAGCTGATCAGTGAGCGTGACCTGGAGCTGGGCGCATCGGTAGCGGTCCTGCCCGCGGCGGTGCTGCACGACGCGCGCGGCCAGGCCGAGCGCGATGTACTACTGCAGACCTTGCGCCAGACCGGCTACAACGTCTCCGAATGCGCGCGGCAGATGCAGATATCGCGGGTCACGGTGTATCGCCTGTGCCGCAAGCACCGGTTGGAACTGCCTGCACAGCGCTGATCAGCCGGCCGCCAGGTGCTTGAACAGGCGCAACGGTTTGCCCGCGACGCGCTCGATCACGCCCTTGGCTTCCAGGTCCAGCTGCACGGCCTTCAACCACCAGCCGGCGGTGGCACCTGCCGGGAACAGCGCGGCGGGCAGGTGTGGCAGCAGTGCCTGTTTCGCCTGCGCGACAGTCAGGCCGGGCGGTTGCGCGGGCAGCGACCGCAGCAAGGCATGGCGCATGGCGAGGTACTTGGCGCGATCCACGCGCTGGATGTGCCCGGGCGTGGTGATGCTTTCGATCTCGATCCGTCCGGGCTCAGGCATGGGTATCTCCCGCGACCTCGATGCGTGGGCTGCGGAAGCCCATGGCGATCCACGCCTTCATCAACCGCGCATAGAAGCGCAGCGACCGGGTCTTCAGGTTCGGCACATCGTCAGGAAGCACAGACGCATCAGGAAGATCACTGACCATGGTCCGCATCTCCACGGCAGGTCTTGTCGATGCCGGCCACAACAGGCCATACAGGCTCAGCCAATGGCCGCCGCTGAACTCCAGGAAGAGCGGCGTATTGCAGCAGTCCGCCAGCACGCGGCGGCTGCCGCCCCTGCTGGACAATCGCAAGGCACGCAGCATGGCATGCCCGGCATCGATGCTGACGCGATCCTTGCGGTGCATTACGAAGAGCGTCTGGCCGTGCGGGCCCAGCACGTCCGGTGCTCGGGGCATCGACTGCAGCATGGCGCCGGCCTTGCGGCAGCTGTCGCAGCAGCATTCGACGGTGGCAATCGGTTGGCCCGTGGCGGTCAGGCGTACCTGGCCGCAGGCGCAGGCAAGGGACTGGTGTGAGACCATCTGCGTTTTCTCCTGGGGTAGTCATCCTCTCGACGAACCGGGGCGCCGAAAATCGACAACATCTGCCTTCAAGGGCGCATCATCCGATAGCGGATGCGGTACAGGTCCAACCCTGCACCGTCTGCGCGCCGCGCCGAATAGGTCAAGGTGCCGGGTTGCGAGCCATCCAGCATCGCGCCGTAGCTGTCGCCGGAGGCCTCGTTCAAGGGCGAGGGCAATGCATGGCCTGCGTCATAACGGCCTCCACGCGCGTAGGCAATGAACTGGCGCACCGGTGCACTGCCGAAGTCCTGGGCGCGGGCAAACACCACCGTTCGGCCGTCGCCCAGGAAGGTGGCATCGAACTCCTGCGCTGCGGTATTGATGCCACCCGCCAGCGGCCGTGCCAGCTGCGCCACGCCGCCGATCATCGTGGCGCTGTAGAGGTCATGGCCGCCGGCACCGCCCGCACGATCGCTGGAGAACAACAGCGTACGACCGTCCGGCGAGAGCATCGGCGCGAACTCATCGGCCGCGCTGTTCACTGCGGGGCCAAGATTGACTGGCTCCCCGAATCGACCGTCGCTCCCCATGCTGACCCGATACAGATCGTCGCCGCCCTGGCCGCCTGCGCGATCCGAACAGAAATACACCACGCGGCCATCGGCGGAAAAGGCGGGATCGAAGTCGCGCCCCGGCGTGTTGAACGGCACCGGCGTCGCCGGCCGCCAGCGCTGCCCATCGTGCGGGAGACCCAGATGTCATACCCGCCCGGACCGCCGGGCCGGTTGCGGCTGAACCACAGTGCGGTTTTCCCGTCCGGACTCAAGGTCAGTCGAATCTCGTCGTATTGCGTGGATGCAACGCCCGGGGCAAAGCGCTCGGCGGGGCCGACGATCCGCAGCACCCTTGATGGAGACGCGGGAGGCGACGCAGCAACCAGCAGCATCACGGCCAGCAGCGCCTTCATGCCTGTCGCTCGAAGTCGCTGACCCAGTTTGTTTCCCAGCTGCGCCCACCATCGGCCGAGGCCGCCTGTTCCCAGCGCGCCGAGCGCGGCGTGATGCGTGACCAGATCACCCGCGTCTGGATGGATCGACCGTCGTGCTGGTCTTCGCCGAAG
Organism: Stenotrophomonas sp. 22692; assembly: GCF_052045015.1. Lineage (NCBI taxonomy): Bacteria > Pseudomonadati > Pseudomonadota > Gammaproteobacteria > Lysobacterales > Lysobacteraceae > Stenotrophomonas > Stenotrophomonas sp. 22692. The sequence goes on from NZ_JBQEMR010000001.1 coordinate 266,441, forward strand.
AAGCGGCCGACACCGGCCTGGAAACCACCGCGCAGTGGCGCGCCGATCCGGGTCGGCTCCCGGCCATCCAGCCACCAGCTCAGCCAGTGCTGCTCCGCCGCATTCCAGGCGCGGATGCCCATGCCGCGCAGCGGTGCTGCAGGCACGTCCATCACGTTGTCACCCACGTTGCCGAATCCTCCCAGGACCGGCCAGTTGTGCAGGGTGCCGTTGAACGCGTCCCACGCATCGCTGCCTGCCAGCCGAGCGCGCAGGCGACGATGGCGCACGTTCCAATGGCCCACCAGGAAATCAAAATCGCCCGGTGCATCCGGCAGCTTCGGAAGCGGAGAAGGGATCGCAGCAGTGCGGCGGAACCAGTTGCGCCAGTTCACTTCCCAGTGCGCACCGGCATCGTCGGAGAACGCCTGCTCCCACCACGGCTCCTCGCCGTGGATGTCATGCCAGCGGAACCACACGTCGATGGGGCGTCCGTCGATCCGGTCGGTGCCGCGGAAGCTGCCTGCATCGCCCTCGAAAACGCCACGCACGGGGGCTTCGATACGGGCAGGGTTGCGGCCATCGATCCACCAGATCGACCACATGGAAGACACCGGATCGAATGCACGCACGCCCAGGCCCCTGTAAGGGCCCGAAGGCAGCGCCATGAAGTTGTCATCGATGGTGCCGAGTCCGCCCAGGGTGAGCCATACCGCGCTGGAGCCGGTGAAAGACTCCCAGCGGGTATCGCCGACCAGGCGCTCCTTCAGGCGTTGGTGCCGGACCCGCCAGTTGCCCTGCAACCATGTCCAATCTTCGCTGTGGCTGGCCAGGGCCCACCCGGAGGGCAGGGCGGTGGACGCTGCCGCGGCGGCCAAAGTGGCCAGGAACTGCCGTCGATCCATGTGCGTGATCCCCTACCGAAGGTGCCTCCATCGTTGCGGGCACGAGGGGGGATTGACCACGCAGATATCGGGGCTCAGGCTAAGCCACACTTATGGTGACCCAACGCCAGCTGCCGTCGCTTGCCGCCATCCGTGCCTTCGAGGCGGCGGCGCGGCTGGGCAGCTTCGCGCGTGCCGCCGAAGAGCTCGACACCAGCGCGGCATCGGTGAGCTACCACGTGCGGCGGCTGGAGGCCCAGACCGGTACCTGCCTGTTCCTGCGCCATGCACAGCACGTAGAACTGACGGCGACGGGGGCCAGCGTCGCGCAGGAGGCCACCCGGGCATTCGATGCACTGCGCGCCAGCTTCATGCGCGCCGCAGACATGGATGCGGCGCGACTGCGCCTGTCTGTACTGCCCACGCTGGGCACCAGTTGGTTGACGCCGCGGCTGGGCACCTTCCGCGCCCGCCACCGGCAGCTCGTGCTGGAACTGGACCTGTCGGCAGCGCCGCAGGATCTGGCCGCCGGTCACTTCGATGCCGCCATCCGCAATGGCCAGGGCGAATGGCCAGGTCTTCAGGCAACACCGTTGTTTCCCAGCGTGTTCACTCCGTTGTGTGCGCCGGCGCTGCTGCCGGCGGCGCGTGGGCTGGGCAGCAGCGCGCTGGAAATTCCCCTGCTCGGGCGGCCGGACTGGTGGGCCCTGTGGTTTGCAGCGCACGGTCACATTCCACCGCCGGCACCGGGGAGTTTCGTCACGCCCTTTGCCGTCGAGCATCTGGATGTCGGCGCCGCGATCGCGGGGCAGGGCATCGCCATCGGTTCGCCGATCCTGTTCCAGACCGAGCTGGATAGCGGGCGCCTGGTGCAGGCGCATCCGGGTGTCGCCTGCGACGGTCGCAGCTTCTGGTTCGTGGCACCCACGGCGCGAGGTGGCAGTGCCAAGGTCATTGCATTCCGTGACTGGCTGGTCGAGCAGGCCGCCGAGGCGCGGCATGCAGCCCGCCATTACCTGGCCCGGGCGGTAATGCCATGAGCCAGAGCCCCGAACTGCTCCGGCGCCTGCTGCGCGCCAAGGACCGGATGGATCGGGCCAGCCATGAGGAATGGCCCGTCGCGCGCCTGGCTGAGGTCAGTGCGGTGTCGCCGGCGCACTTCGCCCGCTCGTTCAAGCAGGCCTTCGGGCTGCCGCCGCACCGTTATCTGCTCAGCCGCCGCATCGAACGAGCGGTGGCGCTGCTGCGTGATACCGATCTGGCGGTGACCGAAATCGCCGCGCAGACCGGGTGGCGCAGCCTGGGCACCTTTGGCCGCATCTTCCGTGACATCACCGGTGACAGCCCGGGCAATGTGCGCGAGCGTGAGCGTGCAGCCCAGGCGGCGTCGGCCAGTGTGCCGGAATGCCACGCACGCGCCGCGCAGCGCCCCCGCCTGGACACATCCGTGCTGGAACAACGTCGCCGTCGCGCGCCGGCGGTGGCACTCGCCGTGGAGCGTCAGGCCGGCACGGCAGGAGCGGTACAAGGACTGCCGGCATCGGCTTCAGGGTCACTCGCGGCGAGCACACCTTCAAGACCAGAAACGTCGGTGTCCAGGAGGCAGGTCGCAAACATCAGGAAGCGGTAGGCGTCGGCAAAATTCGAACCGAGCCCAAATGAAATCCTGACCGCGCCACAATCTCCCTTGTCCAGGATCTTCTCATCGAAGGCGGTGCAGTCGAGGATCTTCCCGGTCTTGTCCAGTTCGCAGTGCTCGGCACCCGCAGTTGCATAGGTTGCCTGCTGGACAGCTCCGAGGTTGCAGAAGCATCCGTTGCGCAGGGTGATGCCGAAGCGGTCGGCGAGGTGCTTGACGCGGGCATGCGGCACGATCGAGCCATAGCAGTCGAAAAAGTTGAGCATCACCGTCGCTCCTTTTCGCTGTGCCGGCGGGCCGTACACGCGGCACAGTGGTGTGTCGCCGCGCACGGTATGGCGAAGCGCGGCAAGACGCACCTCGATCCACCGGGCCAGTGCAGTGGAGTGCAGCGCGAGGGCTTCGGCGCCGCCCATCCGTGCCACGAAGGCAAAGCCCCGGGCGATCGCCGGGAACGCGGCGTAGTTGGGTGTTCCCACCTCAAAACGTTGCCCGGCATCGCGATACAGCAGCCGCTCGGTGGGCGACCAGGGGCCTGAGTAGTAGCAGACTCCGCCACCGGCAAAGGACGGTGGCCTGAGCAGTTGCAGCGACGAGCGGCGGGCAAGCAGGCAGCCTGCGCCGGTGGGGTAGCCGAAGATCTTGTAGAACGAGGCCACCACAAAATCCGGTTGAAGGGTGCCGCAATCCAGCCGCGCCTGCGGGACCAGTGCGGCTGCATCGCACAGCACCATCGCACCGTGCGCCTGCGCGCGGGCGATCCAGGCGAGGTCATGCCGCGCGCCGGTCGCGTTGGACTGGGCGGGAAAGGCCAGCAGGTGTGGGGCGCCGTCGCCCAGCCGCTGCAGCGCACGCCGCATCAGGTCGTCGTGCAGCAGCAGATCGTCGTCCAGAGGGATGTACTTCACCGAGGCGCCCTTGGCCCTGGCGTATTCGCGCAGTCCATGCACCGACGTGTGATTGTCCTTGGTCAACAGCAGCTGCGTGCACGGTTGGAACGGAAACGATTCCGCCACAAGCCGGATCGCGCTGCTGGCGTTCGCAGTGAATATCACTTCGTACTCGTCCGGAGAGCAGTCAAAGAAGGCGTAGATGGCATCCCGCGCCTCCTGGTATGCCGCCTGCGAGGCCTTCGATCCGCTATGCGGATTTCCCAGGATTGCGTGCTTCAACGCCTGCAGGTCCTGTTCGAGCAGGCTTTCGGGTGGCAGGGTTCCGCCTACATGATCCAGATACGTGACGTGCTGCTCGTCCAGCCGTGCGTACTCCTCGTTGCGCATCTTCTCTACCGATGCGTCGGGGAAGCCGGGATACTCAGCCAGGAACTCCGCCTTGGCAGCGGTGAATGCAGCGAGCCCCTGTGCCTCCTGCACGGAGATTGCGCACTCGACGCCCGCGCTGGACGCGCGATGGGTCAGCTGCTGGCAGCGCACCAGCGGCGAGAAGTCGGGCGACGCGATGTCCACCGTCGTGCCCGCATTGGCGGGATCGGCCTGGCCGCGCAGCAACCATGCCTCCACCCGGTAGCATTGGTCAGGCACGTCCTTGCCGAACTGCGCCAGCATCAGGTCCAGGTAGTGCTCACGGGTGCGGGTGTCGCACTGGTTGAACTCTTCGAGCAGGATGCAGGCATTGAACAGGAACTCGCGCGCACCGGCTGCGTCGAGCGAGAACGACAGGGGATGCAGCCCAGCAGGCACGTCGTTGGCCCGGGACAGCCCTTCGATCGCGAAGGCGCGGGTGATCGGCGACGGGTCGGTCAGGCTCAGCGCCGCGTCCATCAACCGGGAAGGCATGCCGAAATGCAGCTGCGATTGCTGGCGGGTGAGTTCGAAGAGCTGGTTGTAGTGGAACATCGTCGCGTAGACACGCCCCCCCGGCCGTAGCACGCGCCGGAACTCCCTGGCCACGCGCGCCTTGTCGGGCGGGAACATCAGGCCGAAGCCGCAGACAATCACATCGAAGCTGTTGTCATCGAATGGAAGCTCTGCCATGTCCACGTCGGCCAACAACGGAACGTTCTGCTGGATCTCGGGGTTCAGGACACGTCGGGCCATGTCCACCGCAATCTGCGAGAGATCGCTGGCCACCAGCCGCAAGCCCCGTGGCCGCGCAAGATCCTCATACAGGCTGGCGGTGATCACCCCGGTGCCGCATGCCACTTCCAGCACGTCCTTGACCGCGAACCCTGCATCGATGTCGCTGGCGATTTCCCCGGCCAGCAGCATCCCGTAAGGCTGGAAAATGCGAGGGCTCAATATCCGCTCATAGAATTCCATGAAGGTACTGAGCGACCAGCGGCTGTCGGACACAACTTTGCATTGGCGTTGCGTTACGTCCTGCATGATGCGCTCCCTGTCGGCGTGATGGTGCCGATGAATCCCGGTCCGCGCGGTTATCGCATGCGCCCTCAGGCGCGTGCGTGATTGGCATCACATTAAGTTGACTTAATGCCGGGGCGGATTATCCGCCGTCGCGGAACTGCGTATTCATCCGCATTTGGGGAGGGCCATGTACTTTTGATTCCTTCACGTTCGCCGTCCCAGCCATTGGCGCAGTTTTGGAGAAGCAGAACCGCCTCGTCGGGGCGTAACGTAGGCGCACTTGAGAGGAGGTGCTGCATGTCAGATATGGTGAACACGGTCGGCCTGTATGTGCGCGACCAGGATGAGGCGCTGGCGTTCTACGTCGGCAAGCTCGGTTTCGAAGTGCATACCGACGTGCGCAATGGCAGCTACCGCTGGCTGACGGTACGCAGCCCAGGCCAGGACGGTTTCCAGCTGGGCCTGTTCGTGCCGGGTCCGCCCACCCACGATGCGGCCACCGCGCTTTCGCTGCAGCAGCTGGTGGCCAAAGGCGCAATGCCGCCCCTGGTGCTGGCTGTGGATGACTGCCAGGCGCGTTACACGCAGTGGTTGGCACAGGGCGTGGAATTCACCCAGGAGCCGATCGAGCGCTTTGGCGCCGTCGACGCCGGATTCCGCGATCCATCGGGCAATGGCTGGAAGATGATCGAAGCCCGTTCCGAAGCGAGGCGCCGGCAATGAGCCGCGGTGGCTGGGCACGGCCCGTGCATCGTTGGACCTCGATCGTGTTCACCCTGGCGGTGATCGCCAACTTTGTGGTGCGCGGGCTGGGGCAGGGCGAGCCTGCGGCGTGGGTCACCTATTCGCCGCTGCCGCCGTTGTTCCTGCAGCTGTTCACCGGGTTGTACCTGTTTGCGCTGCACTACAGCGGCAGGTGCCGCAGCGCCGGGCAGGGCGCTGCGGGTTGACGCCGGGTCAGGCGGCAGCGTCGGCGGTGTAGGCCGCCAGCAGTGCGGGAAGATCTTCCATGCGCTGGAAGATCACCTGGGCACCGGCCGCGCGCAGAGCCTCGGGCGTGCTGTGGTGCGGGCCGCCCTCGCTGAAGCCGAACACGGTGGCACCTGCGGCCACACCGGCGGTCGCACCGGTCACGGTGTCTTCAATGACCGCGCAGCGCTTCGGATCCACACCCAGCGCGGCAGCGGCCGCCAGGTAGACGTCCGGGTGCGGCTTGGTGTTCGGCATGTCCTGGCCGCTGTAGACGTGGTCGCCGAAGGCATCGAGGATGCCGACCTTGCCCAGCTGCAGTTTCACCTTTAGCAGATCGGCGCCGGAGGCGCAGGCGATCCGCCCACCGGTGGCCGCAGCGATCGCACGCACGGCCTCGGGTGCCCCCTGGATCGCTTCCAGGTCACGTTCCAGTGCCCGGTTGCGCTGCTGGCGGAACTCTTCAAGCCACGCCTCGGTGAACGGCTTGCCGGTGCGCTCCTCGATCAGCCCGGCCAGATGGGCCACGGACTGGCCGAGGAAGACTTCACCCGCCTGCGCCGGGGTCAGCGGCCAGCCGCGTGCGGTCAGCATTTCCGAGAGCACGCAGGCGACCAGTGGCTCGGAATCGACGAGTACGCCGTCGCAGTCGAACAGCACGGCATCAAAGGGAAAACGGGACATCTACAGCTCCAGGGGGCAATGCGGTGGTGCAATTGCCCGCCATTTTCCCACAGCCATCCTTGGGTGGCACCCGGGCAGGGTGCCACCCATTCCCGGCAGGCCGGTCAGCCCAGGTCACACCCCGCCGGCTGCGGCCAGGTGCTGGCCGGCAGCATGTTTTTCAGCGAGGCCGGTGCGTTGATCGCGACGTAGCTCGCACCCAGCAGCTCCTCCAGATCGGCGATGGTCACCAGGTAGCTGTCGAGGCTGCCGAGATTGGCTTCGTTGGGAATGATCCAGCTGATCGCCTTGGCCGTGCCGGTGTTCGGGTCACGGGTGATGATGGTCTTCCAGAAGAACTCCGGTGTCGGGATGCCGTGGCTGGAAAGGAAGTAGTCGTTGGAGGCGTCGCCGTAGACCACGCCACCGTAGACATCCACCGGTGCGATGTCGCGGTAGCACTCGGCCACGTTCTCTGCCTTCACCCAGATGCCCTGGTTGAAGCTGGACACCTGCGGAACGATGTTGGTCATGTAGTTGGCGCGGCGGATGTAGGTCGCGTTGTAGTCCATGTGATTGGACGTGACGAGATGGCCACGGTCGTAGCCGGACTTGATGCTGGCGTAGGAGGCGGTGCTGGTCTGGCCGAGGCAGCCTGCCGGCAGGTCCGGATCCTTGTAGAAGCTGGACGGGCGCGCGGCCGAGCCGGTGTCGGCGGTGAGCGTGTACTCGTAGCGGGTGGCGCTGTGGATGCTGCAGTCGTAGGTGAGCACGAAGCCGCCCTTGTTGAGGGTGACGACCTGGGCCTGGGCAGCGCCAGCGAAGGCACTGAGGACGAACGCGAAGAAGAAGCTTGCAAGCCGCATTGCGGTTCTCCAGCAGAAGTTCAGGGCGCAGCCGTCCGCCACGACCGGGCCGAGGCGAGGTCATGGGGGACGTTGCGGAGACGGGTGCTACGGATTGCGGTGAGACGTGACCGCGATGACAGGGCCGTGGAGGCCGCGCGGTGTCGTAAGCGTCACAAGCTGTCGTCTTTCGGTCAATGATGAAAAGACGAAGCTGTGACAGCGCGCAAGCACTGGAGATGTGTCAAATGGAGCAGGACGTGGCTGAAACGCTCGCGTGCTAGAGCATCGCGATGCCTGCGGGTGTTGTCAGGGGGTCGCCTTCAACACGTAATCGCCGTTGCGTGTTCCCGGCACCAGTAACCATCCTGGTTTCAGACTCAGCGACCACCCTGGACCCTGTAGCGGCGGGTCGGCAGTTGCGGGTGCCTGCACGAACACGGCCTTCCAGTCGCTCTGCATCAACGCTCCGTCGGTGACGTCCAGGCTGCCCCAGGTGTCGGTCAGCCGCATCGTTGGATATACCGTGCCACGGCCCGGCAACGACTGCATCGTGTTGGGATTGAACTGGATGCGCATGCTGCGCAGATCCAGCCGCACGACCGGGCCTGTCACGAAGCGCGCACGGTTGTGTTCCAGCTGCGCAATGCGCTGCCGTTCGCGCAGCATTTCGGCTTCGCGCAGTGCCCGTCCGCCGTAGCGCGCAGCAGCGGCCCGCAGCTCGGTCGCACCCCGCTGCATCGGGGTCCGGGTCACTTCGGCCAGATGCGTGCCGAGGTCCCGGGCGGGGTGGGCGAGATGGTTGCGCCAGCCGGGGGCCGCCTGGTCCAACAGCAGGCCATAGGCCGGACCGGTGGCATAGGCGAAAGAGCGGACGAAACTGCGATCGGCAACGTGCGCGCGAAGGTCATGCAGCGCCGCCTGGATACGTGTGGAGCGCGTTGGGTTGCCGACGAACACGCCGGTGTACTCGGCCAGGCCCTCGTTCAATTCCAGCGCCGCTTCTTCCTGCGCTGCCGCAGGGAACTGGCGGTGGCGCTCGGCGCGGAAGGCGAGTGCGTCGTTCACCGCAGTGTGCTGCGCCATTGCATCGGTGGCCGTGAGCGCATCCGCAAGCGCGCGCCATTCCAGCTGCAGCCAGTAGCGTCCTTCAAGTGTGTCGAGGTGCTCGTTGCCGCCTTCGGTCGGCGCGGTGATGGGCAACGCCGGTTGCAACCGATGGAACATTTCGTGAGCCAGCAGCGTACTGCGCCTGGACACGTCCTGCGGCAATGGCCAGAGCAGTTGCGTCCAGCGTATGCCGGACCATTCCACGGCGGTGTTGGCAACGATCGCATCGGGCGGAAGCTGGCCCACGAACACCTCGCCACGCCCCTTCAACGCGCCGTGTACATCCGCATGCGAGGCGGTGACCTGGCGGCTCTTCGGATCGACCAGCATCATCGGCCCGCACAGGGATTGCCCCCACAGCTGGCCGCCATCGACCTGGCACAGGTGCTGTGCTTCGATGAAGATTCCGCGCGCGTCGGCGTCTGCGATCGGTGATTCAGCGGACCATGCCGGTCCTGCTGCACAGGCAACACCGGCAATCAGTGCAGTGCGGAAAATATCCATGGCATCCGTGCGTTGATGGGCGCAGGCAGTCATAGCACTGGACACCGTTGCCCTTCAACGACGGGCAACGAACGCGTTGCCGCTTCGGCGGCCGGGGCCATGGCTACGCCATGCAGGCGCGCATCCATACTTTCGCGTACTGATCTCTGTCTTGCCGCTGTCACGAAAAACTGTGCGCCGCGTCAAATTTTGAGGTAGTGTCGATTCTGCTGCCGGGGCGCAGCGGGGTGCAAGGCGTCGGGGACTACGCGCCGCACCCGCAATTGAAGCACCAGACATCACAGCGCCGGCGTTGACGCCGGCGTGCATCTCGGGCTTTCAATGAAAAGGGGGTATTCGATGCGCAATGCATGGATCAAACGAAGCAAATGGGTTGCACTGACCCTGGTGGCGGGTGCCGCACTGGCCGCCGCTGCCGTGGGCATACGCAGTACCGGTGCCCAGTCAAAGACCGGCAATCCCTCGGTGGACGCGCGCGCCGGCAATCCGTCCGGGCCTGCGGCACGCGGTCCGGGTAGCGGCTTCGCCGAGCTCTCCAACCGCTATATCGTGGTCTACCGCGAGGAGCCGCTGGCCACCTACAAGGGCGACATCCAGGGCCTCGCGGCACCGGAACGCATGCGCCCATCCGCCAGCGCCGCGCGTGCAGCGGCAGCCACCGGCAATGCGCCGACACCGCGCATCGCTGTAAAGGGGGCACGCTCGCAGGACTATGTGCGCTTCCTCGCTGACCGCCAAGTACAGCACGAGGCCCGCATCAATGCAGCATTGGGTCGCAGCGTAAAGGTCGAACGGCGCATGCAGCATGCGATCAACGCATCGGTGCTGCAGATGAATCCGCAGGAAGCGGAGCGCGTGCGCGCACTTCCCGATGTGCAGCTGGTTGAAGAGTACAGGGAGTATGAGCAGGACACCGACGTCGGACCGGGGTTGATCGGCGCACCTGCGCTGTGGAACGGCACACCTGCGCCGTTCCGTGGCGAAGGTGTGGTGGTCGGCGTCATCGACTCGGGCATCAACTTCGGCAGCCCGGCCTTCACCGCCCGCGCCGAAGATGGTTACGAGCACGTCAATCCGCTGGGCGCCGGCAACTACCTCGGTACCTGCGCGCCGGGCGGCATCGACGAAGGTCGCTGCAACAGCAAGCTGATCGGCGGCTACGACTTCGTCTGCGGTGCGCCGGGCAACCAGTGTGGCGTTGCGGACGTACGCGAGGAGCCTGGATTTGGTGACACCAACGGTCATGGCAGCCATACCGCTTCCACCGCCGCCGGCAACCCGCACACTGCGTCCTACCGTGGCAACCAGATCCACATTTCCGGTGTTGCGCCGCGTGCCAACATCATCGCCTACGACGCCTGCTACACCGAGGTCTCCACCGGGCGCGGCTTCTGCCCGAACACCTCGACGCTGGCAGCGGTCAACCAGGCCCTCGCCGATGGCGTGGTCGACGTCATCAATTACTCCATTGCCGGTGGCACCGCGCCGTGGGGAGAGGCGGTCTCGCTGGCGTTCCTCAACGCATCCGATGCCGGCATCTACGTGGCCACTTCGGCCGGCAACTCCGGCCCAGGTCCGAACACGATGGGCCATCTGGAACCCTGGACCGGCAGCACTGCGGCGGCCACGCATGGCCGCGGCGACATCGTGCTGTTCGCTGCGGTCAGCGGCCCCGGCAGCGTGCCGCCGGCGCTCACTGCCATCCTGCTGACCGAAGGCTCGGGTGGCGTGCCGTTCGCAACGCCGATTCCTGCAACCACGCCGCTGCGTGTCAGTGCAGGCATCGACAGTGCCAACGATGGGTGCGCGCCGTTCCCGGCCAATACCTTCCAGGGCGCCGTTGCGGTGATCCGCCGTGGCTCATGCAACTTCAGCGACAAGGTCAACAACGCCGCTGCAGCGGGTGCGATCGCCGTGCTGATCGGCAACAACCAGCCGGCCCCCATCCTGCCCAACGTGGCCGGGGCGACCATTCCCGCCTTCGCCATCGACCAGTCGGACGCCAATGCACTGCGGACCTTTGCGTCGAGCGTTGGCAACAACGCAACCGCCGGCATTGCCTATCCGGCCAGCAAGATCAGCAATACGCCGGATGTGCTGGGCGACTTCAGTTCGCGCGGCCCGGCCGGGATCTTTGATCTGGTCAAGCCGGACGTGACCGCCCCGGGTGTGCGTGTGCTGGCCGTGATCGCAGGCAATGAGGTGACCGGCTCGGAGAACGCCGTCGGCCTGATGGACGGCACCTCGATGGCATCACCACATCACGCCGGTGCCGCCGCGCTCCTGCGCCAGGCGCGTCCTGACTGGACCGTGCAGGAGACACGCTCGGCGTTGATGATGACCGCGCGGCAGGAGGTGCTGAAGGAAGATGGCGTCACACCGGCCGACGCATTCGCGATGGGCGCTGGACGCATCCAGGTGGACCAGGCACTGCGCGCAGGGCTGGTGCTCAACGAGACCAAGACCAACTTCCTGGCCGCCAATCCAGCCAATGGGGGTGAAGTGTCGTCGCTCAACATCGCCAGCCTCGGCAAGCGCAGCTGCGCGGACAGCTGCAGCTTCACCCGCGTGTTCCGCAATGTGCTGCCGACCCGGCAGACGTGGACGGCGAAGGTGCAGGGCCTGACCGCGGTTGTCTCGCCATCGGTGTTTACCCTGGCGCCGGGTGAAAGCAAGTCGGTGCGGGTCATCGTCACCACCGGTTCGGTACCGAACGATGGCAGCTGGCGCTTTGCCAGGCTCACCCTCTCACCGCAGGGCGGTGATACCAGCCAGCCGCTGCTGCGCCTGCCGATCGCCGTGTCGGTGCCGCCGCCGCAGATCGCCGCCACGCCGCCGACGAGCTCGCTGACCCTGCCGGCCGGTGGCAGTGGAACGGTGAACCTGCAGATCGCCAATACCGGCGGCTCACCGCTGGAATGGCAGATCGACAATTCCGGAGTGGGCACCCGCACGCTGGTAGCGCAGGCGCCAAACAACGCCAATGGCCGTCGCTCGACGCGCTTCACCGATGCGGCGACAGTGGGTGCACGTGCACAGCTTGGTGCCGATGACTTCACTCTGGGCGAGGCCACCGGCATTACCCGCATCGTCGCTGACGGCTTCGTCAACGGTGGCTCGCTGGCAACTTCGACCAACATCAACTGGTCAATCTACCGGGATGTTGGCGGCAATCCGGAGGGCAATCCGGAATCGAGCCCGCAGCTGGCGCTGTGGAGCTACACCTCCACCGTCAGCGGTCCGGGCGTAAGAACGTCGGCCACGCTGGCCACCATCAACCTTGACCTGGCCGCTGCAGGCCAGAACGTGAACCTGCCGGCAGGCCGCTACTGGCTGGTGGTCTCGGTGCGCGCGCCGCTGGCTACCAGCTGGTTCTGGTTCAACGCCACCAGCGGCGACAGCGTGTACCGCAGCGCGATCATCAATCCCGATGGCAGCGGTGCCTGGTCCGCCACCGCCGGCGCGCCTGGGTTGGCCTATGGGCTGGGCGGAAGCAATGCGTGCGGCGCCGGCTGGATCGGCACACCGACCCGTGCCCTGGGCCGCATCTCCGCAGGCGGCAGCCAGAGCACGCAGGTGCAGATCAATGCCAGCGGCCTCGCGCCGGGCAGCTATTCGGGCTTCGTCTGTGTCGGCAGCAATGACCCGAGCACGCCGAAGACTGCTGTCCGTGTCGCCTTGACCGTAACGCCGTAAGGCGCCAGCAGCATCCCGGCCGCCCCTGTGCAGGGGCGGCCGGTTTCCCACCGTTTCCGGCGCTTGCCGGGAACCCTTCCTGATGGACCTCGGGGGTACCGTGAAGACGATGCACAAGCACATCCTTGCCGTGGCACTGGCCATGGCAACCGCACCGGCGTGGGCCGGTGATACCTGCCAGCTGGACGATGGCTTCGGCGGCGTGTCCAACGGTGGCGCCAGCGCCGGTGGTGCCGCCTCGCTGGCGTGCGGCAGTGGTGCCGATGCCAGCGGTGATCTATCGGCGGCCGTCGGAACCGGCGCCAGTGCCAGCGGCACCGGCAGTACGGCGATCGGCGCAGCCAGCAGCGCCTCCGGCGACCAGAGCGCCGCCGTGGGCGTGGGTGCTTCCGCCTCCGGCGCCAACAGTGCGGCGATCGGCGACAGCGCCACCGCCAGTGGTGACTTCAGCAGTGCCAGTGGCTCGGGCAGCTCCGCAACGGGCTCGTTCTCCACCGCGTCAGGCGCTGGCAGCAACGCCACGGGCGAAAACAGCACCGCGCTCGGCAGCTTGTCCGAAGCCAGTGGCAACAACAGCAGTGCCGTGGGCAATGGTGCCATCGCTTCTGCAAACGACAGCGTTGCACTGGGCAATGGCTCCGTCGCCGACCGTGCCAACTCGGTATCGGTAGGCAGCGCCGGCAACGAACGCCAGTTGACCAACGTGGCCGCCGCCACACAGGGCACCGATGCGGTGAACCTCAATCAGATGAATACCGCCAACGCCAATACGCTGACTTCGGCCAACAGCTATGCCGATGCGCGGGCCACGGCGACCATCAACTCCGTCAACGCCTACACCGACGCGAGCAGCGCCGCGGCAGTGACGACCTCAAAGGCCTATACCGATGCCAGCAGCGCCGCGGCAGTGACGACCTCAAAGGCCTATACCGATGCCAGTAGCGCAACCACGCTCTCCTCGGCCAACTCCTATACCGATACGAAGTCCGCACAGGCGGTGACGACGGCCAATGCCTACACCGACCAGCGCCTGGCGCAGTTCGCGCTGGACAACAACGGGCTGAAGCAGGAGATGGAACGCCGCCTGCGTCATCAGGACCAGCGGATCGATCGCATGGGCGCGATGAGCTCGGCGATGTTGAACATGGCCATCAACGCCGCCGGCTCACAGAGCCCGCGCGGTCGCATTGCGGTGGGTGCCGGCTTCCAGGGGGGCGAGCAGGCGCTGTCGATCGGATACGGTAAACGGATCGGCGAGCGTGCTTCCTTCTCGCTGGGTGGTGCCTTCAGCAATGGCGAGAGGTCTGCCGGCATGGGCTTCGGCGTAGACCTGTAACGCAATGCAGGGCAGGGGGCGCGCAGCGCCCCCTGTTCAGCGAACAAGCGCTGCGAACGTGCAGCAAACGTCATGCTGCGTCGCAAGGTGCCACTCACCATTCGCACTGGTACGGTCCAACCCGTTGCACCACCACCGACGGGGAGAGACGACGATGCGCAAGGTATTGCTGCTGTTGATCCTGCTGACCGGCCTGGCGCCCACTGCCTGGGCCGCGACGGTCAAGACCACCCATCGCACCATTGCCGGCTGGGATGGAACGCCTCTCGGGGCCTTCGTCATCGAACCGCAGGATGCGGGCGGCGGGCGCTATCCGCTGCTGGTGATGCCCAGCAGCTGGGCGGTGCCCAGCGTGGAGTACGTGGGGGTGGCGCAGTCGCTGGCACAGCGCGGCTATGTGGTGATCAGCTACAGCTCGCGTGGCTTCTGGGAATCCGGCGGCAGCATCGACATCGCCGGGCCCTCCACGGTGGAGGATGTCAGCGCGCTGATCGACTGGGCGCTGGACAACACCCGCGCTGACCCGGACCGGATCGGCGTTTCGGGCATCTCCTACGGTGCGGGCACCAGCCTGCTGGCGGCGGCACGCGATCCGCGCATCAAGGCCGTGGCCGCGCTCAGTGGCTGGGCCGATCTGCAGGCCTCGCTGTACAGCAACGACACCCCGAGCGCGCAGGGCATCGCACTGCTGGTTGCGGCCGGCCTGGTGACCGGACGCCCTGGCGCGGAGCTGGCCACGATCAACCGCAATGTTCTGGCGGGCAACTACCAGGGCGCGGTGGATTCGCTGTTGCCGGTGGCGGCGCAGCGCAGTCCCGCGGCCAGCATCGACGAGATCAACGCCAACCAGCCGGCGGTGTTCCTGGCCAACGCCTTCAACGACAGCCTGTTCCCGCCGGGCCAGCTGGTTGATTTCTTCAACCGGCTGAAAGGCCCGAAGCAGCTGCAGCTGCGCCACGGTGACCACGCGCTCAACGAAGCGCTCGGTGCACTGGGCATTCCCAACGAAGTCTATGACCAGGTGGGTGACTGGTTCGATCACTATCTGAAGGCAGTGGCCAACGGCATCGACCGCCAGCCGGCGGTGCAGCTGAAGTCACAGAAGGGCAGCTGGAGCAGTTACCCGGACTGGCAGGCGACCAGCAAGGGTGCGGTCAGCTACGGCCTGACCGCACCCTCTGGTTTGCTGCTGCCGACCGGCGGCCTGGCCGAGCACGGTGGCGGCACCGGCTGGAACTACCGCATCGGCAGCGGTTTGCTGACTGCGGCCAATTCCGGCGTGGCGATGGCCTCCGGCGCGCTGCAGATGATCAACCTGCCGCCGGGTGCCTACGTACCGTTTGTTGGCCGCAGTGCCGCCAGTGTCTGGCAGGGGCCGATCCAGTGGAGCGCCAAACGCCTGGACGGTGCGCCGGAAGTGCGCCTGACGGTCACGCCCAGCCGTGCCAACACCACGCTGTACGCCTACCTGTACGCCGAGGATGTGCTGGGCAATGGTCAGTTGATCAGCCACAAGCCGTACACCTTGCGCGGTGCCACGCCGGGCCAAGCGAAAACGCTCGACCTGCGGCTGGAAGCGAGCAGCTGGAACCTTCCAGCCGGCAGCCGCCTGACCTTGGTGGTCGATACCGTGGACCTGCGCTATGCGGGCATCAGCCAGCTGGGTGGGGCGGTGACCTTCAGCTCGCCAGCCAATGCGCCGTCGGTGCTGAAAGTGCCGCTGCATTGATGTGCGGCCGCGCCCGTTGCGGCGGGCGCGGTACACCGGGCCGGAAAACTGCGAGACTCGTGTTTGTCCCGGCAAACGGATGAATCCATGGTCATTGCATGGCTGCTGCTCGGTGCGGTGCTCGCGGCACCCACCGCGAAAGGTGCGCCGATCGATTGGCCGGACACGCTGTTGAAGGATCTGGACGCTGCCGACGCCGCCCTGCGTGGCAGTCATCCGGGCGCAGTGGATCTGCGGAATCCCGGGTTCGGCGCGCAGCTCGACGAGGCCCAGGCGCTTGCACGTTCGCGTGCGGGTCGGGTCACCAACTACCAGGGCTACTGGTGGGCGATGAAAGGCTATGCGGCGTCCTTCAACGATGGGCATGTCAGCCTCAACGCGCTTGCCGACGCTCCCGATGTTCCAACGCAGTGGCCCGGGTTCCTGACCGGTTTCGACGGCGATGCGCAGTTGGTCATGACCGTGGATGGTGGCCATGGCCATCCGCCACTTGGGGCGCGATTGCTGTCCTGTGATGGCATCGATGCACAGACGCTGGCTGCGCGCCGGATCGGGGACTTCAGCGGGCGCTGGAACCTGCAGGCCAGCCGCATCCACGGCGGTGGCGAAGTGCTGCTGGATCAGGGCAATCCGTTCGTGCCCACGCTGCGCACCTGCGTTTTCCAGGTGGATGGACACGAGAAATCCTACACACTGCAGTGGCAGCCACTGCAGGCGGCACAGCGCAAGGAGCGTCTGGCCGATACCCGGCGCAGCTTCCGCCCGGCCAACGGCTGGCACATCATGCCCGATGGCGGCTACTGGATCACCACCAGCAGCTTCAATGCCGACCCCACGGAGCAGAACTTCAAGGAACTGACCGCCCTGCTTGAGCAGCTTGCTCCGAAAGCCGAAGCACTGCAGCAGGCACCGTCGGTGGTGCTGGACCTGCGCGGCAACAGCGGCGGAGCTTCGCAATGGAGCATCGAACTGGCGCGATTGATCTGGGGCCGGGCCGCCGTGGACGTGCTGCCCGACCCCAGCTGGGTGGAGTGGCGGACCTCCGAGGCCAACATCGCCCAGTTGCGCAGCTTCCTGCAGAAGCTGGTGCAGGCGCCCGACGCGTCGCCAGAGCTGCGTCGTATGCTGGAGTCGGTGACGGCGGGCATGGCACAGGCACGCGGCCGGGGTGAGGCATTGTGGCGCGAGCCATCCGAGGCCAGCGCAGATACAGCACCAACCTCAGGCCCGGCCGCACCGCTGCGCAAGGGCAGGGTGGTGATCGTGGCTGATGCAGCCTGTGGTTCGGCCTGCCTGGATGCGCTGGACCTGTGGAAGCGGTTGGGCGCGGTGCAGGTGGGCGTCGAGACATCGGCCGACAGTCTCTACATGGACGTGCGGCCAGAGCGGCTGCCAAGCGGGCTGGCCAGGATTTCGGTGCCGATGAAGGTGTTCCGGGGGCGGGTGCGTGGTTCGAACGAACCACACGTGCCCGATCATCGCTATACCGGCGACATGCGGGACACCGCAGCACTTGAGGCGTGGATCTCCGGACGATGATCCCGTCCTGGTGGCGTACCGGTGAAGCAGTTCCGGCGCATTAAACCTTTTCACCGGCAGCTGCATCCAACCCGCAATGAGCCCGGCAACCGCTGCTGCAGCTCTACTGACCGAAGGAGCCCTCGGATGTGCGAACTGCCTCGTACTGCGCTTCAATGCGCGATGTTGATCATGCTGGTGCCTTTCGCAGCAGGTGCTGCGGTCACCGAAGTTCCGTTCGAGCTGGGCAAGGATCACCGGATCTACGTGGAGGGTACGATCAACGGCTCGCGACCACTGCGCTTTCTCGTCGATACAGGCGCGTCGGCCATCGCCGTTGCCAGGCGCATCCAGCAGGACGCGAAGCTGGTCATTGACGACCAGAGTGAGAACACCGGTTCCGATGGCGTCACGCTTCTCGACTACAGCACGCACAACGCCGTGCAGATCGGCGGCGTGCAGCGACCGATGGGGGCCGTGGTGATCGACTACACGGGGCGCCCCTTCGATGCAGTACTGGGCTGGACCTTCTTCCAGGGCAAGGTGCTGGAGATCGACTACGACCGCAGCCTGCTGCGCGTGCACGACGATGTTCCCGACCTTGCGGGGTATATCCGGGCCAACGTGCGCTGGATCGACAATATCCCAGCCATCCAGGTCACGCTCGGCAACGGCAGCAGCACTTTCGCACCCTGGCTTACCCTGGACACCGGCAGCAACGGCAACATCGACCTGTCCTACGCCTTCGGCAGCGCCCACCGCCTGCAGGAAGCGTTTCCGGAACGACTTGGAACATCACAGTTCAGCGGCAGCGCGGGCCGGAAGATCCGCGCGGTGGACGTGCGCGTGCCCGTGGCCAGCATCTCGACCCTGCAACTGAAGGGGCCGAAAGCCTCGATCACCGTCGATGACGATGGCTCCACGGACGACGGGACGCTTGGCAGCGAAGTCCTGCAGCAGTTCAATATCCTGCTGGATGCCCGTTCCGGCAGCATCTATCTGCGTCCCAACCGTCGCTTCGTCGCCACCCCGGCGGGGTGACCACGCGCGTTCGGCATTCAGCGCTGGACATCCGCACCTCCATCGCCCAGCAGGGCCAGCACCTGCGCCTCAGCTACCGGGCTGAAGTCACCGGGAATGGCGTGCTTCAACGCGCCCGCAGCCAGTCCGAAGCGCACGGTGCTTTCTGCGTCGAGCCCGGACAGCATTCCGTGCAGGATGCCGGCGGCAAAGGCATCGCCGCCCCCGATGCGATCAACGATACCGAGGAGCGGGCGCGGTGGTGCCTGCGCCCGCGAGCCGTCGCGGCCGAGCAGCAGCGCGCCCAGGATGTGATGGTCTGCGCTCACCACATCGCGCTGGGTGCACGCCAACCACTGCAGATGCGGGAAGGCGGCAAAGGCGGCGGCCGCAGCGGCTTCGGTCCGGGCGACGGCATCGTCCTGCGGAAAGTGCAGCCCCAGCCCCAGTTCGATGTCCCGATGATCGGCAAAGACAATGTCGGCCTCGGCGAAGACTTCGCGCAGGATCGCCCCGGCGTCGCCGCCCCAACGTCGCCACAGTGAGGGACGGTAATTGCCGTCGAAGGACACCTGGACGCGCGCCGCGCGCGCCGCACGCACGGCCCCCAGCACGGACCCGGCCACGTTGTCGCCCAGCGCCGGGCTGATGCCGGAGACATGCAGCAGCTGCGCGCCGGACAGTAGAGCGGGCCACGCATGATCCTCGGCGCTGCTGTTTGCGAATGCAGACCCCGCCCGGTCATACACCACTTCACTGGCGCGGTGCACCGCACCGGGCGCCAGGAAGTACAGGCCCATGCGGTCGCGATCCACTTCGCGCACGCCGGCCACGCCTACGCCATGCCGCCGCAGCTCGGCCACGGCATGCCGGCCCAGCGCGTTGCCGGGTACCGTGCTGACCATCTGCACATCGTGGCCCAGGCAGGCCAGCGAGACCGCAACATTGGCCTCGGCGCCTCCTACATGGACCTGCAGCTGCGGCGTCTGCAGCAGCAGTTCACGACCCGGCGCACCCAGGCGCAGCAGCAACTCACCGAAACAAACCACGCGGCTCATCGGTTCCCTCTCAGTCGGCGGTGGCGCAGCCCAGCATGCGCAGATCGATGGCATCGGCCATGCGCCGGTAGCCTTCGTCGTTGGGATGCAGATGGTCGCGGGTGATGTCGTTGGGCAACGATTCCGCCGCTTTCGGATCACGCAGGGCGGCATCGAAATCGATGATGCCATCGAACCCGGTCTGCCCACCGCGTGCCCACTGGTTGATCGTGGTGCGGGTGGCTGCGGACACGGGCTCGTAGCGCTCGGAGCCGCCGAATGGGGTCAACGTACCCAGCCAGGCGCGGATGCCATGCGCATGCAGCCGCGCCGCAACCTGCTGATAGCCCGTCAGCATGTCCGCCGCATTGCGGCCAGGCAGCGGCTGCGCGCCACCGCTATGGCGGATGTCATTGATGCCTTCGAACAGGATCACCTGATCGGCATCGGCCGCCGCGATCACATCGCGATCCAATCGTGACAGTGCGCTGTGGCTGCGGCCATGGTCAAGCAGCTTGTTGCCGCTGATGCCCTGGTTGAGCACCACGAACCGGTTCGGGCAGGCCTGCTGCAGGCGCTGCGCCAACCGCTCCGGCCACTGGTTGAAGGTCCCGCGACGGGCTGTGGCACCTTCCGTGATGGAATCGCCCAGCGCCACGATCACCTGGGGACGATCTGCGCGCTGCACCATCACCGCCGAGAACACGTTCTGCTGGTAGCTCAGCCGCACGCTGTCGGCAACGGTTGCCTGCCTGCCGTCCGCTACCCGTAGCTCGGTGCGGCGCACGGCGGGACGGGTGGGCTGCGGGAAATAGGCACTCACGCTGATTTCCTGCAGCGCCGCCACCGGCATCCGCACCGGATCGCTCAGCAGCACGGCACCCACCGGCACCTCGATGACCGCGCGGCCATCCACCGTTACCGGTAGCGGTGCGGCCTTGCCGTTCTTGACTCCTAGGCGCAGGTCCTCGACCCGCAAGGGCACCGTGCCGAGCTCGTTGCTGATGCGCAGCCGCAGCGCATCGCCACGGCTGCCGATACGCATGTCCTGGCGCACGGTCTGTGCGGCGAACTGTACGGGTGCCTCGGCGGTGCCATCCTTGCGGTCAGGTGCCGGCGAGGCGGTCCAGGCGGTGACCCAGACCGGTGCAGCCAAAGCGGCAGGCGCGGCCGCGGCGGAACAGATCGTCAATGAAAGCAGGAGCGTCCAGCGCTGCATGAGCAGGATTCCAGTCAGGAGAAGTAGGTGCCGCCGTTGACGTCCAGATTCGCACCGGTGATGAACGCCGCCGCATCCGAGGCCAGGAATACAGCAGCGTCAGCGGCTTCGTCCGGCGCACCCTGGCGGCGCAGCGGGGTGGCGCCGGCAACGGCCGTGCGCACTTCCGGCTTGGTGAACTCGTCGTGGAAGCGGGTGGCGATCATGCCGCAGCACAGTGCGTTCACCCGGATACCCTTCGGCCCCAGCTCCTTGGCCATGGCGCGGGTGAAGGTCATCACCGCCGCCTTGGCGGTGGCGTAGATCGATGCGCCCGGGCCGCCGCCATCACGACCGGCCTGCGAGGCGAAATTGACGATGGCCGCGCCTTCGCGCATGTGCGGCACCACCGCGTGCGTGGTGAGATAGGTGGAGGTGATGTTGAGGTCCATCACCATGTGGAAGAACGCCGGGTCGATCTCGGCCAGCGGGCGACGCTGCACCATGCCACCGGCCACGTTCACCAGCAGGTCGATGCGCTCACCGAACGCGGTCTGTGCTGCAGCGACCAGGCCGGCAACGGCAGCGGCATCGGTGACGTCGGCGCGATGCACGATGGCCTGGCCACCGGCCGCCTGGATCTGCGCCAGCGTTTCCTGGGCACTGGCTTCATCATTGGCGTAGTTGATGCAGACGCGTGCACCGGCGGCAGCCAGTTTGATCGAAACGGCGCGACCGATATCGCGGCCACCGCCGGTGACAATGGCCACCTTGTCCTGGAACGACATGCGGAAAACTCCTTGGTTTGCGGGGGAATGGATGTACTTGGAAAAGAAGGAGACCCAGGCTCAGCCGGCGCGGCGGTCGAGCTTCTGGATAGGCCCGGTCCACCACCACAGCGCGGCCAGCGACAGCGGCACCAGCGCGGCAACGAGGATGAAGATCGGAGCGTAGGAATGGCGGGTCAGCACCGGCACCAGCCAGGTGGTGATCAAGGTGCCGGCCACGGCCGCGAGGCCACCGAGGCCCGCCAGCGTGCCCACCGAGCGGCCGTCGAACAGGTCGCCCGGCAGGGTCTGGATGTTGCCGATGGCCACCTGGAAGCCGAACAGCACGGCAGCGATCGCCAGCACCGCCAGCAGCGGCTGGTTGGCCAGCACGGCAGCCAGCAGGGCAGGGGCCATGATCACGCAGCCCAGCGTGATGGCCAGCTTGCGGGCGCGGTCCACGCTGTGCCCGGCGCGGATCATCCGCCCGGACAGCCAACCGCCGCTGAGGCTGCCCAGCATCGCGCCAACGAACGGCACCCAGGCGAACAGGCCGATCTGCTTGATGTCGAAGCCGAAGGTTTCGGCCAGGTAGATCGGCAGCCAGGACACGAACAACCACCAGATCGGGTCCAGCAGGAAGCGGCAGGCGAGCATGCCCCAGCTCTGCCGGTGGGCCAGCAGCTCACGAACGCTGGCCTTCGGTGCCACCTCTGCCTGCTGCCCGGCCTGGTCTTCCTGGATCAACCGGCGCTCGGCATCGCTCACCCACGGATGCTTGTCCGGCCCGGCGCGGTAGACAAACAGCCATGGCAGCAGCCACAGGAAGCCGATCGCACCGACCAGCACGAAGGTGCCGCGCCAGCCCAGCCACAGGTACAGGCCGGCGATGGCCGGTGCGGAGACAATCGCGCCGATCGACGCACCTGCGTTGAACACGCCCTGCGCCAGTGCGCGCTCGCGTGCCGGGAACCACTCGGCATTGGCCTTGACCGCGCCTGGCCAGGCACCGGCCTCGCTGATGCCGAGCATCGCCCGCACCAGGCTGAAGGACAGCATCGAATGGGTGACCGAATGCAGGGCGATGGAGATCGACCACACGCTGATCGACAGGGCGAAACCCAGGCGCGTTCCGATCATGTCGAACAGGCGCCCGAACAGGAACTGGCCGGCGGCATAGAACAGCATGAACACCGTCACCAGCAGCGCGTAGTCATTCTTGGTCGCGCCCACTTCCCTGGCGATTTCCGGCCACATCACCGCCAGTGCGTTGCGGTCGATGTAGTTGATGACCGTAGCCACGGCGATCAGGCCCACGATCAGCCAGCGCACTGTTGAACGCACCGGCACCTTGCGCAGGTTGGCCACCACCGCAGGGCCGTTCATTTCGCGTCATCCTTGCTGCGGTCCATGCGCGCGTGGCTGCCGCTCCAGCCGTAGGCATGGCCGTCGACGGTCACGCTGTGCTCGCCCTTGGCGCTGCTGTCATCGGCCACGCCCAGCGCGATGCGGGCTCCACTGGCAAGGCGCAGTTCGATCACCTCGGCATCGCTGCCACGGGTGCGCACGATGTCCTTGATGCGGCTGTCGGCGCCGTGCACGTACTCGGCGGTGCCGTTGTACTCGCCGTGCGGCTCCAGCACGCTGAAGAAGGCCACGTCCTTCTGGCCTTCCACGCGCTGCAGCAGGGCCGGTTCGCGGCGCAGGTTGAATTCCGGGTCGTTGGCACCGCTTTCCACCAGCAGCGCCTGCGCGGGTGCGCTGCTGCCGAAGCGGTAGGTGTAGAAGCGGCCGTCCAGCAGCCAGGCCAGCGAACGCGGTTCGCTGCCGGGTTTGCTGCGTGCATCCAGCCACAGGTGCTGGTAGCCGTTGTCCTTGCCCAGCACCGGGCGGTGGGCGGGGAAGTGTTCGGCCTCGAAGCCGGTGGTGACGATGTGACCGTTGAAGTGCAGCGGCAGGTCGTAGCGCGCGGCCTTGTTACCGTGCACCTGCAACAGATCCAGCACCACTGGCAGACCCAGGTCGGGGTGGCGCAGCAGCGCCTGGGTGCGGGTGAAGATCACGCCTGGATACGCATCGCGCATCGTTGCCGAGGCGACCTGGGTATCGGCATCGGCCCGGAAGAAGCGCACCTGCGGCGCGTGTTCCTCGCCGCGTTTCCAGTCGCCCTTGAAGTGGCTCTGCTCGTCCACCACCAGGGTGTTGTGAGCCACGGTCTGCTTGGCCCAGCTGCGGTTCTCAGCCAGGTAGATGCCGCCGCGCTTGGCTTCCACGTTGAGGAAGCGGGCCGCGCCGTAGTCGGTCACCACCGGGTTGCCGTTGTCGTAGAACAACCAGTTGAGCTTGTCGAAGTGGCCGTGGCCCATGCCCTGCATGGTGTCCTTCTGCACCAGCGCCTGGCCGCGCTCGCCGTTCATGCGCAGAATGGCCAAGCCGCCGCGGTCGCCGTCAGGGCCGTCGCGCAGCAGCATCGGCCTGTAGTCGAAAGGCTTGGCCTTGTTCGCCGCCAGCGCCTGCGCCACCTCCAGCCCTTCGGGCGAAAGCAGCAGGCGCTTCTGCTGCTGGGCCACGGACAGCATGCGGTCATCACCGGTACGCGCATAGGCGATGCCGATGCCGGCCACCAGCTCTTCGGTGTCGATGCCTTTGTCCAGGATGGCGTCGTTGATCGGGAAGAACAAGCCGTTGTAGCTGGACTGCACCAGCACATCCACGGCCTTCAACAGCACGCCGTCACGGCGCGCGAAGATCTTCCGCTGAGGTTCGTTGCGTTCTATGGCATTGGCGAACAGCAGGAACGGCGCCAGTGCATAGCGCTGGTAGTAGGGGCCTTCCTCGTAGTAACCATCGGGCGAGAACAGCAGGTCGATCTGCCGAAGAAAGCCGAATTGATCGTCCTTCCGACTGCCGCGCAGGGATTTCTCCACCAGCTCAGGGTCGCGCAGCACGTAGCCGGTCATGCCGGTGGCGGCCACCGCCCAGGTGGCGTGGTTGTGGATCTGGTCGTAGTTCTTCGGCTCGCTGACGAGGAACTCGGCCATTGGCCGGAACACCTTCGATTCGATGGTGTTGCGGTCGTTGGCGGACAGCGCGTCGCGGATCGCGTCGTAGCCCTGGATGGCGTTGACCAGCCATACCGAATCGTTGAGCACCTGCCAGAACACGCGCCCGGGGATCTGCCCACGGCCTTCCGGGTGCGGGCCCAGCGTCGGGTAGAGCTGGGCATACTGCAGCAGCATGTCGCGCGCATAGTCCACGTAGGCCCTGTCGCCGGTCAGCCGGTACAGCGTGCCCGCCGCCAGCAGCGCCTGGTAGTTGCGCTTGTGCTGTTCATGGGTGCGCCCGCCGCCCTTGTCCTTGGGTACCGGCACGTCGATACCGGCTTTCATCATCTTCTTCAGCGTCGCCTCGGTGCGCGCCTGTTCCTTGGAAAACCACGGGTAGCGGCGGCCTTCGCTGGCCATCTGCTGCCACTGTGCGGCGGTGACCAGCACCGGCGCGGCCTCGGCCTGTCGCACGGCAGCAGTGGGGGCTGCGAACAGCGATGCGCTCGGCAGCAGGGCGAAGGGGGCGGCCAAAGCCAGGGAAACGAACAGCGGCTGCAACCTCATCGATCAACTCCATTGCGGGTGCGTGGCAGGGCAACTTCGCCCACCTTGGGATACCAGGCAACGCCGGTCGCCTCGCGCGCGGTCATCGCCAGGGCAGGATCGGCACCCACGGCGGGCAGGGCAGGCGTGGCAACCCACAATCCGCTATCAGCCTGCTGCAGGCTGACACCACGGCTCTCTACGCCTCCCGGGAACACAGTGCTGGCTGCCGGCGACTGCACGTTGCCACTGAAGTCGATACCGGCCAGCGAACTGGCGGCACTGGGCGGGTTCCTGCTGGTGCGGTTGACGATCAGGTTGCCGGTGAAGCGGCTGTTGCTGGCGGCCACCACGATGCCCTTCGCCTCATCATGGCCGACGCCGAAACTGATCTTCGCCACGTCCACGAAGGTGTTGCGGCTGATCGTGGCATTCACCACCGGCGCATAGCCGGACAGCGGCGGATTGGCCTGCGCATCCATCACCGCCAGTGCCGAACGGTTGCTGGACCCGGCCAGCCGTTCAAAGTAGTTGTTGCTGACGGTCTGGTCTGCGTTGATGATGCGTACGCCGCCGGTGCCGGCCTTGTCATCGCCGAGGAAGACATTGTCGATCACCCGGTTGCCATTGCCGTGGCGCAGGGTCAGTGCTCCGGCCGAACGATAGAACACGTTGCCGCGGAAGGTATTGCCGCCAGACTTGTTGGAGACGATTTCGGTCTCGCCGTCGCAGCCTTCGAACCAGTTGTTCTCCACCGTGCTGTTGGAATTGCTCAGTGAGGTGTCACTGGTGCCGACGCGAATCGTTTCACCGCCGTTGACGCCCAGCGCTGGGCGTGGGCCGAACCAGTTGTGGTCGATGCGGTGCTGGTTGTCCAGGCCCTGGGTGGCATCGCGCACCACCACCACGGTCGGCCCGGCATTGGTCTTGCCGCGCAGCTGGCTGTGATCGAGGCGGTTGTGGCTGCCATAGAAGGAAACCCAGTAGTCCTGGTCGCTGGCATCGGGGTTGGTGTAGTCGTCGATCACCAGGCCGGTGACGCGGCTGTTGCTGGCGACGGCCTTGCTCGATTCGCGGAATGCCACCACCGCATCACCCGGTGCGTAGCCGTTGCGGAACACCAGGTTGGACACCTGCAGGTAGTTCCCTGCCAGGCGCAGGTCCGAGCGCCCGCTGAAGACGACCTTGCCGGCGGTCTGCGCGCGCAGCGTGATCGGCGCGGCTGCCGTGCCCTGGCCCTTCAGCAGCAACCGGGCGTCGGTCCAGATGCCGTCAGCCAACACGATCTCATCGCCGGGCTGCAGCGCCGAGGCGGCGGTAGTGAACTCAGCGACATCGTGGACGAGCCAGCTGGTTGCACTTGCCGCTGAAGTGGTCAGGCACATGACCAGACCAGTGGCCAGGCAAAACAGTGATGGATTGTTGGACGGGTGAGGTGGCAGCGAGTGAATGCGCATGAAATCCTTCCAGGGACGGCCCGGCCGTCGTTTCAGGGTGGGTCTGCATACCACTTTCGGGTCTGTTGTAAGCCAGCCTTCGCGCAAAGTCATGCTGCAGAAGCACATTAAATTGCGATCAACTGGTATGGATCAAAGGCATTTGAACATTCACATACCAATTGGTTGACATTTTCATGTCGCCGTGCCGAAGCTGCGTCCCACGCCTGGCATGCAGGCGATCCTTTGGGAGGAGGAAACCATGCGGCGACCCGCCGGAGCAGTGCACAGCATCTCGTTGTCCCCCACACCCCTGATCGTGGCGCTGCTCGCCGTGCTGGCGGGCCTGCCCACGGCCCAGGCGCAATCCAGCAAGGAGGCAGCAGGGCAGGATCCCACCACGCTGGACCAGGTGCAGGTCACCGGCATCCGCGAATCGATGCAGAGTTCGATCAACAAGAAGCGCGACGACACCGTCATTGCCGACGTGCTCTCGGCCGATGACATCGGCGACCTGCCGGCGCCCTCGCTGGCCGACGCGATCGAGACCCTGACCGGCGCCGCCTCGACCCGCGACAAGACCGGGGCCTCGGAAATCTCCATCCGTGGCCTGGGCGCCTTCCTCAGCAGCACCAACTTCAATGGCCGCGAGATCACCAACGGCAGTGGCGACCGCTCGGTGAACTTCAACATGTTCCCCGCCGAGCTGATCAATACGGTCGCCATCTACAAGACCCAGCGCGCCGACATCATCGAAGGCGGCGTGGCCGGCACCATCGGCCTGGAAACAGTGCGCCCACTGGAGTACGGCAAGCGGGCGGCGCAGATCGATCTGCGTGGCAGCTGGGCCGAGTATGACAAGAAGTACCGCGACGACGACGGCATCGGCTACCGCGGCACCGCCAGCTACATCGACCAGTTCGAGTTCGGCAACGGGCAGCAGCTGGGCATTTCGCTGGGTTTCCAGCGCCTGGACGGCACCGATCCGGAAGAGAGCATCACCAGCGGTTCCACCTGGTATGCCTGCGATGGCACGCAGAACGTGGGCAATGCCAACTGCAATGAAGTGTCCGCGCAGGCCATCGCCAACGGCGCACCTTACTACCTGGTGCCCAGCAGCCGCATCTACCGGCTCAAGCAGGAGCGCAACGACCGCCAGAGCGAGTTCGCTGCACTGCAGTGGCGGCCCAATGACGTGGTTGAAGTGAATCTCGACTTCGAACACACCGAGCGCAACTGGTACGAGAACCGCAGCGATCTGAGCCTGTCCAACGCACGTCGCGGCATCACCCAGCGCGACGTGGACGCAGAGGGCATCGTGCGCCACCTGCATGGCAGCACCTCGATCGACTCCACCTCCAACCGCTACTGGCGTGGCGAGGAATACACCGGGGGTGGCCTGAACCTGATCCTGCGACCGACCCCGGCCTGGGAGCTGTCCACCGATCTTTCGTACTCGCACACCAATCGCCTCGATAGCGAGCGCATGACCCGCCTGCGCGCGAACCAGCGCGACGTCAACAATGCCGCCGTGCCCGGCATCAGCAGTGGTGCCACCGGCTACGTGGACTATGACTGGGACTGGCACGGCGAAGTGCCCAGTGTTGCCCTGGCGCCGAACTTCGACCCCACCAACTGGGACGCCTACACCGGGGCGGCGCGGGTGACCTCAAGCGCAACGGAGAACGACCATAAGATCAAGGCCGGCCGCTTCGATGCCAGTTTCATGCCCGAGTCCGGTTTCTTCACCCGCATCAAGGGCGGCGTGCGCGCCAGCCAGGCAGACTACCGCCTGCGCGACAACACCCTGGTAACCGACTACGACCAGCGCGTGGCGACCGACAAGGCGAAGATCATCGCTGCCAACCAAGCCTGCCGTGCACCATTCCCCCAGGATGACTTCATGGATGCCGCCAGCGGCAACACGATCTCCTCGTGGGCGTACTTCGATCCGAACTGCCTGTACCAGTCGTTCCGTGGCAGCCTCGACAGCGGGCTGGATCCGGGTTTCCAGGATCCGAACAATGTCGATATCACCGAGAAGACACGCGCGCTCTATCTGCTGGGTGAGTTCAGCAGCAGCCTGTTTGGTTTGACGGTGACCGGCAACCTCGGCCTGCGCTGGGTCAAGACCGATGTTCGCTCCGAAGGCGTGCGTACCGGCCTGCGTATCGAGGACAACGGTGACGGGACGATCCGCCTGCAACCCACCGGCGAGTACAGCACGCAGGTGTTCAAGGCGGGCAACGACAAGCTGCTGCCCAGCCTCAACGCGGCCTTCGAACTGCGCCCGGACGTGTTGCTGCGGGTCGGTGCATACCGCGCGATGTCACGGCCGGACATCGCCGCGCTGGGTGCGGGGCGCACCATCAACGTGAGCAGTGATGCCACCTACGGCAACCTGGCCGATGCGCTGGATGACATCAGCGCCAGTGGCAACCCCGCTGCGCAGCCGCTGATGTCCTGGAACGGTGACCTCTCCCTGGAGTGGTACCCGAACCCGGACACGATGCTGGCCGGCGCGGTGTACTGGAAGCAGTTCAACGGCGGCACCGCCACGGCGCTGGTGCCGGAGACCTACACCATCGACGGCCAGAGCGTGACCGTGCCGGTGCGCCAGCAGGTAACCACCGACGAGGACAGCACGCTGACCGGCTTCGAGCTGACCGCCACCCATCGACTGTCGTACCTGCCCAAGCCGTTCGACGGGCTGGGCTTCAAGGTCAGTTACAACTACGCCGATGCCGACTACCGGACCCAGGACTCGCGACTGGGCGAGCAGCTGGCCAGTGATGGCACGATCATTCCGGCGATCGTGCCGCCGGCGGGTCTCAGTGGCTTCTCGCGGCACGTCCTGTCAGGTTCGATCTACTGGGACGTCGGACGTTTCAACATCCAGGCCATCGGCAAGTTCCGCTCGCACTACTACCAGGACTTCACCGGCAATACCGCGCAGCAGAACCGCTACTACGATGACAACACCAGCGTGGACCTGCGCCTGCGCTACCGGGTGAACAAGCAGTTGTCGCTGTCGCTGGAGATGATGAACCTGACCAATGAGCCGCGCGTGGCCTACCAGCCGCTTTATGGGAACTTCCGCGAAGTGGTGACCTACGGGCGGCGTGCGTATTTCGGTGTACGATACAAGTTCTGAACAGGGCGGCGCGGCCAGTGGTCGCGCCGTCGCTCCAACCGGACCCTTGCCGGCCGCGGTGGCAGGGCAGGGACCCGGAGGGAATCGCCAAGGGTCAGCCGCATGTCCGCCAACCGCCTTTACCAGACCATCGCCGCCAAGCTCCGCAAGCTGATCGAGGACGGCGAATTTCCGCCGGGCTCGCGGCTGCCGGGCGAGCGTGAACTGGCCGAACGGTTCGGTGTCAGCCGGGTCACCATCCGCGAAGCCGAGATCGCACTGGAAGCACAGGGCTGGATCGCCATCCGCATCGGTTCGGGCGTGCATGTGAAGCCGCGTCCGACGCAGGCGTCCGGCGGGCTGCCGGATGTCAGCGCCTTTGACCTCACCGCTGCTCGCGCGGTATTCGAAGCCGAGGCTGCCGCGCTGGCTGCCAGCAATCTGGATGATGCCGGCATTGCCGAGTTGCAGGCGTTGGCCGAAGCGCTGTGCCGTCGCGACCTGAGCGATGCGGAAGCAGGCGAGTACGATCGCCGTTTCCACCTGGCCATCGCACGGCTTTCCGGTAACCCGGTGGTGGAGTTTTTCGTGCAGCAGATCTGGCGCATGCGCAGCGAACTGCCGCGGGTGACCGAGGTCTATGCACGGGTCTGCCATGATGATGGCGCCAGCCGTGCCGACGAGCACATGGCGATCTTCGAAGCCTTGCGTGCGCGTGATCCGGTGGCCGCGCGCAATGCCATGCGCCATCACTTCCAGCGCCTGTTCGAAGCCATGCTGCAGGCGACCGAAAGCCAGGCGCTGGAGGAGATCCGCCGCCGCACGCAGCAGGACCGCGAACGGTTCATGGCGACGACGCGTATCTGAAAGGCGTTCTGCGGGCGGCGACCTGATGTGGCTGGCTACCGCCGTCGGGCTTGATGCCCACGGCCTTTCTACACCGCTGGAACCGTGATCCGCTGCAGATCCAGCTTGGCCCTGAGCGCATAGTGCTTGCGGGTGACCGGCACGGTGCAGGTCAGGCGTGGATCCAGGTAGTCCTTGAACATCGGCGGTCGCGAAGCGCCCAGATAGAACGGCCGATCCTGCTTCACCGCGGCTGGCAGCAACACGTCGGACAGATCACTGTCGGACGCATCGGTCACCAGGCAGGGGGCATGGCGGAAGCCGAGCCTGCGCAGCAGGTACAGCCGGTGCGAGCCGTTGGTCAGGATGATCCGGCGGCCAATACGTGTGGCGCTGATCAGGTTGTCGCTGAAACCGAGATAGATGACAAGGGCGTGGCTGGCTGCGCCGAACGGCTCGTAACCGGCGATGGTGCGAGGGTCGATCGTCGCCACGTCGAGGAAGCGCAGGTCGTTGGACGCAGATGCGAACGTGTAGATGCCATCGGACTGGGTAAAGCGCACATCCGGATGTGCGTGGCGTCCACGTCGCGCCACCAGCTCCATGATCTCGCTTGCATCGGGTGACGCGGCCGTGGCCGCTGCAAGCTGATCGATGTGGCGCAGGTTGATGCACTCCTGGAAGACCACCAGCCGGTCGATCTCCACCATCTTCCAACTGCGTGGGACCATGCTCGTCATGCGGTGCATCGAGGGTTGGCGAAGCGCCTGCTCGGCCAGTGGCCGCATTTCTTCGGGCAGGTCGAGGACGTCCATGGCATCGGCGTCGTCTGCTTCGTCGTGATGAAGGTGACGCACGAGGGCGCGGGCATCCCGCCACTGCTCCACCAGCATCGCTTCATCAAAGCTTCCTGGTGGGCAACGCTCCCGGACGAAGCGGATGAACTTCGGCAGTGGAAACAGGCCCTTCAGCAGAAGGGTGGAATCAAGGCCATCGTCATTGATCTCGGTGGGCATCCATCTCGCTCTCTTGGGAGTCGCTGCAGCGGCGTCCGATCACGGTCGGCCGTCACACCAAAATAATATGTTATATCGTAACATTTGCGTGCCTTGGCGGCAATCGTCCTGAAATACGCAGGGCGACGCTGGCCTGGCCGCTGTGCATCCGCTGCATCGCGTGGGTGCATCCACTGACTAGAGGAGATGTTCATGAACGAACTGATTGAGCTGGGCGTAGTGGCTGGAGAGCAGAATCACGAAGATCCGAGTGAACTGATCGAGCTGGGCTCGGTGGTTTCCGAAACGAAGGCGCACAACCACGGCACGTTGTGGGATGGCGTCTTCCCGACCACCTCGCCCTGATCCATCGCACCCTGCATGACCTGCGGTGCATGCCCCCCGCATGCACCGCTCTGATGCCTGCAGCAGCATGAGATCACGCTCGCGATGGACCAGCCTGAAACCACCTACTTCCTTTCGAAGCACGCACATGTCTGTGTGACCGGTGACGCAATGGTCATTCTTGATCAGGCCTCCGGCAGCTATCTCTCCATCGATCGGCGCGGAGCGGCGGCGCTTGGCGGGCTGGTGCAGGACTGGCCCCTGGCCTCCGATGGAGCGCCGAGCCCGAGGATGCTGCAGTCGCTGCTTGATCGGCGCCTGATCACCCAGGATCCGCTGCGTGGCAAATCCGCAGTAAGTGCCGAAATCGCGTTGCCCCTGCACTGGGTGCGCGAGGGCGAGTCCCGAGGATGTCCGCCGATCACGGCCTGCGATGTGCGCCGCTTCCTGGCCTCGGTCACGCGCGCGGCCTGCAGCAGGACGTTCCTGCCTTTCAGCTACACGGTGTCGGCAGCCCGCAGGCGTGGTCAGGCCTCCATGCCGGGCGAGGTGGATCTGCAGCAGCTGGCCCTCCTGGTCCGGGTGTTCGATTGGTTGCGACCGATCGCCTTCAGGAAGACCGATGAGTGCTTCCTCTACTGCCTGGCCATGCGTGAGTTCCTGTCGCGGTACGGCATCGTTCCCGCGTGGGTGTTCGCGGTGCGCACCCAGCCGTTCGCAGCGCATTGCTGGTTGCAGCACGGCGACCAGGTCCTGACCGACATCCCCTTCAATCTGCGCCGGATGACGCCCATCCTGGTGCTGTAACCGGCTTGAGGCATGTACCGATACATCGCTCTGTTCTGGAACGAACATTCCGAATCCGCTCGTGCGCAGGCTTTGCAGGCCATGGAACGGATCGAAGCGGGCCGCCCCGGAATCGCCTGCGTGATGAAGGGCTGCGGCGGCGCCATCTATGCCCAGACCGACAACCCGGGCTACTTCGAGTACAGCCGGTCCGGTCCGCTGGTGGTACTCGGCAAGCTGTTCCACAAGGTGTTCGCCGCCGATACCGTTCCCGCACAGGCATTTCCCGATGCTGCATCGGCAGACAGCGCCTGCAGTACGCAGGGCAGGAGCCTGGTGGAGCAGTACTGGGGGCGCTACGTTGCCGTGGGCTACCAGCCGGATACCACCCGCTGGTTCGTGCTGCGCGATCCGACAGCGGAGATTCCGTGCTACATGACCACGGTCGATCAGTTGACGGTGGTCTTTTCGAGCATGGAAGACTGCCTGCTGCTGGGAGTGGGTGACTTCAACGTCGACTGGTCGTTCCTGTCCTATTCGCTGCTGTTCCCGTTCCGTGACGGCCTGCAGACAGGCTTCGAGGAGGTCACCGCGCTCGAGGCGGGCGAGGCAGTGACGATCCGTGATGGCCGGCCGATCGGCCGGCACTACCAGTGGGATGTGGTGCGGCAGGCCAGTGAAGCGCCCATCGAAGATCTGGAGGAAGCCGTGCAACTGGCACGTGCAACGCTGCTGGGCTGTATCGGTGCGCTGGCGAGCCAGCATCGATGCATCCAGCTTCAGTTGTCCGGCGGGCTGGACTCCTCCATCGTCCTCGCCGGCCTGCTGCATGCGCCCTCCGCACCGGAGGTGAAGTGCGTCCATCACTACGATGCCGGCATTGGTGCCGATGAGCGCATGTTCGCGCGCATGGCCGTTGCCGGTGCCCGTGAATCCTCCGGAAGAAGCTGCGAGTTCGTCGAGTACCAACGGCAGCCGCACTGCTCGCTGGAAGAGATCATGGACTTCCCGCGAACCGCGCGTCCTGCGCATTGCTCGGGTTACCTGCTGCATCGGCGCGACGTGGATGTCGACGCGGACACGGTGCAGTTCACCGGTGTCGGCGGCGATGCGGTCTTCCTCCGCTTCAAGGGCAATGCCGCTGCCATCGATTATGCGTGGCGGCGTGGGATCGACCGCGAGTTCTTCCGTGTTGCGTTCGAAACCGCGCAGTCGGGTGATTCGCTGTACGGGGTATTCAAGGATGCCTTCGTCCACGGCGTGCTCAAGAAGCCGGGCAACATCAATGGCCGCTGGGGCAACCCGTGCGAATGGGTGAAGGTGGATGCGTCCGAACAGGATGGCGTGCCGCCGGCCTGGCTGCGGCAGGCACGCGCACAGGGGCACAGGCTCTCTCCGCACAAGCTGGCGCACATCGGCCGGATGATCTTCCCGACCAGCGTGCTCGATCCCTTCGAGGGCGCAGGACGCTGGCACGGCGTATCACCCATCAGCGCGCAGCCTGTGGTGGAACTGTTCGCCCGCCTGCCGCTGCACCTGCTGATGGCCGGCGCGGAAGACCGGACGATCGCGCGTCGCGCACTGCAGGGCCTGCTGCCGCAGGCGCTGCTGTCGCGCAAGGTGAAGTCCTACCTCGACGATCACTCGGTGGCGGTCACCCAGCGGCATCAGCAGTTCATCAGGGGCCTGCTGGTGGATGGCCTGCTGGCGCGGCGGGGCTACATCGACAGCGCATCGGCCGACGCGGGCATCCGCAGGGTCAGCCCGGATCACTCATCCCAGGTGCTGGGCATCTTCGGTCCGCAGGTCAACATCGAAGCCTGGCTCAGGCGCTGGATGGGCCGGCCAGGCGCGCCTGCGGTCGGCGTGGCCTAGGCGCTCCGGCTCATTTCCTCAAGGTAGAGGCTCTCCAGGTCATTGGCGGTGATCGTGCTGGCATCCAGTGTCCTGCGCAGCCTGCCGGCCTGCATCAGTCCGATGGTGGTCGCCACTTCGCGGGCACGGAACAGATCGTGGGTGGCCATCAGGATCGCCGTGCCGCGATCGCGCTGGCGCACGATCAGCTCGTGGAATTCGGCCGAAGCGGTCGGGTCCAGGCCGGACGTCGGCTCGTCAAGGAGCAGCGCCCTGGCTTCCTTGATGATGGCCAGCGCGATGCCCACCTTCTGGCGCATGCCCTTGGAGTAAAGGCCGACGCGTCGCCCGAATGCCTCGGGCGCCAGCCCGGCAGACCTGAGCGCATCCTTCAGCCGTGCGGGCGAACGCTGCTCCACCGCAGCCAGGCGCGCGAAGTAATCCAGGTTTTCATAGCCGGTCAGTTCGTCATACAGCGCCACGTTCTCCGGGATGTACAACAGGCGCCGGCGTACCTCCTGTGGCCGCTGCCAGGCACTGAGCCCCTCAACCTCGGCGGATCCGGAGGTGGGTTCGAGGAAGCCCAGGAACAGCTTGATCGTGGTCGACTTGCCGGCCCCGTTGGCACCCAGCAGGCAGAAGATCTCGCCGGGAGCTACCGTGAAGCTCACATCATCCAGCGCCCGATGCGTGCCGTGTTCCTTGACCAGATGCGTTGCAGTCAGCATGAGTGGTGTACCTCAGGGGGTGGCCAGCCGACGCCGCATCGACCAGGCTGCGATCAGCAGAAGCAGGGTGGCGACCGCCAACGCGGCCAGGTCGATCATTACACCGCGTTGCAGGGCGCCCGCCGTGTCCTGGAATTCGAAACGGGGCAGGGCGTCGTACTCGGCCAGCGTCTGTGGCACGTCACGGTCCAGATAGGCCTTGTGCAGCTGCCGACGTGCGTGCCAGTACATGAGGACCTGCTGCTGGAACGCCAGCGCCCGGTCGGCGTCGGATCCGGCGAGGCGGTCCAGTGCATCCTGCACCGCGACCGACGGCAGCAGCAGGCGCGCCCGGTCGAGTGCCCGGCGTCGCACGTCCTCAGCCTCCGTATGCGCGGCGATCAAGGGCGCGATGGCCTGATCGGCCTGGACCAGATCGGCATAGGCCACGCGCACGGCGTCCGCAATGCGCGGTGCTGGCGAACGCGTGGCGGGGGAGGCTGCCGCGTGGCGCAGTTGCTGCTGGCGGGCAGTGTTGGCCAGCTGCGCCTTCAATGCGGTCGCCAGCTGCATCTGCGAGGGCGGTGGAACCCTCAGGTTCACCGCTGCCAGGACCAGTGACGGGGCCATGACAACGATCAGCAGCCACAGTGCGCCGGAAGCGATCGCGGCCTCGGTGGTGCGCCGGGCGAAGCAGCCGATAAGCACCGCCAGCGCCAGCCAGACGCTGCCGTAGGCGAGCACGATCAGGGCAAGCGCGGCCAGGCCGGAAGGACTCGTGGCCCCCGAACCAGCGGCAACGGCCAGGATGATCGCCAGTGCAGGCAGCAGCACGATGGCACCTCGGGCCAAGGCCTTGACCGCGATCAGCCGTCCCGCCGCGATGGGCTGTGACAACACCAGCGCTGTGATGCCGCGCTCGCGTTCGCGCGACCAGAGATCGAAGGTGGTCGCGAGGATGACCAGGGGCAGAAGGAACACAATGACGAAGGCCAGGTCGAATCGGCCTGCGGCCTGCACGGCGGGATTACCGATGTCGGACCACACATGCCTGAGCAGCTGGCTACGGTCACCCAGCGCAACCACGTCGGCGGTGTAGGGGTAGGCGTCCGCCTGTCCAATCGACAACGCCGCCATCGGGCCGGGAGGGAGCACAGGCTGGACGCGGGGCAGTACCGACGGCGCCTTGCCAACGAACCCCCGGCTGCGGTCCCTGGCATCCTGTTCTTCCGCGTTGATCAGGCTGATGGCCGCCTCGCGCTGCCCGACCCACGCACTGCCATTCCATGCCGCATAGGCCGCCAGCACCACCAGCAGGCCAAGCAGCACCGGCAACGCCCGGTCACGCAGCAGGCGACGGATCTCATGCCCTGCGATCGACAGGCTGCTCATGGGGCACTCCCGAGATGCCGCGCGGACGTGAACACCAGCCCCAGGGCCAGCAGCACCCAGGCCAGCAGGATGGCGAAGTTCACCGACTGTGCCGCGGCGATGTGGCCCAGCGGGGGTTGTTGCGGGCTGTACGCCACGGAGCGGGTAAGGGTCGCGATATCGGCCAGATGCTTGCTGCCGTTCGCGGCCTTGTGCTGTTTCACTTCCAGGTTGAGTGCCTGGATCAGCCGGTAGCGATAGTCTTCGACCCCGCGCAGGAACGCCAGATGTGCAGGGAAGTCGGTGCGCGCCAGTGCCCGTGACACGGCCTGCAGCGCGAGGGTGGGGGACAGCGCCGCAAAGGCGCGTTGCGTGATCGCCTGCCGCTGGTAGGTGGCGTAGATGCGCTCGAAGTGGCGGTTATAGGTCTCGGTGGAATTCGCTTCGGCGAACTCCAGCGCCACACCGCGGAAGTTGACCGGAAGATCGTCCACGTCCTTCACCTGGTAGCGTGCCAGCATCTCTGCTTTCAGTGCGTCCAGCCGCTTGTCCGCCGGGTCGTGACCATCAGCGCCGTGCTCCGCGTCCTCGGTGACCGCCGCCCGGAACGCGGGTGCAGTAGGCGTGGGATACAGCGATTCGGCCAGTGCGGGGGCCACCCGCGGCGCGAGCAGGGTGGCCACCACCCAGAAGCCGAGCAGCACCACCAGCGACGTGCGTGCTGCGCTGAAGCGCGCCGAGACACCGATGGTGATGGCGCAGAACACCAGGAGATAGAGCGCATACGCCGCGAACATCGCAACGAGCGCCGTGATGTCGGCCGTGCCGAGGGTGCGGCCGACCATGCCCGGAAGGCTGACCGCCAGCAGGGCGAGGACCAGCAGCAGTGATGCCGTTGCCAGCGCGATCAGTCGGCCACCGATCAGCACGTGGGCCGATGCACCACTGCCGAGCTCCTGGCGGAGGGTTTCGCGGGCGACATCGCCGGAGAGGCTGGCGAATCCGGCAAGGATGATCAGCAGAGGCGCCACGACCTGCAGCGCCCATGCGGCGGAGAAGCCATCGAACCGGCTGAGCGCGGTGCCGGCGTCGACGGGTCGGTGCCGGGCCGGGTTCTGCGCATGGCCTTCGATGAACACCGAGGTGCCGACGAAATCCGTGATGCCCGGGTCGAGCGCCGCCAGCGGCCGCACCGGCGCGGGAATGGCGCGGCCGACGTGCGCGGCAGCATGCGGGTCGATCGTGCCCTGGCTGTCCCATAGCCCGGCCTCCTGCTCCGCTACGATCTGGCGCTCCTGGGCCTGCTGCGCCAGCCGTGCTGCGCCCGTGGTAACCGACGCTCCCGCAAGCAGCAGCAGGGTCAGCGCGAGCCACAACAGGCGCCGCTCGCGCCACATCAGCTTCAGCTGGGTCGCGGCAACGACCAGCGTCTGGCGCACGGCGGATGCGGGTCTGGAGAAGGTGGGGGAGGCATCGCTCATGGCGGGCGCCCTACCAGCGATGGGTCAATGTCATGGACAGGAATCGGCCGAGCGCCGTTGCATTGGTCGGGTCGAAACCGGTGTTGATGCTGTTGACGATGAAGGGCGGATTCCGGTCGAACAGGTTCTGCACGTTGAAGGCCAGCGAAGTGCCCTGTCCGGCACCGGCAGCACCGCTGAAGTCATACCTGAGATTGAGGTCGACCGTCGTCCACGAGCTGACATGGGGGTCGGCGCGGTTGGCGGGATCGCGATAGCTGTCCACGTAGTTCACGAACAGCCCGCCGGCAACCTGCCGGTGGCTCATGGCGAGGCCGCCGCGCACCTTCAGGTCGACCGGGAAGTACACCGCATTCACCGCGTCCACCTCGGGCGAGGTGGCGGTCACGCGGCGCTTGGAATCGATGATGTACTGGCCGGCAAGGTTCAACGCGATGCGGGTCTGGCCAGCGTCGAAATCGTAGGAGGCATTGAAATCGACGCCGCGCTGCGAAGTGAACGCGTTGTTGCGGAAGCGGTTGTCGAGGATGACCTCGCTGCTGGTTTCATCGGTTCCTGGTGCCAGGGCATAAGGGCCCACCCGCGATACGAACAGTCCCAGGCCGGAGGCACCCAGCTGGCGCGCCTGCTGGATCTGCTGCGGCGTCGGGTTGACGGTGAGCAGGTCCGCATAGGGCGCGGTGGACTGCAGGAACAGCGACGGGAAACTGCCGCCGAAACCGCTGCCGATCCGGTCGGCATACTCGATGTGGTAGTAGTTCGCGTCGATCTTGAGGCCCGGCAGCGACGGGGGCGCGAACGAGACGCCGCCGGTCCAGGTCTTGGCACGTTCGGGCCCCAGATCCGGGTTGCCGTTGGAGAGCATCATCAGCACCGTGCTTCCGTTGGCCGCGCTCGGGTTGGGTACTTTGGCCACCACCACAGTGTTGTTCAGCTGCATGTCCTGGTAGACCGGCGCGCGGTAGGAGCGGCCGTAGCTGGTGCGGAATGAAAGTCCTTCCGTTGCTTCCCACAGCAGGCCGAGCTTGGGATTGAGGGTGGAACCGAAATCGCTGTAGTCGTCGTAGCGTGCGGCCGCAGTCAGCGACAGCCGGCGAACGCCAGGCATGTCTGCCAGCAGCGGAATGTTGAACTCTGCGAAAGCGGAACGGATCGTGCGCTGCAGATCCAGCGGCTTCTCAAGCCCACGGTGATCGAGCAGTTCATAGCCATCGCGGCGGTAGCCCGCACCGAATGCCGCGCGTACGCTGCCGGCCGGAAGATTGAACAGCTCGCCGTCGGCGATCATCTCCAGGTAGCGCGATTCGGAATGGGTATCCGTCGGCGGTGCGGTGCTGACCGAGCTGCCGGTGATGGTGGTTCTCTCGTAGGAGACGTCGCTTCTGCCGAATCCGGAATTCAGACGGGCCTGCCACTGGCGCGGAAGCTCGAGGGTAAGGCCGGCGAACACATCGAACTGCCGCGTGTGCGGGAACAGGCGGGTCTCGTCGGCAGTGCCGGAAATGGTGGTGTCCATCTCGCGCTTGGCAAAGGAGCCGGTCAGGTTGAGCGTCAGCACATCACTGAGCGCCTGCACGCCGTCCAGATGCAGGCTGTGCCGCTTCGAGCCGGGATAGATGTCGTACGGCCTGACCGTGACGTTCCTGGAAAAGTCCTTGTCGACCGCGGCGAGGTTGGACTGCTTCAGGAACTCGTAGCTGGCCATCAGGTGGCCACCCTCCCACGACCAGCCGGCCGACTGCGATGCCTGGTATTCGTCCATGTTGCCGCGGGTGACGCTGCCGTAGCGCAGCGAGGTTTCATAGCCGGTGAAATCGCGGCGCAGGACGATGTTGACCACACCGCCGACGGCGTCGGTGCCGTAGATGGCCGAGGCGCCATCGGTGAGGATCTCCACGCGCTCGATGGCACTCAGCGGAATCAGCGAGATGTCGACGTACTGATAGCGGTTCGAGGAGGTCACGCGGTGGCCATTGATCAGCGTCAGCGTGGTGCCCGTGCCCAGGCCACGCAGGTTGATGGCGTTGCCCTGGCCGAAGTTGTTGCCGGTA
Source organism: Stenotrophomonas sp. 22692 (assembly GCF_052045015.1). NCBI lineage: Bacteria > Pseudomonadati > Pseudomonadota > Gammaproteobacteria > Lysobacterales > Lysobacteraceae > Stenotrophomonas > Stenotrophomonas sp. 22692. Next base: position 306,254 of record NZ_JBQEMR010000001.1, read on the forward strand.
TCGCGGTCGACGCCGAGGTTGCCGACGTTGGCGCCGTTGGCACCACCGCCGAAGTTCTGTGGCAGCTTCTCGAAGAGCTGCTGCAACGAGGCCACCCCGGTTCGATCAATGGCCTCCCGGTCGATCACGATGACCGGGGAGGCGCCGCCGCCAATGGCATCGCGGATGTTGCTGCCAATGACCATCACCTTGTCCAGCGTGGCGGTATCGGATCGCCGGTCGCCCTGGACAGGACTGCCGGGAACGCTGGCATCCTGCGCCATTGCCGGCGCGTTGAGCTGCAGAGCGGCGGCCAGGCTGGCGACCACCAATGCCGCCGGCCTGGCGGTGGATGCGTTGTTCATGCCCCGGTCCATCGATCTCATCGGATGTTGGTCTGCGGCACGAGCCATCGCGCCTTCAATAGCGATGTTATATCATATCATTCAAGATGCGCGACGATCTCTTGCTGTGCCGAGAGGCGACAGCAGGCACACCGCCACACAGGAGCCACTGCACCGATGCCGGACCGACGCTGATGAGAATGTTCGCGCTGCCGCCGCCGGTCACCGAGATCCTCACCGCGTACTGGAAGGCGGACCGCAGGCTGCTGCTGTTGATTGCCGCCATCGTCGTGCTTTCCAGCCTGGCCACGGTGGCAGCGCCGTACCTGTTCTCGCGCCTGATCGACCGCATCAGCACGGAAGGCATCCGTGAACTGGCGGGAGGGTTCCTGCTCTACGCGGTGATGCTCGGCGCCGCCAGCATCCTGCAGAACACCGTGCAGTACCTGTCGTTCCTCAGTGGCGAGAACCTGGGTTTCATCACCAGCACCCGCTACTTCGCGCGGCTGCTGAAGAAGACACACAGCTTCTTCCTGGATTACAACGCAGCCGAACTGCAGGTGGCCGGGGAGAAGGGCCGCAACGCCCTGAAGATCGTGGTGCAGCTTGGCCTGGTGGTGTTCATTCCCAGCGCACTGCAGATCCTGCTGACCCTGCTGACACTGGGTGCGCTGATCAACCTGCAGATGGTGGCGATCGTGCTGGGCTACGGTTCTGTGGCCGTCACGCTCTCGGCCATCGCTACGCGGCGAGCACGGATCCATCGTGAGGCGGCGGTCGAAGCGGGCCAGCAGAATGCGCGCTTCGTCGGCAATGCGATGAACGCGATGGAGACGCTGCGGCAGTTCGGCGGCAGCGCGTGGATGATCCAGCGCTTCGAACAGAAGGCCCAGGAGGTGCGCGACAGCTGGCGGGCCTACGTGCTGCAGCGGGTCGGCTTCATCGCGCTGCTGGGCATCGGCCTGGCGGTCGAGTTCATCGTCACCTTCGCACTGCTGCTCCCGCGCTATCAGAGCGGTGACCTGAGCGTCGGCGATATCGTGCTGTTCAACCTGCTGTTGCTGCAGCTCAACATGCCCTTTGAAATGATCGCGCGCTCGATCGATGACGTTGCCCGTTCGTGGACGCTGCTGACGCCGCTATCGGCCCTGTGGGCGGCACCCGAAGAGCGGCAGGCAGCAAACGCCGGCCGATTCCACGGAGAATGCGGCCGGATCGAGTTCCAGCATGTCAGCCATCGCTACGGCAATGGACGCGGCGTCCGGGATGCGTCCTTCCACGCCGGGCGCGGCGGCATCAACTTCCTGATGGGGGAGACCGGGGCAGGGAAGTCGACGCTGTTCAAGCTGGCACTGAAGTCGATCGAGCCCCAGCACGGTCGCATCCTGGTGGATGGCACCGACCTGGCCGACATCGACCGTGCCGCGTGGCACGCCGCCGTCGCCGTCGTTCCCCAGGATGTCATCCTGCTCAACGAGAGCCTGGCCGACAACATCCTGCTGGGGCGCCCGCGCGACGACACCCGGTTGCGCCGCGCGACCCGCCAGGCGTCGATCCTGGCCTTGATCGACGCGCTGCCCGCAGGCTTTGAAACCACCGTGGGCGAGCGTGGCCTGAAACTTTCCGGCGGCGAACGGCAGCGCATCGCCATTGCGCGTGCACTCTACGGAGAGCCCGCCATCCTGTTCCTGGATGAAGCCAGCTCGGCGCTGGACGAGGCGACCGAGCGCGAGATCATGGGCCATATCCGTGCGCTAGCCGGTGATGTCACGATCGTAGCCATTACCCATCGCCGCAGCGTGGTGACCGCAGCCGACCAGGTGATCGTGCTTGCCACGGGCTGACGGGACATGGCTGACACCTGCACCTGCAGCTGGGGCGCGATGCTTCTGGGGTACGCTGTGCGCGACCGTTCCCGGTGCCTCCCGCGCTGTCGATGCCTGGCCCGTGACCCCGCACCGACTCATTCCAGGAATCCCGCATGTCCGACAACCCTCCACCGCTGAACATCCTGGCGTTTGCCGGCAGCCTGCGCAGCAACAGTTACAACCGGCGCCTGGTCAGGGCTGCAGCAGGCGCCGCGCCTGCGGGCCTGCTGCTGACCGTGCATGACACCATTGCCGATATTCCGCTGTTCGACGAAGACCTGGAAGCCGCCGACCCGGCCGGTCCTGCCGGGGTCAAGCGCCTGCGCGCGGCCATTGCAGCCGCTGACGGCGTGCTGATCGCCACGCCGGAGTACAGCCAGTCACTGCCCGGCGTACTCAAGAACACGCTCGATTGGCTGTCCCGCGACGATGCCGAATACCGCACGGTCCTTTCGGCCAAGCCGGTGGCGATCATCGGCGCCACGCCGGGTTACTGGGGCACCAAACTGGCGCAGTCGCAGCTGCGCCATACATTGACCGCCATGGGGGCATTGACCATGGCCTCGCCACAGCTCTATGTGGCCGAAGCAGCGGCCGCCTACAACAATGACGCGGACGATTTCGACGCGGCGACGCGCAAGCGCCTGCAGCGCTTCCTGGAGGGATTCCAGGCCTGGGTCCAGTTGCTGCAGGGCAGGGCATCGCGCGGTTGAGCCGTGCCGGCAGAGGGCGTCAGCGCCCGCCGGTGCCAGCGCCCGGATCATGCAGCCCGCGCAGTTTTTTCTTGTTGATCTTGCCCACGCTGGTCCGCTCGATCGCATCCACGAAGCTGACACGCTCCGGAATCGCATAGCGTGAGATGTCTCCGGAACGGCTGCGCGCTGCGACCAGTTCGATGATCTCCGCCTCTGACACATCACGGCCGGGCTGCCTGACCACCAGTGGCAGCGGCCGTTCGCCCCATTTCGCATCGGCGATACCGATCACCGCGACCTCGCTGACCGCCGGGTGCAGTGCGATGATGTCTTCCAGCGCGAGCGAGGAGATCCATTCGCCACCGGTCTTGATCACGTCCTTGATGCGATCGGTGACGCGCAGGTAGCCACCTTCATCGATGTTGCCGATGTCGCCGGTGTGCAGGTAGCCGCCCGCCCACAGCGCTGCCGAAGCGTCGGGATCGTGCAGGTAACCCTGGGTCAGCCAGGGTGCTCGTGCCACCACTTCGCCGGTGGCGACGCCATCGTGGACGACATCACCCATGTCCGGGTCGACAATCCGCAGGTCCACCAGCGGCACCGGGATGCCGGCCTTAGTGCGCAATGAAAGCACCTCGTCGGCATCGGTCACGCTGTCCACGTCGATCTGGGCGATGGTGAGCAGAGGGCAGGTCTCGGACATGCCATAGCCGCCGAAGATATCGACGCCCCGTGCCAGCGCACGCTGCGCCAGGGCACGGGGCAGGGCGGCACCGCCGATGATCACCTTCCAGCCCTCCAGGTCGGTCTGCGCCGCGTCCGGGTGCTCCAGCAGCATGTGCAGGATGGTTGGCACGCAGTGCGAGAAGGTCACCTTTTCGCGCGCGATCAACGCCAGCAGCTTCGCAGGCAGGTAGCGCCCCGGATAGACCTGCTTGATGCCCATCGCGGTAGCCACGTAGGGCAGGCCCCACGCGTGCACATGGAACATCGGGGTCATGGGCATGTAGACGTCGTCACGGTGCAGGCGGCCCTGGCGGGGGGCGCCGCCGAGCGCGGCCATCGCCGCCAGCGAATGCAGCACCAGCTGCCGATGGCTGAAATAGACCCCTTTGGGCAACCCGGTGGTTCCGGTGGTGTAGAACACCGTGGCACGGGCATTCTCGTCGAAGTCCGGGAAGCGGACGACCGGCGTGGCATCACGCAGGCCCGCTTCATACTCGGTGGCGAAGCCTGGCGGCAGCGGGCCATCGGCATCGTCCAGCAGAATGCGGGTGCGCAGGTCCGGCAGCTGCTCGTCGATGGCGTCCAGCAGCGGCAGGAACTCGCGGTTGGCCAGGATCGCCCGCGCGCCGCTGTGGTTCAGCGTGTACGCGATCTGCTCGGGGGCCAGGCGCACGTTCACCATCATCAGCACCGCACCGATCATCGGCACCGCGAAGTAGGCCTCCAGGTAGCGGTTGCTGTCCCAGTCCATCACCGCCACCGTGTCGCCGTGGCCGACTCCCAGCGAGGTCAGCAGGCCTGCCAGCTGGCCGATGCGCGCGTGCAGGGTGCGGTAATCGAACCGTACCTGGTCGCCGTAGACGATTTCCTGTCCAGGGCTCACCGCCAGCGGCATCAGCAGCAGCTGCTTGATCAGCAGTGGATAGGCATGGGCATCGGGAGTGGGGGCGGTTGACATGGCATTTCCTCGTGGGCGGCGTTGCGGTCGCCGGCCTTCTCCGCCCCACACTAGCAAGCCCTTCCTGCTGTACCAGCGTACCTAGGTACCTGTTCCCGCGCGCACCCGATTTGATAATCTCGCCAGGACATGCCAACCCTGCTCATCGCCGATGATCACCCCTTGTTCCGTGCGGCACTGCATCGCGCGGCGGAAGAGGCGGTCGCCGATCTGCAGATCAGCGAGGCTGATTCGCTGGACGGCGTGCTGGAGGTGATCGAGAACCAGTCGATCGACCTGATGCTGCTTGACCTGCACATGCCCGGCAACCACGGGCTGGCCGGGTTGGCCACGATCCGTGCCCTGCAGCCGGGCCTGGCGATCATCATCGTCTCCGCCAACGAGGAGCCGCAGGTCATCCGGCGTGCCATCGACCTCGGCGCCGCAGGCTACCTGCCCAAGAGCTCGGGCTTGAACGAACTGCAGTCCGCGCTGCAGTCCGTGCTGGAGGGTGAGCGCTGGATTCCAGCGTTGCTGCGCGAGCCGGTGGCGCGGGTGGCACCGTTCAGCAGGGATGCCGACCTGGCCGCACGCCTGGCCAGCCTGTCGGCACATCAGTACAAGGTGCTGGGGCTGGTGGCCGAGGGCCTGCTCAACAAGCAGATCGCCGACCGGCTGGGCGTACAGCTGCGCACGGTCAAGGCACACATGACACGCATCATGGAGCGGCTGGGCGTGCGCAACCGCGCGCAGGCCATCCGCGTGCTGCACGAAATGGGATTGGCCGATCCGTCCCGGCAGATCGAAGAGCTTCCCGAGCCCTGATGGGTCAGGGCGTGGCAGTGGTCGCCAGCAGGTGGTTGATCGCCCAGCGCAGCGCCAACGGCTTGAACGGCTTGTTGAGCAGGGACAGCCCAACGCCGCGCACCGCCCCGCGCGTATCGCTGCCGGTATCGGCACTGAGGATCACCGTCGGCCGCGGCCCATGCATGCCCACCAGCCGCTTCCACAGCGCAACACCGGTATCGCCATCATCCAGGTGATAGTCGAACAGCCACAGCGCCGCCTCGTGCGCTGAGGGTCCGATGTCATCGGCGTTGCCTGCCGCGATCACATCGCAACCCCAGGAATGCAGCAGCTGCCGCATCGCCTCCAGTGCGTCCGGGTCGTTGTCCACCACCAGTACACGAATTCCCTTCAGGGCGCTGCTGCCGCCCGTCGGTGGTGGACTGCGCGGGGTCACAGGGGGTGCTGCGCGTTGCACGCTGATCGAGAAGGCCGAGCCATGCCCGGGTACGCTGCGCAGGTGCAAGGGTGCATGCAGCAGGTCGGCGATTCGGTGCGCGATGGTCAAGCCCAGGCCCAGTCCTTGCCCGTTGCTGCGATCGATCCGGTGGAACTCCTCGAACACCACCGCCTGCTGCTCCGGAGCAATGCCGGGGCCGGTGTCATGCACGCCGATCATCAGTGCCTGCCCCTGGCGGCGCACACCCAGCAAGACACCGCCATGGCGGGTATAACGAATGGCATTGGCCAGGAAGTTCTGCAGCACCCGGCGCAGCAGCAGTGGGTCGCTTTGGACCCAGGCCTGGCTCCGCACGTGGCGGAACTGCAGGCCACGCGCCGCCGCCAGCACCGCGAACTCCTGCGCAAGCGGATCCAGCACGGTCGACAGCGCGAAGGGGCGGGGATCGGCCACCAGCCCACCGGCTTCCAGTCGCGAGATATCCAGCAGGCCGGACAGCAGGTCATCAGTGGAATCCAATGCGCCGCGGATCTGCCGCAGGAAACTGTCGAGGAACTCGGACTCGATGTGCTGCGACATCGCCTCGGTCAGCAACTGGGCCGCATGCAGGGGCTGGATGAGGTCATGGCCGACCGCCGTCAGGAAGCGCGTTTTTGCCGCGTTCGCGCGCTCGGCCTCCTGTACCGCCTGCTGCAGCCGCGCGGTGCGGTCCTGTACCCGGCGTTCCAGATTCTCATTACTGCGCTTGAGCGCATCTTCCGCGCGGCGGAACGCCGTGACATCGGTGAAGGTGGCTACATAGCCACCGCCCGGCATCGGGTTGCCGCGGATCTCGACGATGGTGTCATCGGGGAAGATCCGTTCGGACAGGTGTGGCGTGCCACGGCGCATATGCGCGACGCGGCGCTGCAATGCCTTGGTCGGCGTGTCGCCAGGGCCGTCGCCGATCTTCAGCTGTCCCAGTGCCCATGCCGTGAGGTTGACCACCGGCTGCCCGACCTGCAGCAGCTCCGGCGGGAACTTGAACAGCGCGGCGTAGCGGCTGTTCCAGGCCACCAGCTGCAGCTGCGCATCGACCACGCTGATACCCTGGCTCATGTTCTCCAGCGCAGCTTCCAGCAGGCGCTGGTTGAAGCGCAGCACCTGGGTGGCCTCGCCGACGGCGCGGGTCACCGCGTCCAGCGGCGCGGCGCCGCCCTCGCGTGCGGCTTCGACCAACAGCCGTGCCATGCCTGCGCCGACCACGGCCGTCAGCTCACGCTCGACGGCGGTGACCCGGTCGTCATCCAGCATCTGCCCGGCGTGGCCCTCCAGCAGCTGGCGCGCACGCTCCTGGCCAAGGAAGCGTCCGGCGGTCCTGCGCAGGGACGCCGCAGCCACCGCATCCCGCCTCCGCGGCAAGGACGGACGCACGGCCCGCGACACCAGGGCCACGGCCAGCAGGTTGACCGCCAGGCTGGCCCCCATGCTGATGGCGATATGCCCCGGCTGCACGCGCAGCGAGACCACCGACAACCAATGCAGCCCGTCGGCGTCGACCGACGGCGTCGCGGCCGGGATCACCATCGGCAGCAGTACCAGCCACAGCCAGGCCAACGAGCCCAGCACGATGCCGGCCATGATGGCCGCGGAGGGCGTACGTGGGCGATACACCGCCAGCAGCACAGCCGGTGCCAGCTGCGAGAGGGCGGTGAAGGACATCAGGCCGAAATCGCTGAGTGCCTCGGTGTCGCTCATCGCGCGGCTGTACAGCCACGACATCAGGAACACGGCGAGGATGCCGGCACGGCGGAACGCCAGCACGCGCGGGCGCAGATCGGCGTTGGCCACGCCACCCTCGATGCCGCCGAGCAGGCGCGAACCGAATCCGTGGTTGCCAAGCATGATCGACAGGGTCAGCCCGGAGAGGATCATCATGCCGGTGGCCGCGCTCAGGCTGCCCAGATAGGCCAGCAGCGCCAGCAGATGATGGCCACCGGCCTGCGGCAGCGCCAGCACGTACAGGTCCGGTGATACCGAGGCCGGCAGCTGCGCGGCACCGGCCAATGCCATCGGCACCGACGGCATACCGATCAGCAGCAGGTAGACCGGGAACATCCAGCGTGCCGTCTTCAGGTCCGATGTCTGGCGAAGCTCGACCACGCCGACGTGGAACTGGTGCGGCAGGGTGAACGCGGAGATCGCCCCCAGCGCGACCATGGTGAGATAGTCCGGCACGATGGCCGGTGGCGGCAGCTGCGCCATCTTCTCCAGCAGCGGCGTGCCGGCTTTGTTCACGGACAGCGCCGCATACAGGCCAATGGCCAGCAGTGCGACCAGTTTCAGCACCGATTCCAGGCCCAGCGCGACCACGATGCCGCGGTTGGGCTCGGTAGCCGAGGCCTTGCGTGCACCGAACAGCAGGGTGAACGCGGCCATCGTCAGCGCGAACCAGAACGACATGTCCAGCTGCGCACCGACAGGCGCGAACCGATCACCGAGCAGGGCACCCAGCCCCTGGCTGACGGCTTTCAGCTGCAGTGCGATGTAGGGAATGATGCCGAACAGCGCCACCAGGGTGATAGTGAAGCCGAGGCCGCGATCGGCACGCAGTCGTGCAACGACCAGATCGGCTATGGTGGCACTGTTGTGCTGCTTGGCCAGCCGCCCGAGGCGGAGCAGGAACGGCAGGCCCAACGCGAAGATCAGCGCCATGCCGGCCAGGGTCGGTGGAATGGGGAAACCCCATTGCTGCCCCTGCGAGGCCGCACCGTAGTAGGTCCACGCGGTGCAGTGCACGGCCAGCGACAGTGCATAGATGAGCGGCCAGGCCTTCGAAAGCCGGTGCCCGCGGCGCTCGCCCCACAGCGCCACGCCAAACAGCAGTGCGGTCCATGCAATGCAGGCGAAGAGGACGATGGAGGGCGTCAACATCGCTCCAGTGTAGGGAGAGAAGCGGGCAGGGTGGTGCTAGGCGGCGATCACGATCAGTGACAGCTGCTCAGCGACCAGTGCCAGCTCGCCATCGGCGACCCGCTCGACGGCCTTGCGCTGGGTCAGCAGCCACTGGCCGGGCTGGCGCGCATCCAGTGACACCAGCTGCGAGCGTACCCGCACCTCGGACCCGCTCGGCACCGGCGCCAGGAAGCGGACCTTGTTCAAGCCGTAGTTGAGCGCATGGGCGATGCCGGGGAAGCCGGCGAGGGCGGCCACATCGTCCTCCACCGTCAGCGAGAGCAACAGGAAGCCATGTGCGATGGTATGCCCACCCGGCATCTGCGCCTGCGCCCGCGCTGGATCGACATGGATCCAGTTGTGGTCACCGGTGGCGTCGGCAAAAGCATCGATGCGCGCCTGGTCCACGCGGGTCACGCCACTCAGCCGCTCACTGGCGGCCCACTGCTGCAACGCCTGCAGGGCGGGAGGCAGGTCGCTGTCCGCACTCACGCCACACGCTCCAGCAAGGTCAGGATCGCGTCACGCGCCTCTGGCTCGGACAGCATCGGCGCGTGCCCCACATCGGGCACCTCCACCAGGCGGGCACTTTCCGAGGTGGCCGCCATCTGCCGCGCGACATCGGCCGGCAGAATGTCGGACAGCGCACCGCGTACCACCAGCACCGGCACCCGTGCGGTCAGCCCGCGGACCGCACGCCACAGCAGCGGACGCAACAGCCACAGCAACCATGGCCGGGTAGTACGGATCACTGCCGGGTCGTAGTCCAGTTCCAGCAGGCCATCGCTGCGCGGGCGGAAGGTGCGCACCGCCATCTGCCGCCAGTCGTCGGTGCTGAAGCGCGGGAACGCAGCCTTGCCGATGGATTCCACGTAGGCCGTGGCCTGCACCGGGTCCATCGGCGGGACCGGCTTGCCGGCGTACTTGCCGATCCGTGCCAGCGCCTCGCGTGGCACCTTGGGGCCGGCATCGTTGAGCACCGCCCCGGAAATCCGCCCGGGCGCGCGCGAGGCGAGGGTGATGGTCACCAGCACGCCCAGCGAGGTGCCGATGAACACCGCCTTGTCGATGTTCTGCGAGCGCAGCAACGCAACCATGTCATCCGCATAGGCACGCGGGTTGTAGCTGGACGGGTGATATGCGCGTTCCGAGCCTGCACGACCACGCAGGTCGACCGCGATCACGCGCCAGCCCTCGGCGGTGAGTACATCGGCAAGCGCATCGAAGTCGGCACCATTGCGGGTCAGTCCTGGAATGCAGACCACCGTGCCACGCGCTGCCTGCCCCGCATCGGGTGCATGGTCGCGCGCATGCAGGCGCAATCCATCATTGCTGTTCCAGTACAGGTCGTCGTAAGACTGCGTCATGCAGAAGCTTCCTGAAGATCGTAACGGATGCGCTAGAAATCGTAACGGACGCTGAGGCTATATTCGCGTGGTGGGCCATAGAAGCCAATCAGCGTGCCGACCGCCGGGATGTTGTAGCCGGTGGTGCGGTATTCCTTGTCGGCCAGGTTGGTGCCCTGCAGCGAGAAGGTCCACGCGTCATCCAAGCGCCAGATGACGCCGGCATTGACCAGCCCGTAACCCTGCTGTCGGATCACCGGGCTGAGGTCGGTGGTCGGCCACACTTCGCTCTGGTAACTGTAGCTCACCCGTGCCGACAGGTTGCTGCCGTTGGCCAGGTCGGTGCGGTATTCCACGTTGAACGCACCAGAGAATTCCGGGGCATTGGTGAACTTCATCTGCCTGGCCACGTTGATGCCGCGGTCCATGTACTCGTCGTACTTGGTATCCAGCCATGCCAGGTTTCCGGAAATCAGCCAGTGCTGGCTGGGTAGGTACTGATACTCGACTTCCAGGCCTTTGACGGTACCGGCGCCGGCGTTGGTGAAGTCGCCGAAGAAGGAATCGTCGATGCCATCGCCGTTGGTATCCAGGCCGGTGAACACCGACAGCTGGATGTCCTTGTACTTGTTGTAGAACGCCGACAGATTCAGGAACAGGCGCTGGTCGAGGAAGGCCATCTTGCTGCCGACTTCGTAGCTGTCCACGGTCTCGTCATCGAACGGCTCCGCCGAGCGCGGTACCGCCACCGCGTTGGCACGGATGTTGTAGCCACCGGACTTGAAGCCACGCGTCGCCAGGCCATAGACCATGATGTCCGGGGTGATCTGGTAGTCCAGCGAGACCTTGGGCGAGACGTTCTTGAAGTTGGTCTTCTTGTCGAAATCGGCGGTCACCGCCACCGGCCGGCTGAAGCCCGGGTCGGCGTAGAGGCGGTTCAGCACGATCGCGCGCTTGTCCTCGTCGGTGTAGCGGGCGCCGACATCGAGCTTCAGTCTGCTGGTCAGGTCGAAGGTCCAGTCCGCGTACAGCGCGATGCTGTCGGTCAGCACCTTGCCCTGGTTGTCGGCGAACTGCGCACTGAAGTAGTTGTTCTGGATCTGCCCGCCAGCTTCGCCGCTGAACTGGTACAGGCCGACCACGCCGCGCATCCGGCCGCCGGCATCGTAGTTCACCTGCACTTCGTTGCTGACCTGGTCGTCGTGGTAGGTGCCACCCACGTCGGCGAGCTTGACCGGAGCGGTATCGAAGTCGATGTTGGCCTCGCTGTCCGATTCACGCTTGGCGATCACGTACTTCAGTGCGATGTCTTCGTTCGGCCGCCAGTTCACCGTGGCCGAGGCGCCCTTGCTCTCCACGTTGTTGAGGTTGCGCATGCCCGAGCGGATGTCATAGCGGCTGTCCATCGGCGGGTAGGCGCGCAGGAACGGATTGGGCGCCAGCATCTTCGAGCCGCGCATGCCGGACTGATCGTCGATCCAGTCCAGTGCGAACTGCACGTCGAAGTCATCGCCCGCATACGCGCCCAGGTTCAGGCGTGCCGCGTTGATCTGCTTGTCGCTGACCGGCTGGCCGTTGAAGGTGTTCTCGCCAAACCCGTCGTGGTTCATGCTGGCCACCGCCACACGGGCGCGCAGGCCGCTGTCGGCACCGCCGATCGGGCCACCGATGGCCGCCTTCGCATCCAGCTGGCTGTAGTTGCCCACGGTGATCTGGGCGAAGCCCTCGGTCTGGGTGGGCAGGCCGCGCGAGATGTACTTGATCGCGCCGCCGATGGTGTTCTTGCCATACAGCGTGCCCTGCGGGCCGCGCAGCACCTCGATGCGCGAGACATCGAACACATCCAGCAGCGCACCCTGCGGACGCGCGATATAGACGTCGTCCAGGTAGATGCCCACGCCCGGATCGGCGCCCCAGGTGGGATCAGACTGGCCGATGCCACGGATGTAGGCGGTGACCGTGCTGCTGGCGCCGCGGGCAGCGTAGATGGTCAGGTTGGGCACCTGCGCATCCAGGTCGCTGATGTCCTGGACATTCATCTTGTCCAGCGCCTCGGAGGTAAACGCAGTGACGGCAACCGGCACCTCCTGCAGGGTTTCCTCGCGCTTGCGTGCGGTGACCTTGATGCTGCCCAGGTTGGTGGGTGATGCAGTCCTGCTCACCGTCGGCGTGGCCTGGGGTGCTTCCTGTGCCAGTACCGGCCCGGAGGCCAGCAGCGCGCCGATCATGAGACTCAAACAATTCCGTTTCATTCGGTCCTCCCCCAGGCAGGTGCTTGCAGATGGCCCATTGCCACCCCTGCAGCCAAGGCTAGCGGTGTCATCGGGCAGCGGCGACTGGACCTAGGTCCAGTCGGCAGCGGCCGCCGGATGCGGATACTGGGCGCGCCCCCAGCCGGAAGCGCATCCCGGTACCCCTTCATCCACGACTCACGCATGAGGATCTGGCCATGAAATCCGGAATCGATTCGATCAAGGTTGTACTGCTGATACTGTGCAGTTGGCTGGCGATGGCGGGCAGCGCCGTTGCCGCAGGCCCGGCCGGGCATTGGGACATTGGCCTGTACGGCAATCTGTTCGGCGCCCGCGAATACCAGGTGTGGGTGCCCGCCGGCTACGACGACACACAACCGCTGCCCCTGCTGCTAGTGCTGCACGGCTGCGTGACCGGGCCGAACCTGATGGGCGAGGCCTCGGGCTTCAACGATGTGGCCGACACCGAAGGCTTCATCGTGGTCTACCCGCGGCAGAACGTCACCTCCAATCCGGCCCGCTGCTGGAACTGGCAGCTGCCGATCAACCAGGCACGCGACAGTGGCGAGCCCTCGCTCCTGGCCGGCATCGTGGAAAAGGTGAAGGCGGCTTACAGCGTTGATCCGCATCGCGTGTACGTCACCGGCATTTCGGCGGGCGGCGCGATGACCTCGATCATGCTGGGCTGCTATTCGGACGTGTTCGCCGCAGGTGCCATCCATTCCGGTGGCATGTTCAAGGGCGCGACCACGATTTCCGGTAGCGCCTACGCACTGTTGGCTGGCAGCATCTACTCGCCGGACAGCAACGGTCGCCTGGCATGGCAGTGTTCGGGTTCGCCGTCGCCGCGACCGCTGCCGGTGCTGGTGTTCCATGGCAGCGCCGACCTCACCGTCAACCCGGTGAACGGGCAGCAGGCCGTGCGCCAGTTCCTGCAGACCAATGACCTGGCCGACGACGGCATGGACAACGATTCGGTGAAGTACGTGCCGACCAGCACCTATCACGGCCAGGTGCCGGGCGGCCGCGCGTATACCGTCGACACCTACGCGTACGGCGGCAGGACGCTGGTCCAGCACTATGTGGTGCAGGGCATGGGGCATGCCTGGAGCGGCAGCCAGTCGGGCCTGCCATTCACCGACCCGAAGGGGCCGGATGCCACGCTGATCACCTGGCTGTTCCTGAAGGACTACCAGCGCTGAGTGGTCGCCGCTGCAGCGTCAAGCCTGGCGGTCGAGACACCATGCTAGCCTTCCCTTTGGCAGGATTGCCTGACAGGGGGAAGGCATGGATACCCGGCGCCGAGATTCCATCGTATTGGCTGCATCCGGCATGCTCGCACTGGCACTGTCCGCCAATGTGCTCGCGCATCCGGGCGGGTTCGACAAGCAGGGTTGCCACACCAACCGGAAAACGGGTGAGTATCACTGCCATCGAGGCGCTCCAGCTGCCCCTCGATACGTCGACACTCCGCGCAGCAGTTTCGCCCCCGCCCCCGCGCGCGGTTCCCGGGCATTTGCCAACTGCGCGGAGGCCCGCGCCGCTGGGGTTGCGCCGGTACGGCGTGGTGATCCGGGGTATGGCCCGCACCTCGATCGTGACAATGACGGCGTGGGCTGCGAACCCTATCGGGGCCGCAGGTAGGGCATGGCCCACCTGGCTTCAACTCCCGTTTCCCCGGGTTCGTCGGCCATCGCCGGGAGTGGTCGCACGATCTCCCCGTATTGCAGGGATATCCCCTAGGCTGTTGTGATTGAACTGCAAGGATGAAAGCAATCATGAAGCGCTGGATTTTCCTGGCATTGGCCACGCTCCCGTTCGCCACCGGTGCCGTGGTCATCCGCGATGATGTTGACGATGCCAGGTACCGGATCGACGCATTGGTGTTCCCGGCACTGGCAGACATGCCGGGCGAGGGGCACGGCGTCCTGATCGCACCGCAGTGGGTGCTGACCGCCGCGCATGCCGCGCCGATAGAGGGGATGGGCGCCACCATCACCATCGATGGGAAGGGCTACGGCGTCGAGCGTGTCTTCCTGCACCCCGGCTACCGGAGGATGCCCGAGGCACTGGGCAAGGAAGCGATGGCAACCGGGAGCGCGTCGAAAATCCACGCGTTTCTGGCGGCGTCGGATGACATCGCACTGATCAGACTTGCCGCCCCGGTGAGCGATGTGCCGCCGGTCGCACTCTACCGTGGCGCCGACGAGGTCACGCAGGTCGCCACCCTGATAGGGAAAGGCGCCACCGGCAACGGTGCCGTGGGCCTGGCGCCCGGCGGGCCGCATCGTACGGCGCTGCGGCGAGCCTGCAACGCGATCACCGGCGGCAACACGCGCTATATCTGGTACCGGTTCGATCCACCTCCGCAGGGCCTGCCCCTTGAGGGCGTGCTCGGCAACGGCGACAGCGGCGGCCCGCTGCTGATCAGTAAGGAAGGGACCTGGCAGCTGGTGGGCCTCGGCTCCTGGATCACCGCCGTTCCCGAGCATGCGCTTGAGGCGGGCTTCTATGGCCAGGTGGTCTACAACGTCCGCGTGTCCCGCTACCTCAACTGGATCGAAACCATCATTAAGCGTGACGCGTCACGTTAATCGTGCATCCGGGCAGCCTTCCGCGCAGGTGTTCGCCCGGTCTCAAGTCATGCGACGGGTGTTCGTATCCTTCCCGCCATGGCCTCTTCGTTCAAATTTCCTGCGTGCGTGACCGCCTCCCGGCCATCCGGCTGGGTGCAGAGCGGCGAGCGCTGGGATCTGTGGTGGAACGGCCGTTCGGTGGCCAGTATCGTGCCGCATGCCGGGCTCGGGTTCCGCCTGTACCTGGACGCACGCAAGATGTCACAGGCCAAGGTCGTGTCCGCCACCAGCGCCCGTCAGGCCAAGCGCTACGCCGAGCGCTGGTGTGCTGCACGGCTCTGCCCGCAGTTGCCTCTGCGCGATGCGGTGGCGCGGTTGGTGGCTGTTCCGCCCGGCGCGGGCGCCGTGCCCTCGCAGGTGCTGACGCGGGAGCAGCGGCAGCAGGCTCGGCGCCTGGCTGAAGCCGGGGCAGGGGAGATGGGGCGGATCAAGGAAGCGCTGGCACCACGGCCGCGCATGATGGCCGCCAGGCCCGAGGTGCAGGGACGAGGTGGAGCCTGGTCTGTACCCGGCCAGATTCCATCCTCCTCGCGCCGAAACGGGAACACATCTCCAGCCAGGGCTACACCGAAAGCTCCTCACGCACGATCCGGGCCCCTTCGCTGAGCGCACGCAGCTTGCCCCGTGCCACTTCACGGGCCAGCGGCGCCATGCCGCAGTTGGTGCTCGGGTAAAGCTTGTCGGCATCCACGAACTGCAGGGCCTTGCGCAGGGTGTTGGCTACTTCATCGGCGGTCTCCACCGTGCTGGACGCCACGTCGATGGCGCCGACCATCACTTTCTTGCCACGCACCAGCTCGATCAGGTCGATCGGTACGTGCGAGTTGTGGCATTCCAGCGAGATGATGTCGAGGTTGGAGGTCTGCAGCTTGGGGAACGACTCTTCATACTGCCGCCATTCCGACCCCAGCGTCTGCTTCCAGTCGGTGTTGGCCTTGATGCCGTAGCCGTAGCAGATGTGCACGGCGGTCTCGCACTTCAGTCCTTCGATCGCACGCTCCAACGCGGCTACGCCCCAGTCGTTCACTTCGTCGAAGAACACGTTGAAGGCCGGCTCGTCGAACTGGATGATGTCCACGCCAGCGGCTTCCAGCTCCTTTGCTTCTTCGTTGAGGATCTTCGCGAATTCCCAGGCCAGCTTCTCACGGCTCTTGTAGTGCGCGTCGTACAGCGTGTCGATCATCGTCATCGGGCCAGGCAGTGCCCACTTGATCGGCTGCGTGGTCTGCCGGCGCAGGAACTTCGCATCCTCCACGAACACCGGCTTCGGACGGCTCACTGCGCCGACCACGGTCGGCACGCTGGCATCGTAGCGGTTGCGGATGCGCACGGTCTCGCGCTTCTCGAAATCAACGCCGCTGAGGTGTTCGATGAAGGTGGTGACGAAGTGCTGCCGGGTCTGCTCGCCGTCGCTGACGATATCGATGCCGGCATGCTGCTGTTCCTGCAGGGACAGGCGCAGGGCATCCTGCTTGCCTTCAGTCAGGCCTTCGTCCTGCAGCTTCCAGGGCGACCAGAGCTTTTCGGGTTCTGCCAGCCAGGACGGCTTGGGCAGGCTGCCGGCGGTGGAGGTAGGGAGCAGTTTCTTCGTCGACATTGCGTCTTGTTTCCTGGGGGCGAATGGAAAATCGATGGATCAGCGGGCAGCCCACTGCTCAAGCACGGCGCGATACGGCTTGATGAAGTGTTCTTCGGTGAACTTGCCCTGCTTGACCGCCAGCTGGCTGCGCTCTTCGCGGTCGTAGACGATGCGGGTGGACGAATAGTCCTGGTGCTTCAGGCTGGGCTGGTAGACCTTGCCGGCCACAGAGTTGGCGTTGTAGATCTCCGGGCGGTAGATCTTCTGGAACGCTTCCATCGTGCTGATGGTGCCGATCAGTTCCAGATTCGAGTAATCCCCCAGCAGGTCGCCCTGGAAGTAGAAGGCAAGCGGCGCCACGCTGCCCGGTGGCATGAAGTAGCGCACCTGCAGGCCCATCTTGTCGAAATACTGGTCAGTGGGAGAGAACTCGCCCTGGCGGTATTCCACGCCCAGGATCGGATGGTGGTTCTCGGTGCGGTGGTAGGTCTTGCTGCTGGATACGCTGATGCAGATCACCGGCCCCTTGCTGAAGTTGGCACGGTAGGCGTCAGACTCCAGGAAGTGCTTGAACAGCTTGCCATGCAGGTCGCCAAAGCCTTCCGGAATGCCGAAGGTGGCCTTGCCCTCGTTGCTGGCCGGCAGCACCACGCTGAAATCGTAGTCGCGCACGTAGGACGAGAAGTTGTTGCCGACGATACCCTCGGTGCGCGCACCGGTCTGCGTGTCGACAATGGTTGGGCGCAGGACCTCGATCAACGGGAACGGATCACTGCCATCGCTGCCGTCGATGTGCATCTCCACCGAGATGATGTCCAGCTCGACCGCATAGCGATCCGCGCTCGGGTTGTCCCAGTGCGCCAGATCGTTGAAGCGGTTGTTGATCATGCTGATCGTGTTGCGCAGGTTCTCCTGCCGGGATGCGCCGCGCGCCAGATTGGCGAAATTGGTGGTGATGCGCGTGCCATCGGCGGGCTGGTAGTCCTCGTTGAAGGGGATGCGCGTGATGCTGAAGGTGAAGGTGTCGGTCGTCATGGGCGGCGTTCCGTGTTGCGGGGTGGCATCCGGATGCGGGCGAGGGCATCCGGCATTCAAAGCGCTGCGGCGGTCTCAAGGGCGGTGGCACGATGGCGGGGCAGCGCCAGCAGCGGCATGGCCCGCCGTACCGCCAGTCGCGCCCGCTCGATCAGGGCGTCGCTGTGCACGCGGCCGTCGGCGAAATCGCGATCGGTGGCGTAGACACCCAATGGCAGGGTGCGCGCCTGGAAGAAGCTGAAGAGCGGGCGCAGCTGATGGTCGATCACCAGCGAGTGGCGCTCGCTGCCACCGGTGGCGGCCAGAAGGATGGGGGTGTCGACCAGTGCGTCCTGGTGGATGAAGTCGAAGAAGTGCTTGAACAGCCCCGTGTACGAACCGCGGTAGACCGGCGTTGCCACCACCAGTACGTCGGCCTGTTCAACAGCAACCAGCTGCCGCTCCACAGCGTCGGGCAACTGTGAGCGCCACAGTGCGCCGGCCAGCTGCGGCGCCAGCTCGCCCAGTTCGATCAGGTGTTGCTCGCAATGGATGTCCTCGCCGATCAGGTCCAGCAGATGCTCGGCCAGCGTGGCGGCCCTGGAAGGGCGTTGCAATCCGCCGGAGACGGCGACGATTCGAAGGGGGTGGGCAGGTGAAAGCATGACCCGATCCTAGTCAGTGCCTTCCATGACGTAAAATGGTATTACTTCACCAATCCATGAGCGAGATTCATCGTCATGCTGGAACGGATCCACCTCAGCATCGTGCAGCAGGTTGAGCAGCAGGGCTCGCTCACCGCCGCGGCCGGCGTGCTCAACCTGACCCAGTCAGCCCTGAGCCACAGCATGAAAAAGCTGGAGCAGCAGCTCGGCACCGATGTGTGGCTGCGCGAAGGCCGCAGCCTGCGGCTGACCCAGGCCGGGCAATACCTGCTGGCAGTCGCCAACCGCGTGCTGCCGCAGCTGGACCTGGCCGAGGAGCGGCTGGGCCAGTTCGCACAGGGCGAGCGCGGCGCGCTGCGCATCGGCATGGAGTGCCATCCCTGCTATCAGTGGCTGTTGAAGATCGTCTCGCCGTACCTGGCGGCATGGCCGGACGTGGATGTGGACGTCAAGCAGAAGTTCCAGTTCGGCGGCATCGGCGCGCTGTTCGGCTATGAGATCGACCTGCTGGTCACCCCCGACCCATTGCTGAAGCCAGGCCTGAAGTTCATTCCCGTGTTCGACTACGAGCAGGTGCTGGTGGTGGCCAGCAACCACGCCCTGGCCAAGGTGGACTACGTAAAGCCGCGCCAGCTCGGCCAGGAAGTGCTGATCAGCTACCCGGTGCCGTTCGAGCGCCTGGACATCTACAACCAGTTCCTGCTGCCGGCCGGCATCACGCCGCGGCGCCACAAGGCCATTGAAACCACCGACATCATGATGCAGATGGTGGCCAGCGGCCGCGGCGTGGCCGCCATGCCGCGCTGGCTGGTGGAGGAGTACGCTGCGCGCATGGACGTCGTGCCCGTCCGCCTGGGTGCCAAAGGCATCCCCAAGCAGATCTACCTGGGCGCGCGCGAGGCCGATACCGGTATCGACTACCTCCAGGCCTTCATCGAGCTGGCCCGTAACAGCTCGCCGCTTGCCGGCAATGTGGGCGGAGCGCGTTGATGTCGGCAGGCATGTCACTGCGGGCGGACGCCTTCCTCAACGCCTTTTCACTGGAAGTCAGCGCGAAAGCCATGCCTGCGCTGCGCGCCGAGGCGGCCCGCATACCGCGCGGCACAATCATCTCCATTCCCTGGCTGGCCAGCGAGGACGACGATGCACGCCTGGCCGCCGCATGCGCGGTGCGCGAGCTCGGCTTCGAGCCGATGCCGCATCTCTCCGCGCGGCGTATCGGGTCACACGCAGCGCTTGAACGCTTCCTGGAACGTACCGCCGGCGAAGCCGGGGTCGCGCGTTGCCTGCTGATCGCGGGTGACCTGGCCACGCCCATCGGACCATTTGCAGACAGCGCGTCGATCATCGAGACCGGTCTTCTGGAGCGACACGGTATCAAGGTCGCCGCCATCGGCGGGCATCCGGAAGGCCACCCGGTAATGAGCAGTGACGAACGCTGGCAGGCGCTTCAACACAAATGCCAGCGCATAGAAGCACGCGGCATGGCCCCCTTGATCGTCACCCAGTTCGCGTTCGATGCCGATACCGTGCTGACCTGGCTGGATGCACTGCGCACGCGTGGCATCACCGTTCCGGTGCTGGTCGGTGTGCCGGGTCCGGCCAGCATCACCCGCTTGCTGCGTTATGCGGCGATGTGCGGCGTAGGCGCCAGTGCATCGATGCTCGCCCGGTATGGCATCTCGATCGGCCGCCTGCTCGGAACGGCGGGGCCGGAGGTTTTCGTCGATTGCCTGGTGAAGGGGCTGACCCGCGCCCATGGCCAGGTCAGCCCGCATTTCTTCCCGTTCGGCGGTGTTGCGCCGTCGCTGGAGTGGGTGGCGCAGTACCGGCGGCGCATTTCCATCAGCCAGCGCCGATGATCTGCGTCATGGCATGGATCGCGTTGTCCGGGTGCCGGGTTGATCCAGCGAAGGCGCCGGCCTGGAAAGCCTCCCATTGCAGCGACGCATGCCCAGGTCGAGGCGCTCTGCAATGCCCTGCGGGTTGATGTCTCCGGCGCGATTGATCAGTACGACGAGCGTTCTTCGATCGGTGGGACGGTGCCGGAGATACCCGGTAAAGCCTGCGGTCCCGCCGCCATGGCCGACTACCTTTCCGCCATCGGAAACTTCCCAGCCGGCCCCCCAGCCCGCCTTGCTGCCATTGGCGAGGAGTGTGTCGCACCACATCCGCTTCAGGGCCGCCTCGGGCAACAGTCGATGCTGGTCCAGCGCCACAGCAAAGCGCGCCATGTCGTCGATGCTGGCGAGCAGGCCGCCGGCGGCCCATGCCGAGCCCGGAGCAGTGGGCGGTGGTGCGCGCCAGTGGCCATCCTGGAACAGATGCCCCTGGGCAACCCGGCGCCGATCGCCTGCACGACGCGGTCCCGCATCGCGCATGCCCAGCGGCGACAGTATCTCCTCCTGCAGAACCCGCCAGTAGTCCATGCCGGTTGCATGCTCTATGGCCAGGCCGAGCAGGATGTAGTTCGTATTGGAATAGGCGTGCCGCGCACCGGGCGCAAACGCCAGCGGCCGCTCGGCCACCTCTGCGAGCAATTCACGGGGGGCTGGATTCGTCGGCATCAACCGCAGGAAATTTTCTTCATTCAGATAGTTGGGAATGCCTGAGGTATGGCTCAGCAGCTGCAGCAGCGAAGTGGATGCCCATGCGGAAGGCAACCCTTCCACGTACTGGCCGATGGGCGCGGTGACGTCGAGCAGATGCCGCTGCTGGAGCCGGAAAATCAGCAGGGCCGTGAACAGCTTGGTGATCGACCCCAGTTCGAACACGGTATGGCGATCAATCGGTGCAGGCCGGGTGTCATTGAGCCGCCCGGTCGTGCACAGCGCGGCAATGCGCCCGTGATCGACCAGAACGGCCGCCATGCCAGGCTGCCGTTCGGCCTGCAGCAATGCGGTCAGCGAACCGCATCCCGCCAACGTCGCCCGGCTCGCCAGCGCCGACGGTGCTGACAGGCCGAAGCCAGTGGCCAGCAGCGCCGCACACAGGCGACGTCGAACAGGGTCGTGGTACATGCACGTGGCTCGCAGCGGCGTCGTGGTGATGGTAGCGCGGACTGAGGGCCGGCCCGCGCAGGGTGCACCGGGTGAATCCACCCCGACAGCTGCCGGGGACGCGCAGCATGCCGGCGGGTCATCCGCGATGGCTGACAGCTGTCACTGGCTGCAACCCGGGCGGAAGCGAATAGTGAGCGCCAATGCGAGGGCACCTCGCCACCACTCAGCCACCACTCATCAAGGGGACCGCTCATGAACATGCTCCAGCAACTCGCCTCGCAGACGCCGATCTGGGTCTGGCTGCTCCTGGCCTTCCTGGTCACCCGTGGCATCGCCGCCATGAAGCCTGCAGAAACCTCGCTGCACAAACTGGCGATCGTGCCCGCGCTGTTCGCCGTCTGGGGCGCGTGGTCGATCAGTCATCGCTTCGGCGCGTCGCTGGCCGCCTGGAGCGAGTGGCTTGCCGGCATAGCCACGGGCGCGGCACTTGCCTGGCTGCTGCTGAATCGATTGAAGCTGACGCTGGATCGCAGCACCGGCAAGCTCTGGCGCAGCGCGGACTTCAGCCTGCTGCCGCTGCTGCTGGTCACCTTCCTGGTGAAGTACGGCTTCGAAGTCGCATTTGCGGTGTCGCCGTCGCTGACCTCCCATGCCGGTTTCAGTGCGGCCTACCTGCTGCTGACGGGCGGGTTCACTGGCATCTTCGTCGGCAAGTACGCCCGGTACCTGGCCTCGCTGCGGGTGGATGCGGCAGGCAAGGGGCTGAAACCGCAGGCTCACTGACCTGGTAGTGCCGGCCGCTGGCCGGCTTCCCCATGCAGCGTTGCGCGGGGCTGGCGCAGGCGTCACGATGCCCGCCACTGGCCAACACCGGAAATGCTGACGTCATGAAGACCACATCCTGGTTCTGGATCAACGTGGCCAGTCACTTCGGCATTGTCGCAGCCCTGGCCTGGCTGCCCGCACGGTGGACGGGGCAACTTGTGGAAGCCCTGGCCGGAACTCAGCCGGCTATCGGCGACACCCGCCATTTGGCCTTCATAGGCTCCATGTTCGGCTTTTGCGTGACCGCACTGATCCTGATGGGGGCACTGACAGTCACCGGCGAACTGCTGGGTTTCTCCAGGCCCTATGCGCGACGGTCGGAGGCCCAGAACGAAGCGCAGGCCGTCCACCGGAAGGTACTGCTGACTGCATTCGCCACGCTCTCATGGGCGGCCGTGGGATCGCTTGCAGGTATTGCGTCGATCTTCGCGGCCTCGTCATGAAGGGCGACCCTGTCAGCGCCCAGTGTGCCGGAACGGATGGGTGCGTGAACTGCGGGGCTGCTCACGCCTCCCCGCGCCACTGGCTCATCAGCATCTGCAGGAATCGCTCCGCAGTGGGCGAGAGCAGGGCGCCGCGGCGGCGGACGATGCCGATCGTGCGTGACACCACCGGGTTGCCGATCGCGCGCGTCACCAGGGTGGGGTGACCCCCATCTGGCGTGGCCATCTTCGGCAGCACCGACACCCCGATGCCGGCCTCGACCATGCCCAGTGACGTCGACAGGTGGGTCACTTCGTAGTGCCAGCTCAACTTGAGGTTCTCGCGCGCCAGCGCACCATCCAGCAGCGTGCGGTTGCCGCTGGTGCGATGCACGGTGATCAACTGGTGCTCGGCCAGGTCGGCCCATTCCACCTTGCGCTTGCGCGCCAGCGGATGATCGCGACGGCACGCCAGCACGAACGGGTCCTCTGCCAGTACGTCGAAATCGAGATTCGGATCGTTGGCGCCCATGAAGTTGATGCCGAACTCCACTTCGCCACGTTCCACTGCCTGCAGACCCTCCGTGGCCGGGATATCCAGAATGCGGAAGCGCACGTTCGGGTGCGCTTCGTGGAAACGCGCCATCACGCTGGGCAGGAAGTAGAACGCCGCCGTCGGCAGGCAGGCGATGGTCACTGTCGCGCCGCGGGTGTCCTCGCGGCCGCGCAGCGAGAACAGTGATCCATCGAATTCCTCCAGCATGCGGCGCACCAGCGGCAGCAGGTTCTCGCCGACAGCGGTGGTACTGACGCTGCGCGTGGTGCGCTCCAGCAGCGGCGACCCCACCGCCTGTTCCAGTTTCTGGATACGCCGGCTGAGTGCTGGCTGGGAGACGTGCAGGATTTCCGCGGCGCGATGGAAGCTGCGGGTCTCCGACACCAGCAGGAACGCACGCAGATCCAGGATTTCGCAATTGATGCTCATCGGGTATCAATCATCCAAAAATCAGCAATTCACAGATCAATTGGGGTCATGCCAGTATCGAATCACAGAGGGGTCATTCATCCCCTACACGCATCAATCTAGCACACGTATGTCCAACGATCTGCTCAGCATTCCCTGCGTTCTCATGCGCGGCGGTACCTCCAAGGGCCCGTTCTTCCTGGCCAGCGACCTTCCGGCTAACACCGCCGAACGCGATCGCCTGCTGCTGGAAGTGATGGGATCGGGGCATCCGCTGCAGATCGATGGCATCGGCGGAGGCAACGCGCTGACCAGCAAGGTGGCGATCATCGACCGCTCCAGCCGTCCGGACGCCGATGTCGACTACCTGTTCGCCCAGGTACGGGTAGAGCAGCAGGTGGTGGATACCTCGCCCAACTGCGGCAACATGCTGGCGGCCGTAGGCCCGTATGCCATCGAGCGTGGGCTGGTGCAGGCGCAGGATCCGCAGACCGAGGTGCGCATCCACAACGTCAACACCGGCAAGCTGATCGTCGCCACGGTGGAAACGCCCGGCGGCAACGTGGTGTACCGAGGTGACACGCGCATTGCCGGCGCGCCGGGCTCGGCTTCGCCGGTCAGGCTCTCCTTCCTTGATGCGGCAGGTGCCCGCACCGGCAAGCTGCTGCCCAGCGGGCACGCGCAGGAGACCATTGATGGCGTGCCGGTCAGCCTGGTGGACTGCGCGATGCCGATGATGCTGGTGCGTGCCGAAGACCTGGGCATGCGCGGCGATGCCCCGCCCGCCGAACTGAACGCGGACGCGGTATTCATGCGCCGCCTGGAAGCGCTGCGCATCGAGGCGGGCGCCCGCATGGGCATCGCCGACGCCGGCAACAAGGTCATTCCGAAGCCGGTGCTGCTGTCGGCGCCGCAACATGGGGGCGATCTGCAGGTGCGCTATTTCATGCCGCATCAATGCCACACCGCGCTGGCCATTACCGGTGCCGTTGGCCTGGCCACCGCCGCCGTTACGCCGGGCACGCTGGCCCACACTTTGGTCGGATGCCTGTCCGTTCCCGGCCGCATTACCCTCGAACATCCGAGCGGGGCCCTGGAGGTGGGCCTCAGTCGCAGCTCGGGCGATTCGCCGGTGATTGCCAGCGTGGTCCGCACGGCGCGCCGCTTGTTCGAGGGCCGCGTGTACGCGACTTCGCCCGCGCCCACCACGGCCAGTGCCACCCAAGCCCGCCAATGGACGTCAGCGGCATGATCTGAATCCGGACGGGCCGGCGTAGACACGCATGCCCGCCATTACAACGTAGATGCTTCACTCCTGGGAGGGATGATGTACAAGCAGTTCTTGATGGCCGCGCTGTGCGCGGCTGGTCTGGCCGCGGCCGGATGCAGCAACAGCGGGCGCACCGAAGGCGCATCCGCCGGCGGTGGTGACAATGCACCGGTACGCATCAGCGTCGGCTCCTACAACCTCAACAACCTGCCGTTCTTCATCGCCGACGCAAAGGGCTATTTCAAGGATGTCGGTCTCGAAGTGAAGACCGAGAACTTCGCCCAAGGCGGCTCCAAGGTACTGCAGGCGCTGGTGGCCAATTCCACCGACGTGGCCGTCGGCTTCTACGACCACACCATCCAGATGCAGGCCAAGGGCAAGGACGTGGTGGCCTTCGTGCTGCTCTCGCGCAACTCCGGCCTGGTGATGGCCGGCCGCGAGGATGCCACCTTCGATCCGGCCCGCCCGGACACCATCAAGGGCCAGAAGGTCGGCATCACCGCACCGGGCTCCTCGTCAGACTTCTTCGTCCGTCACTTCCTCGCCCAGCACGATATTCCGGCCGACAGCATCTCGCTGATCGGCGTCGGCTCGGGCGCCGCAGCGGTCGCCGCGCTGGAGCAGGGCAAGATCGACCTGCTGGTCAACTACGACCCGGCCGCCACCCTGATCACCGAGCGCAAGGTCGGGAAGATCCTCCTCGACGCGCGCAGCGATGACGGCGCCCGCCAGGTCTATGGCGGCCTGTACCCGACCTCGGTGATGTACGCCAACCAGAGCTTCCTGGACAAGCGACCGGAGGCGGCCGCGAAGATTGCCCGGGCCGAGCAGATGGCGCTGAAGTTCATCGCCGACAACAGCGCCGAGGAGATCGTCGCGGCCCTGCCGGACAGCTACGTCTCCGGCGACCGCGCCACCTATGCCCGCGCGGTGGAGAACGCCCGCGCGATCTTTACCCGGGACGGTCACTTCACGCCGGCCGACCTGGAAACCCCACTGAAGGTGCTGCGCGAGTTCAACACGGATGTGGCCAAGGCCAACATCGATCTGTCCAGGACCTACACCAATGCCTTCGTCGAGCGTGCCAACGCTGCGGCGCCGGCGGCCCAACCGTAAGCGGAGGTAACCCCATGGCCCTCAATGCCACCGTGCGCCAGCTCAACGGCGCGCCGCAGCTGGAGCCTGCACAGACCATGGTCGCCCTCAACAAGGTGACCATGTCCTTCGGCGAATTCACCGCCGTGCGTGATGTCGACATCCAGGTGGGTGACGGCGAGTTCCTTGCCATCGTCGGCCCGACCGGCTGCGGCAAGAGCACCATCCTCAATTCCGTGGCGGGGCTGTTGAAACCGTCCTCCGGAGAAGTAGCCATCGATGGCCGCACTGTCAGCGGTGTGCAGGAGTCGGTCGGCTACCTGTTCCAGCAGGATGCGCTGCTGCCGTGGAAGACGGCTTACCAGAATGTTGAACTCGGCCTGCGCTTCCGCGGCGTGCCCGAAGCCGAACGCAAGGCCAAGGCCAACGCGTGGCTGGCCAAGGTCGGCCTGGCCGGTTTCGAGCATCGCTACCCCCATCAGCTGTCCGGTGGTCAGCGCAAGCGTGTGCAGATGGCGCAGGCGCTGATCGTCGAGCCGAAGGTGATCCTGATGGATGAACCGTTCTCGGCGCTGGACATCCACACCCGGCACCTGATGCAGAACGAGCTGCTGCGCCTGTGGCAGGAGGACCGGCGCTCGGTGATCCTGATCACCCACGATCTGGAAGAAGCGATCGCCCTGGGGGATCGCGTGGTGGTGCTGTCCTCCGGCCCAGCCAGCCGCGTGGTGCGCAGCTTCGACGTGGATCTGGAGCGTCCGCGCAATGTGGCCGAGATCAAGCTGGATGACCGTTTCACCGACCTGTACCGCGACATCTGGGCCTGCCTGCGCGGCGAAGTGGAGAAGAGCTATGCACGCCAAGACTGACAAGTTCATCCAGCTGGCCCTGGTGGTCGCCGTGTTCGGCGGCTGGGAAGGCGGTATCGCGCTGGGCGTGATCGATCCGTTCTTCTTCCCTTCGCCGACAGCGATCGTGCAGCAGGCCTGGACCTGGTTGTCCGACACCTCGTTCTACCAGCACGTCTACATCACCCTGACCGAAACCGCGCTGGGCTACATCATTGGCACCGGCCTGGGTGTGGCTGGCGGCGTGTGGCTGGGCCTGAGCCGACGCTCGGCGCGCATCCTCGACCCCTTCATCAAAGGCTTCAACGCAATTCCGCGCGTAGTACTGGCGCCGATTTTCGTGTTGTGGCTGGGGCTGGGCCTGTGGTCGAAGGTGGCGCTGGCGGTCACCCTGGTGTTCTTCACCACGTTCTTCAATGCCATGCAGGGCGTGCGCGAGGTGAATCCGGTGGTGCTGGCCAATGCCCGCATCCTGGGCGCAAGCCGTAGCGACCTGCTGCGCCATGTCTACTTCCCTGCAGCAGCCAGCTGGATCCTGTCCTCGCTGCGCACCTCGGTGGGCTTCGCGGTGGTCGGCGCGATCATCGGTGAGTACCTCGGGGCCTCGGCGGGCCTGGGTTACTTGATCGCGCAGGCCGAGGGCAACTTCAATGCCGTGGGCGTGTTCGCCGGCATCATCATCCTGGCCGCCTTCGTGCTGGTCATCGACGCCCTGCTGGACGTGGTCGAGAACAAGCTGATCACCTGGCGTCCCAACGCCCAGGCACAGGCCACCAGCTGAACCGGCCGCGCTGAGCCGGCCCGCCGCGCCGCCGGACCGATCCGGCGGCGCGCACTTCCTCCCCCGATCTTCCCCCGCACCACCGCAACAGGCCAGCGCCGGGCCAGGGGGCCGGCTGGCCGGAGAGAGAGCCCATGAATCATTCCACCGTGCTGCCGCTGGCAGTGCTGCCGGTCGCGCTTGGCCTGCTGTTGGCCAGTGGCCATGTTGGCGCCCAGGCTGTTTCGTCCCCTCCCGCACCACTGAGCCAGGCCGAACTCTCAAGCCTGGTGCAGCAGCAGGCGCTGCAGATCCAGCAGTTGGAGGCGCGCCTGCGTGCCGTGGAAGGCGGGCGCGGCACTTCCGGCGCGGCGGTCGCAACGCAGGCTCCCGCGCTGGACACCCGCATTGCCGCACTGGAATCCAGCCAGGCCAAGGCGCCCAAGGTCACCTGGTCCAAGGGCGCACCGGAATTCAGCAGTGCCGATGGCAGCGTGGTGTTCCGTCCGCGCGGACGCCTGTTCGTCGACGCATCCAGCACCGATGGGTCCTCAGTGAGTGACCGCAACATCTCCGGTACCGAGATCCGCTCGGTGCGGTTGGGCGCCGAAGGCCGCTACGGCATCCTCGGCTGGGCGGTGGAAGGTGACTTCGCCGACAACGCGGTGGCGTGGAAGTCGGTCTACACCACCGTGGACCACCGCCTGTTCGGGCTGCCGGCCGACCTGACCGTGGGCAACCGCCTCAACGACCGGGGTATCGACGGCTCCAGCAGCACGTCCAACACGCCGTTCCAGGACCGCAACGTGGTCGGCACGCTGATGCTGCCGCAGCGCGGCCTGTTCGGTGTCGGCCTGACCGAGCGCGTGTACGGCAAGGACTGGCATGCCAGCCTGTCGGTGGCCGGCAACGATCTCAACAACACCGGCACCGACAACGACAGCCAGACCTGGGCCACGCGCGTGCATTGGAACCCGGTGGCCAACGAAGCGGTCACGGTGCACCTGGGGGCCTGGGCCTTCCATGAGGAGATCGCCGCAGGGGCCAGCGGCGTCGTCCGCAGTTCGGCCATCGCCGGGCACTTCAACGACCTGGTCAAGATCGCGCCGGGCACACTGCTGGGCGCCGAGCGCAGCACGGCCCATGGCGCGGAACTGGCAGGCTTCTTCGGGCCGGCCTGGGCGACCGGCGAATGGGGTACGCGCAACCTGCGCGGGGCCGACGCCAGCGGGCGCTACGATCTGGACCACCAGGCCTGGGCGATTTCGGCTGGCTGGTTCCTGGCCGGTGCAAGGCCGGCCTATTCGGGCAAGGCCGGCACCTGGGGCCGGGTCAAGGTGGCCGATCCTGTCACCCGCGGCGGCGCCGGGGCATGGGAACTGAAGGGGCGCTACGAGGATGTGGACTATGCCGAGCTGCCCAGTGGCGGTACCGGCCACGCGTGGACGCTGGGTGCGAACTGGTATCTCAACGACTTCAGCCGCGTGATGTTCGAGGCGATCCGTTGGCAGACCCGCAACCGCAGCGGCACCGGCCAGGGCAGGGATGAAGGCACCACCTTCAATACCCGCCTGCAGGTGGCATTCTAGAAGCGCATGCCGCTCGCGCGCCGATCAGAGCAGCAGCAACGCTCCGATCAACGCCGGCGGCATCACCAGCGCGCCGACGCGCAGGAAGTCGAGCGCGCTGACATGCTCGCCCTCGCGGCGCAGCGCCACCAGCCACAGCATCGTCGCCAGCGAACCGGTGACCGACAGGTTGGGTCCCAGATCCACACCGACCAGCAATGCGGCACGGGTCTGCGCCGGCAGGTCGGCCATCTGCCCCAGCGAACCGGCGGCCAGGCCGACCGGCAGATTGTTGGCTACGTTGCTCAGCAGCGCAGCCGCGCCACCGGCCAGCCAGCTGGCCTGGCGGGGAGATGCCTGCGCCAGGGCCTGCAGGGCGCTGGCCGCGGTCTGGATGACACCGGTCTGCGCCACCGCTTCCACCAGCACGAACAGTCCCGCCACCAGCGGCAGCACGCCCCAGGACACGTGGCGAAGCAGTGGCAGCGGGCTGCGCCGCTGACGGATCGCCACCACCGCCACACTCAGCGTGCCCGCGCAGAACGTGGTCAGGCCCAATGGCCCGTTCAAGGCGGACGTGACCAGCAACACGGTGCCGGTGAACAGCACGCCCAGTGCGCTCAGCCGGCCGCCGTCGGTCAACGGGCGATGCGCCGGCGCGGCCACCAGCGGCTGGGCGATCTCGCGCCGGTGCACCCAGCGCAGGACCAGGTAGGTGGCACCGATCGCCGCCGCCGACGGCAGCGCGAACTGCGCCAGCCACTGCAGCAGCGGCGGCATGTGCTGGCCGTACACCACCAGGTTGGCCGGATTGGAAATGGGCAGCACGAAGCTGGCCGCATTGGCGATGAATGCACAGACGAACAGGTAGGGCAGGGGATTGGCGCGCGCTGCCTTGCAGGCGGCGTAGACCGCCGGGGTCAGCACCACGGCCGTTGCATCGTTGGACAGGAACACCGTCACCAGCGTGCCGACCAGGAACACCAGGTCGAACAGGCGTCGCCCGGATCCGCCCGCATGCCGGACCGCGTACAACGCCACCCAATCGAACAGGCCTTCGCGCCGCGCCAGTTCGGCCAGCATCATCATGCCGACCAGGAAAAGGTAGACGTCGCGGCCTTCGGCCACCGCGCTCCATGCGGTGTGCAGCGACACCGCGCCCAGCAACGGCAAGAGGGCGGCAGCGCACAACGCCCACACATATTCGGGGATGCGGAAAGGACGGAACAGCAGGCCGATGGTGGCAACGGCGACCGCTGCCCAGATCACGAGGGGGGCTTGGGGGGCGAGCATGGAGTGGGGCTTCAGCGGCACCGGCAGCGACCCCGGCGCAGGGGGTCCTGGCGCGCGCGATCAGCGGATGGGCGGCCGCTGCAATCATCGCAGGTTCCGGGTCGCCGCATCATACCGTGCGGCGCGGCATGGCGACCGCTGCAGTCGACCGCGCTGCAGGTGGGCCGGAGCGGCGCCCAGCCCACCTTCAGCACTCAAGCGCGGCATGACTTCAGGCACTGCAGTTTGACTACACATGTAGTCAAACTGCACACACGCTCATTGGACGAGATTGCGATGCCAAGATCCTGCTGGTTGTCCTGCGCCCTGGCCCTGGTGTTCGGCATCGCCGGGCCCACCCAAGCGGCGACGCGTGCCGAAGCCCTTGCCGCGATCGAGCGCAACGCGCGCGCCGCGCATTCCGATGCGGTCCTGGTGGTGCACGACCGGGAAACGCTGCTTGAGCTGAAGCCCGCCGCGGGGCAGGAATCGGTTCACCTGATGTCGGCCACCAAGTCGGTCGTCGCGCTGGCCATTGCGTTGCTGCTGGACGAAGGAAAGCTGGCTTCGATCGATACGCCGGTCAGCCAGATCTATCCCGAATGGAAGCAGGGCAGGAAGAGCGCCATTACCGTGCGCATGCTGCTGGACCATACCTCGGGCCTGCAGAACGTGGCGAACGCGGGCGAAGAGCTGGAAGGGGCCCCGGACCTGGTCAGGCTGGCACTGGCCGCCGAGCTGAGCGATGCCCCGGGTACCGTGTTCTCCTACAACAACAAGGCCACCAACCTGCTGCCCGGTATTGTCGAGCGCCTGGCAGGCGAGCCGCTGGATGCCTATGTTGACGCGCGCCTGTTCAAGCCCCTGGGCATTGCCCACTACACCTGGATGAAGGATGAGGCAGGCACCCCGCTGGGCATGGCCGGGCTGTCCCTGCGCGCGGCCGATCTTGCCGCCATCGGGCAACTGTTGCTGGAAGGAGGCGTGGCGCCGGATGGCAAACGTCTCCTGAGTGAGCAGTCGGTCGCGTTGATGACGACCGAAAGCGCCCGTGCGCCAGATGTCGGGCTGCTGTGGTGGCGGGTACCGGCCTGGGAACGCTACCAGCTCAAGCCCCGGCTACAGGATCTGCTGGTGCAAAGGAGGGTGGACGACGACGTGCAGCGCGCACTGCAGGCCAGTGCAGGGCGTGCATTCGAAAGCCGCAGCGCGCTGGTGGCCTTCCTTGCCGATCAGTTGGGCGCGGACTGGTCGCAGCGTTACGGCAGCCAGATCTCCGGGCGAGGGCTGAAGCTTGCCGATCTCTACGACATCACACGTGGGCCGGTCGTCGGCTTCGCCGCCAACGGCTACCTGGGCCAATACATGATGATCATCCCGGAACAGCGTGTCGTCGCAGTGCGCCTGATCCACCGGCGCGAGAGCCACAGCGCTCCACAGGACGACTATCCCTCCTTCTTCACCGATGTCCTGCAGTTGGCGCGGACACTGCAATAGGCCCTGTCGTCATCATGTCCACGCGCGCTGAACATCTTCCTGGAGCGTTCTTCACTGTCGTGCCGCCTAAAGTGGGATGACATCTTGGCCGCACACCTACTGAAGCATGTTTGATTATCAGGACTGGACCTTCCACGCCAATGGCCGAACGGTAGTGGCGCGGGTAGCGCTGGACGGTGAAGGTGGCGGCACCATCAACCGCTACCAGCTGGTGCCGGGACCGGCACAGTCGGGGTTGTGCATCAAGGTCGCCTCCCAGGACGAGGCCGCGCAGAAACTGGAGGCCGAAGTGACGAAGCTGCTGGGACCGGTGTGGTAGCCACTGCGCCATGCCGGCCGGGCATCCGCATGCTGACGGCGGAATGACCGGCCCGGGCAACGGGCATCGCGCCGGATGCCCGTTGCATGAGGACGCCTACTTGGGCATCAGCACGGTGTCGACCACGTGGATGACGCCGTTGGACTGGCTGACATCTGCAACGCTGATGCCTGCCTTGCCACCCTCTGCATCGATCACCCAGAGCTTGCCATCGTGGAGCGCCACGGTGAGAGGCTCACCCTGTACGGTCTTCAGGGTGGCCTTGCCGCCGTGCTTGCGGGCATCGGCCAGAAGCTGGGCCGAACTGTAGCTGCCCGGGACGACGTGGTAGGTCAGGATCCGGGTCAACCGTGCCTTGTTTTCCGGCTTCACCAGCGTATCGACAGTGCCTGCAGGCAGTTTTTCGAAGGCCGCATTGGTGGGCGCGAAAACAGTGAAGGGCCCGGTGCCGTTGAGGGTGTCGACCAGGCCGGCTGCTTTGACCGCTGCAACGAGCGTGGTGTGATCCTTGGAATTGACGGCGTTCTCGACGATGGTCCTGGTGGGGTACATTTCTGCCCCGCCCACGATGACGGTGTTGGCGGCGAAAACTGAGGAGCCGGACGAAACGAGTACGGCGAAGCCGACTGCGGCGGCGATGCGCTGAAGAGCGTTCACGGTGCGTTCCTTTCTGGATGACCCGCAAGCGCGGGCATCTTTCCTACGGCGGGCGAGCGTGACCGGATGCAGCAACGGCCGAGTCAGCAGCTGTTTCGTGCGCTGCCGGTTTTGCTGCGCTGCATGGTGACAACGGCGAACCTCGGTGATTACTCTCCGCTGCAACGCGATGGTAGCGCTACCAGTCGGACGGGGATCCAGGGTCCGGGAGGCTGCCTTCTTTGCCGCGTGTTTGTCCTGGCAGGCTTGAAAAGCAAGTGTAAGTCGCGGCGTGCCCGAGCACCCGTGCTGTTCGGTTTGGAATGCGGGCCACGCCCGTGCGTGCCCCTGGGAGGGGGCGGTACATCCATTCGATCGTATGTCAGAGGGGACTTTCATGAGCACCTGCAGTTTCCGTGGCACCCCGGGCCCGAGGTCCGGTTCATGAGCCGCGCGTTGGCGAAGTTCCGGTCCCGGGCCATGTTCACCTTCGTGGGTGGTGCCCTGGTCATCAATCCCGCCTTTGCGCAGGACGCCGCACCGGCGACCGGGCCGCAGCCGCAGAGCCAGTCGCAACCCACCCAGCTTGATGCAGTGCAGGTCACGGGCATACGCAACAGCCTGAGCCAGGCCATGGACATCAAGCGCGACTCGGCGGGCGTGGTCGACGCGATCAGTGCCGAGGACATCGGCAAGTTCCCCGATACCAATCTTGCCGAGTCGTTGCAGCGCATCACCGGCATCTCCATCGAGCGCCGTGACGGCGAGGGCGCGCAGGTGACCGCGCGTGGCTTCGGTCCGCAGTTCAACATGGTCACGCTCAACGGTCGGCAGATGCCGGGCGCGGACGCGTTCGGTGCCTCCGGACAGGTGGCCATCGGCGGTGTCGACGGCGGCACCCGCGCCTTCAATTTCGCGCAACTGGCCGCCGAGGCCATCAATGGCATCGAGGTCTACAAGACCAGCCAGGCACAGGTGCCCAGCGGTGGCATCGGTGCGACGATCAACATCCTGACCTCGCGTCCGCTCGATCACGCCGGCATCGTGGCCAGCGCCGGGGCGAAGCTGGTGTCCGACCAGAGCCAGCCGTTCGACAATGACCTGACACCGGAGCTGTCGGGCATCTTCAGTTACAGCAATCCGGAAAAGACCTTTGGCGTCAGCCTCAGCGCGAGCCAGCAGAAGCGCAAGGGTGGCTCGGTGCAGGCCACGGAGAACTACTGGAACGTGCAGCCGTGGACAGGGTCGATGCCGGGCAACCCGACCGTGGTCAATGCTCCGGCCGTCGGCCAGCTTTACGCGCGGCCCAATGACCTGCGCTACGCGTTCTCCGAATTCGAGCGCGAACGCGTCAACGGCCAGGCCGTGCTGCAGTTCGCGCCGACGGACAGCCTGACCCTGACCGTGGATTACACCTACTCGACCAACGAGATCACCGAGAATCGCGGCGAGCAGGGCATGTGGTTGCAGAACAGCAACTACACCAACGTCGAGTTCGACACCAGTGGCGCCGTCGCGACGCCGGTATACATCCGCGAAATCGCCGGCACCAAGGATTTCGGCCTGGAACAGCAGCGCAGCATGCAGGAGTACAAGCTGGGTTCGCTGGGCTTCAACGCCGTCTGGAATGTCAGCGACCGCTTCAAGCTCAGCTTCGATGCGCACAACTCGAAGAACGAGAGCCGCCCGAATGATCCGCTGACCGGCGGTGGTTCGATCTTCATGAGCATCGCCGGCACCAACAACTGTACCCGTGGCCCGCATTGCGGTGGCTCCTGGGTGCAGGAGCTGAACTTCAACAATGGCCTGCCGGTTGGCACCCAGGTCTGGTATCCCAGCACCGCCGATGCGGTCGCCGGGACCAATGGCGTGGTCAATCCGGGCTTCCAGGAAGGCGAGGTTGGCACGCAGGTGCTGCGCGTCAACGCGCAGACCCAGATCAGCGAGATCAAGCAGGCGCGCGTCGATGGCGAATGGAACTTCGACCACGGCCGCTTCCAGTTCGGCGTGGACACCAACAAGTCCACCACCCACCGCATCCAGGCCGCCGAGGCCTACTCCACCCTGGGCGACTGGGGCGTGGCCAACGTGGACCGGGATACCGCCGCGGGCCTGATGGACCTGCTTCAACCGGTCAGCATCGTCGGCTTGTTCGACGACTACAGTGCAAACAGCTGGCCGGCCTGGCGCGGCAATGCCGGGCAGCTCGCGCAATGGGCGTCGCGCGAGTACGGCGTTGGCCTGGGTGTGAACCCGCAACGCGCGGCCGACAATTTCGTGGAAGAGAAGACCAAGGCGGCGTACTTCCAGGTAGAGCTGGACGGGGAACTGGGGGGCATGCGCACCAACACGCGCCTGGGCGTGCGCTATGAAACCACCGACGTGATGTCGACCTCGGTCATTGCCGTTCCCGAGTCCATCGAGTGGCAGGCCAACAACGATTTCCGCATCGTGCTGTCCGATGAGCAGCAGCCCTTCACGGAAAAGGCGCGGTACAGCTACATCCTGCCCAACCTTGATTTCAGCATCGACCTCACCGAGGAACTGAAGGGCCGTGTGTCGTTCGGCAAAAGCATCGCCCGCGCGCCGTACGGCAATCTCTATGCAGGACCCGGGGCCCAGCAACCGTTCGGCTCGGTGCTGATCGATCCCTCGTCGCGCGCCAGCGGCAATTCCCAGAACCCGAGCCTGAAGCCGCTGGAATCGGACAACCTCGACCTGGGGTTGGAGTGGTACTTCGCCGATGCCAGCTATGTGTCATTGACCTACTGGAACAAGTCGGTCAGCAACTTCATCGGCAACACCGTCGTCCAGGAAAGCCTGTACGGCCTCACCGACCCGACCTCCGGGCCGGATGCGCGGGCGGCGTTGGACTTCCTGACCAGCGGCGCCTGCGTCGCCCAGGTCGGGCCGGCCAACGCAGCCGCCTGCTCGGCCAACGACACCTCGCTGTTCACCGCACTGGCGTTGCTGCGCAACAATCCTGCCGGCCTGGGCGCCTACAACGGAACCGATGCGCAGGTCCTGGCCACCGAAGCGGCCTACGATCTGTATGGGCAGGCCAACGATCCGCTGTACCAGTTCAACGTCAATCGCCCGATCAACCAGAACAAGTCCAAGCTGCACGGCTGGGAGCTGGGCGGGCAGTACTTCTTCGGTGACACCGGGTTCGGCGTACTGGCCAACTACACGGTGGTGAAAGGTGATGTCGGCTACAACAACGGCGGCGATCCGGGTATCGACCAGTTCTCGCTCACCGGCCTGAGCGACACCGCCAACGCCATGCTGATGTACGAGAAGTACGGGTGGTCGGTGCGACTGGCATGGAACTGGCGCGATCAGTACCTGATCCTGGCCAACCAGGGCTCCAGCCGCAATCCGTACTATGTGGAGCCGTACGAGCAGTGGGATCTCAGCGTCAACTACGCGCTCGATGACCACTGGTCCTTCAGCCTGGAGGCGATCAACCTGACCGGTGAGGATGTGCGGTGGCGCTCGCGCACGTCGCAGATGATTGTCAAGCTGGCAGACCAGAGCCCGCGCTACATGCTGGGCGTCCGCTACAAGTTCTGAGCCTGGTTGCCGATGCGTCCGGCACGGCACCGCTGCCCGCCAGCGGTGCCGTGCCGGGACGGTGTCGCCGCACCTGTCGCGCCTGCGCTACCCTGCTGTCCAGCCACCCCGCGCTGGACTGGATATCCTGATGGCCCGCTATGAAATGCTCAACAACATCGCGCATCGGGACCTGAAGGTCGCCACCGGCTTCGGGCCGCAGTTCGGCGATGCGGTGGGCATGGTGCCGGCCTATCCCAGCGAGTTCGCTGAACTGCAGCGTGAGTATCCGATCTTCCTGCGAAGGGAAACCGGGACGGAAGCGTGGCAGTCCGTGGCCCTGCTGGGTTTCGAACAACACGAGAACCTGTTCCTGCAGGACGGGCGCTGGAATGCCTCCTACCTGCCTGGCGCGGCCGCCAAAGGGCCGTTCCTGATCGGGTTCCAGGAGCACTACGTGGATGGCGTGCTCACCCAGGATGCGGTGATGCACGTGGACCTGGACCATCCGCGCGTCACCGCCGGCGCCGGTGAGCCGGTGTTCCTGCCGCAGGGCGGCAACACGCCCTACCTGGACCACATCGCCGGCGTGCTGCGCGGCATCCACGAGGGGAGTGCCTTCGCGGCCAATATGTTCACGATGCTTGACGACTGCGGGCTCATCCAGCCGGTGACGCTTGATGTGCAGCTCGCGCCGCATCACCGCGTGGGCGTGAGCGGATTGCACGGCATTGACCGCGAGCGCCTGGCGGCGCTGGACAGTTCACGCCTGGCTGCGTTGAACCGCGCCGGTTACCTGGAAGGTGCGTACCTGATGCTTGCCTCGCTGCATAACATGCGCCGCCTGATCGCCGAGAAGCAGCGCCGTCTCCGCGTCCAGGACGGCACCACGCAGGCGGTCAGGAACTGACCGGTGCACGCCAGCCTGCCGATGCGGATCCTGGAAGGCATCGATCCTGCCGCGTTGCCATTGGCTGACCTGGTGGACGCCGGTGAGCCGGTCGTACTGCGCGGCATCGCCAGCGGTTGGCCACTGGTCCAGGCCGGACTGGGCGGCGTGCACGACGCGATGGTGTACCTGTGCAGCGTCGATGCGGGTGCGCCCATCCAGTACTCGTTCGGCGGCCCCGAGATCGCAGGCCGCCCGTTCTACAGCGCGGACTTCACCCGGCTGAACTTCGAAGTGCGGCGTGGCCTGCTGGCCCAGGTGCTGGAAGAGATCGCCACGACGCTGCATGCGCCGCGGCCGCCAACCTATTACGTGGCCTCGCTGCCGATCGAGCGGGCCCTGCTGCCGGCATTCGCGCAGGCCAACGACGCCGGGCTGGCGAAGCAGGGCATCGACGCCACCGCCAGCATCTGGATCGGCAACCGGGTGACGGCCTCGTGCCATTTCGACACACCCGACAACCTCGCCTGCTGCGCGGTGGGGCAGCGCGAGTTCACGCTGTTCCCGCCCGCCCAGATCGACAACCTCTATCCGGGTCCGCTCGATCCCACGCCGGGTGGACAGGTGGTCAGCGTGGTGGACTTCGAACACCCCGACTTCGGTCGGCATCCACGCTTCCGCGACGCGCTGGCGCATGCACGCAGGGCGGTACTTGGGCCGGGCGATGCGATCTTCATTCCCAGCATGTGGTGGCACCATGTACGCAGCCTGGAACCGTTCAACGTGCTGGTGAACTACTGGTGGCGAAGCTCGCCGGCCTGGCTGGGGGCGCCTCTGGCGGCGCTACAGCACGCGATGTGGTCCGTGCGCGACCTGCCAGCGCGTGAGAAGCAGGCCTGGGAAGGGCTCTTCCGATACTACGTATTCGGCCCCGGCGAGCGCGCCGGGCAGCACCTGCCTGACACGGCGCGCGGGGATCTGGCACCGTTCGACGAGCAGCGCGCCCGCCGCATGCGCGCGATGCTGCTGGGCAGGCTCAACCGTTGAGAGAGGGCACCGTGTTGGATACCGAGAGCACGCCTGCAGGGCGCATCCGTAAAGTGGTCATTGCCGGTGGCGGTACAGCGGGATGGCTGGCCGGCTGCGCGCTGGCGCATCAGTTCCGCGACCAACTGCAGATCACGCTGGTCGAGTCCGAGCAGATCGGCACGGTCGGCGTCGGTGAGTCCACCGTGCCGCCGATCCGCACCTTCCATCGCTTCCTGCAGATCGACGAGCAGGAGTTCCTGCGCGCGGTGGCCGGTACCTTCAAGCTGTCGATCTCGTTCGAGAACTGGCGGCTGCCCGGGGATCGCTTCTTCCATCCGTTCGGCACCATCGGCCATGGCACCTGGGCGGCTCCCTTCCATCACTTCTGGCTGGACAGCCTGCGCCGCGGCATGCCCTCGGACCTGGGCGACTTCTGCCTGGAGAGCATCGCCTCGCGTGGCGACCGCTTCTCGCTGCAAACCCAGCCGCAGGCCAGCTATGCATATCATTTCGATGCCAGCCTGTATGCGCGGTTCCTGCGCCACAGGGCCGAGGCCCACGGCCTGCGCCGGATCGAAGGCAGGATCGCCCTGGTCAGGCAGCACGCACACGACGGCTCGGTGCAGGCGCTGGTGCTGGACGACGGCCAGGTGATCGAGGGCGATCTGTTCATCGACTGCACAGGGTTCCGTGGCCTGCTGATCGAGCAGGCGCTGGGCACCGGCTACGAGGACTGGCACGAATGGCTTCCGTGCGATCGGGCCGTGGCGGTGCAGACCGAAGCGGTGGCGCCGCCGGTTCCCTATACCCGCGCGATCGCCCACGAAGCGGGGTGGCGCTGGCACATCGCGCTGCAGCACCGCGTTGGCTGCGGGCTGGTGTATGACAGCCGCCACCTGTCCGATGACGAGGCCGCAGCGAAGCTGCTGCGCGATGCCGGGGCCCCACCTTTGCGCGATCCATGGAAGGTGCCGTTCCGCAGCGGGCGCCGGCTGAAGGCCTGGAACGGGAACGTGGTGTCGCTCGGGCTGGCCAGCGGTTTCATCGAGCCACTGGAGTCGACCAGCATCCATCTGACGATCAGCGCGGTGGTGCGCCTGATCCAGTTGTTCCCGTTCGACGGCATCCGTGCGTCGCTGGTGAAGCTGTACAACGATGTCAGCCGCCAGGAAATGGAGCACGTGCGCGACTTCATCATCCTGCACTATCACGCAACGCAGCGCACCGAACCGATGTGGAAGGCGTGTCGCGAAATGCGCGTGCCCGAATCGCTGCAGCAGCGGCTGCAGGCGTGGCGCGAGCGCGCACACGCCTGGCAGGACCCCGGCGAGCTGTTCCGCGTGGAATCGTGGACCAGCGTGCTGCTCGGGCAGGGCATCGCGCCCGGTCCTGCCCACCCGCTGGCGCGGGCAGTGAGCGACGCCGATCTGCGCACCCTGTTGAAGGGCATCCAGCAGCCGGTGCAGCAGGCCGCCGCGCAGATGCCGACGCAGGCGGAGTTCATCGCGCAGTACTGCAGGTCCGGCGTTGACGTGTGGCGTTCGACGGCAGCAAACGCGTAGCAGGGTTTTGCGTTGCAGCACGCTTTTTCCGCTGCAGCTGGTTACAGTGCGGCAACACCGGTGGCGATGACGCGAGCGGTGGCAAGGAGGGGCTGAACATCACGCCCCTTTTTTGAGTCCACGGAATGTTAGCGCTACCTTTTTTGAATGGAGGCGGTTTCGATGGGTCTGGTTGCAGGAATCGATGCAGGGACGCAGAGCCTGAAGGTGCTGGTCTATGACCCGCGGAAGCAGGCGGTTGTGGCCTCGGCCAGCGCGCCGCTCGCGCTGGACAGCGGCACCGACGGCAGCCGTGAACAGGCGCCTGCCGACTGGGTGTCGGCCCTGCGCGACTGCTTTGCCCGGATCGATCCCTCGCTGCGCGCTCGCATCGTCGCGCTGGCGGTATCGGGCCAGCAGCATGGGTTCGTGCCGGTTGATGATGCTGGTGAAGTACTGGCGCCGGCCAAGCTGTGGTGCGACACCAGCACCTCGGCCGAGTGCATCCAGATCATGGACGCCGTGGGCGGGTTGCAACGGACCATCGCGTTGGCGGGCAACCCGATCCTGGCCGGTTACACAGCGTCCAAGCTGCCCTGGACCCGGGTCCACCGTACCGACGCCTACGCGCGGATGGCGACCATCCTGCTGCCACACGACTATCTGAACTTCGTGCTGACGGGGCAGCGGTTCTGCGAGCTTGGCGATGCGTCTGGAACCGGTTGGCTGGACGTGCGCACACGCACCTGGTCGCAGCAGCTGCTGCGCGCAACCGACCCTGATCGTGATCTTGCCGCCTGCCTGCCGCCCATCGCATCACCCGATGCGCTGTTCGATATCGCGCCTGCTGCGGCAGCCGCGCTGGGGCTGCCGACGGCGGTGAAGGTGGCCGTTGGCGGCGGCGACAACATGATGGCGGCGATCGGCACCGGCTGCGTCACCGAAGGACGCCTGGCGATGAGCCTGGGAACGTCTGGAACGCTGTTCGCCTATTCCAGCGCGCCGGTGATCGACGCGGACGGCGCCTGGGCCGCGTTCTGCTCGTCCACGGGAGGATGGCTGCCGCTGATCTGCACCATGAACTGCACCGTGGCGACCGAACAGGTGGCCCGTGCCTTCGGCTTCAGCACTCGCGACGGCGATGCGCACCTGCGCGCGACGCCACCGGGAGCAGGCGGGCTGGTGATGCTGCCCTTCCTCAATGGCGAGCGTACGCCGGACCTGCCGCTCGGCAAGGGTGTGCTGGCCGGCCTGGACACCGCCAACTTCACTCCGGCGCACCTCTACCGCGCCGCCATGGAGGGCGCGACCTACAGCCTGAGGTACGGCTACGACGCCTTCGTCCGCGCGGGCATGCAGTTTGATCGCATCGTACTCACCGGCGGTGGCAGCAACAGCGCTGCCTGGCGTCAACTGGTGGCCGATGTGTTCGGCCTGCCCGTGGAGGTCCCGGTGCAGGCCGAAGGCGCGGCGTTTGGAGCGGCGCTACAGGCGCTGTGGTCGCTCGCCCGATCGCAGGGCAACGCCACTTCGATCAGCGACATCACCGCACGGCACGTCACCGTCGATCCCACGCTCTCCGCGCGCCCGGATCCGGACCGCAGCGATGCCTATGCACGGGCCTACGCACGCTTCCTCAGTCATCTTGATGCCATCACGCCGCTGCAGCGCGGCTGATGGCTCCTCCACGACACCCCGTACAACGACAGGAGCACGCACCATGAGCACGCAGCCCTTCATCGGCGCCAAGGAATACTTCCCCGGCATCGGCCGCATTCCGTTCGAGGGCAAGGGCTCGGACAATCCGCTTGCCTTCAAGGTCTACGATGCCAACCGGGTCATCGGCGGCAAGACCATGCAGGAGCATCTGCGCTTCGCCGTGTGTTACTGGCACACCTTCTGCAATGCCGGGCACGATCCGTTCGGCCCGGGCACCCGGCAATTCCCGTGGGAGGCATCGTCACCGCTGGCCACGGCCGAGGCAAAGGTGGACGCAGCGTTCGAGTTCTTCACGAAGCTGGGCGTGCCGTACTGGTGCTTCCACGACATCGACCTGGCGCCGGATGCCGATGACATCGGCCAGTACCAGAAGAACCTCGCGCACATGGTGGGCCTGGCCAAGGCGCGCCAGGAGGCCACCGGCGTCAAGCTGCTGTGGGGCACGGCCAACCTGTTCTCGCACCCGCGCTACATGAACGGCGCATCGACCAATCCCGACTTCGCGGTAGTCGCGCGTGCAGCCGTGCAGGTCAAGGCTGCACTGGAAGCGACGGTCGAGCTGGGCGGCGAGCATTACGTGTTCTGGGGCGGACGCGAGGGCTATGCGTCGCTGGCCAATACCCAGATGAAGCGCGAGATCGAGCACTTCGCACGCTTCCTGACCATGGCCCGCGACTACGGCCGCAGCATTGGCCTGAAGGGCAACTTCCTGATCGAGCCCAAGCCGATGGAGCCGATGAAGCACCAATACGACTTCGACAGTGCCACGGTGGTGGGTTTCCTGAAGGAGCATGGGCTGGACAAGGACTTCAAGCTCAACATCGAGGCCAACCACGCCACGTTGTCCGGGCACACCTTCGAGCACGATCTGCAGGTCGCGTCCGATCACGGCCTGCTGGGCAGCATCGACGCCAACCGCGGCAACGCGCAGAACGGCTGGGACACCGACCAGTTCCCCAGCGATCTGTACGACACCGTCGGCGCGATGCTGGTCGTGCTGCGCCAGGGTGGGCTGGAGGGCGGGTTGAACTTCGATGCGAAGGTGCGCCGCGAGTCGACCGACCTGGAGGATCTGTTCATTGCCCACATTGGCGGCATGGACGCGTTCGCACGCGGCCTGGAGGTTGCCCATGCACTGCTGACCGAGTCGCCCTGGGAGCAATGGCGCAAGGAGCGCTACGCAAGTTTCGACAGCGGTGCCGGCCAGGATTTCGAGCGTGGCACGCTCAGCCTGCCGGACCTGGCGGCACTGGCCTCCCGGCTCGGCGAACCGCGCCAGGCCAGCGGCAAGCAGGAGCGTTACGAAAACCTGCTCAACCAATACCTGCTGCGCTGAGCGCGGCAGGCGAAGGGCGCAACGGTGCACTCAAGGGGACGGGGATGAACCAGGCAGCAGGCAGCGGTGAAAACACACGACTGATCGTACTGATCAGCGTGGTAGCGACGATTGGCGGTTTTCTGTTCGGCTTCGACAGCGGTGTGATCAATGGCACCCAGGATGGCCTGCACCAGGCGTTCCGGTCCGGCGAATGGATGCAGGGCTTCGAGATCGCGTCGATGCTGCTGGGCTGTGCGGTGGGCGCATTCAGTGCTGGACGGCTGGCCGACCGTCTGGGCCGTCGCAACGTGCTGATCCTTTCGGCAGTGATGTTCCTGCTGTCGGCGCTCGGTGCCGGGGCGGCGGTCTCGTCGGGCTGGTTCATTGCGGCGC
Source organism: Stenotrophomonas sp. 22692 (assembly GCF_052045015.1). Taxonomy (NCBI): domain Bacteria; kingdom Pseudomonadati; phylum Pseudomonadota; class Gammaproteobacteria; order Lysobacterales; family Lysobacteraceae; genus Stenotrophomonas; species Stenotrophomonas sp. 22692. The sequence goes on from NZ_JBQEMR010000001.1 coordinate 349,394, forward strand.
GGGTGGTGGGCGGATTCGCGGTAGGCGCGGCCAGTGTGATCTCGCCGGCCTACATTGCCGAGGTCGCTCCGGCCCGCTATCGCGGCCGCCTGGCTACGGTGCAGCAGATCGCCATCATCACCGGGCTCACCGCTGCCTTCCTGTCCAACTACCTGCTGGCGGCTGCAGCGGGCGCGTCGACCGAACCGCTGTGGGGTGGGCAGGCCGCCTGGCGCTGGATGTTCTGGATGCAGGCCGCGCCATCGCTGCTGTTCCTGCTGCTGTTGCTGACCATTCCTGAGAGCCCGCGCTACCTGGTGGTGAAGCGGCGCAAGGACGATGCACTGCGGGTGCTGACCCGGCTGCTGGGCAGCGACAAGGCTCGCGCCACGCTCGAGGAGATCGATGCCTCGTTGTCCAACGACCATCATCGCCCTCGACTGTCCGACCTGAAGAGCCGGGCGACCGGGCGGATCCGCCCGATTGTCTGGGTCGGCGTCGGGCTGGCCTGCTTCCAGCAGCTGGTCGGCATCAACGTGGTGTTCTATTACGGCGCCGTGCTGTGGCAGGCGGTCGGCTTTTCCGAAAACGACGCGCTGCTGATCAACGTGCTGTCCGGCGCGCTGAGCATCGGTGCCTGCGTGGTCACGGTACTGCTGATTGACCGGATCGGCCGCAAGCCCCTGCTGTGGTTCGGCTCGGCAGGGATGTCGCTGTCGCTTGCACTGGTGGTGGTGGCCTTTGCCAGCGGTTCGCTGGCGGACGGGCACCTGCAGCTGCCCGGTCGCATGGGCACGCTGGCGCTGGTGGCGGCCAATGCCTACGTCGTGTTCTTCAATCTGTCCTGGGGGCCGGTGATGTGGGTGATGCTGGGCGAGATGTTCCCGAACCAGATCCGCGGTTCGGCACTGGCGGTCGCTGGCGCAGCGCAATGGACCTCCAACTTCGTGGTTACGGTGACGTTCCCGATGCTGCTGGCCGCGGCAGGGCTGGCAGCCACCTACGGCATCTACCTGGTGGCTGCCGTGATCTCGGTGATCTTCGTCGTCCGGCATGTGCACGAGACCAAGGGCAAGGAACTGGAGCAGATGGAAGGATGAGCGCCATGACATCGCAGGCCTTGGTAATCCGCAGCGGTGCGTTGGTCGCCGCACTGATGCTGGGATTGCTCGGCTGCCGCGGCCAGGACCGGGCTGCCGCCGCCGCAGCTACCGACAATGATCCCTGGCCGAAGGTCGCCTGGCCGCTGGCTGCGGATCCGGCACTGGAGAAGCGCATCACCGACCTGATGGCCGGCATGACGGTGGAGGAAAAGGTCGGCCAGCTGGTGCAGGGCGACATCGCCAGCGTCACCCCCGACGACGTGCGCCGCTACCGCCTCGGCTCGATCCTGGCCGGAGGCAACTCCGATCCCGGCGGCCGCTATGACGCCTCGCCGGCCGAATGGCTGGCGCTGGCCGACGCGTTCTACGACGCCTCCATGGATACGTCCAAAGGCGGCAAGCCCATCCCTCTGCTGTTCGGCATCGATGCCGTGCACGGGCAGAGCAACATCATGGGTGCCACGTTGTTCCCGCACAACATCGGGCTGGGCGCCACGCGCAATCCGGAGCTGCTGCGGCAGATCGGTGGCATCACCGCGCTGGAGACCCGCGTCACCGGCATGGAGTGGACGTTCGCGCCGACCGTTGCGGTACCCCAGGATGATCGCTGGGGCCGAACCTACGAGGGCTACTCGGAATCGCCCGAGGTGGTGGCCAGCTACGCGGGCGCCATGGTGGAGGGATTGCAGGGCAGGGTGGGAACACCGGAGTTCCTCGATGGCCGCCATGTAATCGCGTCGGTGAAGCACTTCCTGGGCGATGGGGGCACCACTGACGGCAAGGACCAGGGCGACACCCGTATCAGCGAGTCAGATCTGGTGCGCATCCACGCGGCCGGATACCCGCCGGCAATCGCCGCCGGCGCGCAGACCGCAATGGCGTCGTTCAACAGCGTCAACGGTGAAAAGATGCATGGGCACCGGCATTACCTCACCGATGTGCTCAAGGGCCGCATGAACTTCGGTGGCTTCGTGGTGGGTGACTGGAATGGTCATGGACAGGTCAAGGGCTGCACCACCACAGACTGCCCGGCCACCATCATCGCGGGCCTGGACATGGCGATGGCTTCGGACAGCTGGAAGGGCTTCTACGAGACGACGCTGGCTGCGGTCAAGGACGGCCGGATCACGACGCAGCGGCTGGACGATGCAGTGCGCCGGATCCTGCGGGTCAAGTTCCGCCTTGGGCTGTTCGAGGCCGGCAGGCCATCCACGCGGGCCGTCGGCGGGCAGTTCGCACTGATCGGCGCGCCGGCACATCGCGCGGTCGCCCGGCAGGCCGTGCGCGAATCGCTGGTCCTGTTGAAAAACCAGGACCACGTCCTGCCGCTGTCTCCGAAGCAGCGGATCCTCGTGGCCGGCGACGGTGCCAACGATGTCGGCAAGCAGGCGGGCGGCTGGACGCTCAACTGGCAGGGCACCGGCACCACCCGCAAGGACTTCCCCAATGCGGACACGATCTATGAGGGCATCGCGCGCCAGGCCAGCGCGGCGGGTGGTGAAGCCTTGCTTGCCGTTGACGGTCGCTATGCAGTGAAGCCCGATGTGGCGGTGGTGGTGTTTGGCGAAGACCCCTATGCCGAGTTCCAGGGAGACCGGCCGACGCTGGCGTACAAGCCCGGCAACGAAACGGACCTGGCGCTGCTCAAGCGGCTCAAGGCCGAAGGCATACCGGTTGTTGCGGTTTTCCTGAGCGGGCGGCCGCTCTGGGTGAACCGGGAAATCAATGCCGCCGATGCCTTCGTGGCTGCATGGCTGCCGGGCTCGGAAGGCGCCGGCATTGCCGATGTACTGCTGCGCGGAAGCGATGGCCGCGTGCAGCACGATTTCAAGGGCAAGCTCAGTTTCAGCTGGCCGCGCACCGCCACCCAGTACGCCAACAACGTTGGCCAGAAGGACTACGATCCGTTGTTTGCGTTCGGCTTCGGCCTGACCTACGCCGACAACGGCGACCTGGCCGCGCTGCCGGAGGCATCGGGCGTGACTGGCAACGAGGGCGCGACCGGCGTCTACTTCGCGCGTGGTGACGCAGGCCCTGGCATGGCGCTGCGACTCGAGGATGCCGCTGGCCAGGGCCTGACCGTGACCCGCGTACCGGACGCATTGCCAGATGACCGGCTGAAGATCACCGGCGTGGATCATCTGGCGCAGGAGGATGGGCGACGCCTGGCCTGGTCGGGCAAGGGCGAGGCCGTCGCTGCACTGCAGTCGCACACGGCGGTGGACCTGCAGCGCGAATCCAACGGCGACCTGATGCTGCTGACCACGCTGCGGGTCGACGCTGCGCCGCAGGGTGAGGTGTGGCTGTCGGTCGGTTGCGGCGCGGGCTGCTCGGCACGCATCGCCATCGGGTCGTCGCTGGCGGCGCTTCCACAAGGCCAGTGGAAGCGTGTTGGCGTGCCACTGAAGTGCCTGGCCAAGGCGGGCGCCAAGCTGGACGCGATCGACCGACCGTGGTCGGTGGTGACGGGCGATGCGATGACGATCTCCGTGTCACGCGTCGCGCTGGGTGCGCTGAACGAAGCCGAGGTCACCCTAGGATGCGGAGCATGATGCCTGCGCTACCGCCGCCGGGGTGGCGCGGCGACCGAATCGCGTGCGATCAGCCGATGCGGCATCACATGATCGCGCAGCACCGTTGCGTCCGCCGCCGGACGGCGGATGGTGCGCAGCAGGATGTCGACGGCCGCGTTGGCCATCGAGGCGATGGGCTGGTGGATCGTGGTCAGTTCCGGCCACACGGTGGTGGCGGCCGAGGTGTCATCGAAACCCACGACCGACAGGTCGCGCGGCACTTCCAGCCCGCGCCGATGCGCCACCGAGATGGCGGCGGCGCCCATGTCGTCGTTGCTGGCGAAAATCGCGGTCGGTGGCCGGCGCTGGGACAGCAGCTTCTCGGCCGCAGCCAGGCCGGACCGGTAGGTGTAGTCACCGTGCTGGACCAGGCCGGGGTCCACCGCCAGCCCGGCCTCGCGCAGGGCGGTGACGAACCCGTCGTAGCGGAGCGCACTTGCGCTCAGGTCATCGCGCCCACGGATGAAGCCGATGCGGGTGTGTCCCTGCCGGAGCAGGTGATCGGTCATTTCCCTGCCCGCACTGAAATCGTCGATGCGGACGCAGGACAGGGCTTCGCTCAGGCGCCCCGATGCGATGGCCACCACCGGAATGCCAGCCTTGACCAGTTCGCTTACGGCGGCCTGCGATTCGCACAGGGGCGGCGGCAGGATCACCCCGTCGACGCGTCCGGCGAGCGCGCGCGCCGCCCTGCGTTCGGATTCGGCATCCAGGTTGTCCCAGTAGTCGATGACCAGCTGGATGGCGGAACTGGAGGCGACGCGCAGCAGGCCCACCAGCAGTTCGCGCAGGTAGGCGCCGCTGGGGTTGGTGTAGATCAGCGCAATGCGCGTGTGCTGTGCGGCGGCCAGCGAACTGGCGGCAAGATTGGGCGTATAGCCCAGCTCACGCACGGCGCGCAGCACGCGCTCGCGGGTGACGTCGCGCACCTTGCCCTGGTTGATCACCCGCGACACGGTCATCGGCGAAACGCCGGCAAGGGCCGCAACCTCGTCGATCGTCACGCCAGCGGTTCTGCGGCGAACCGATTTCTTCGGCTTGTCCAATGCACGATCCCTTTGTTCTTGGTGGCGCTGCCGCGCGGGTGCGAAGGACGATGATGCGCTGCCCCGGGCCCGGACGTAGTCTACAAAGGCGCATGTTAACGCCGTTGTTGCGCGCTGTCGGCACGCAGCTGTGGGCCCTGCTCGTGCTGCTGGCCTGTGCTGGCGGGGCACGGGCGGAGGATGGCTATGCGCTGTGGATGCGGTACCAGCCGGTTGCCGCAACGGTCGCTGCCGATTACCGGCGGCAACTGGCCGAAGTGGTGGCCCCGGATTGCACGCCGATGCAGCGCGCTACCCGCGACGAGCTTGCGCGCAGCCTCCCTGGATTGCTGGGAGCGGCACCGCCAATGCGAACGGCAATCAGTACTGACCATGCCCTGGTGCTGGGCACGCCGCAATCCTCGACCCTCGTCGCCGCGTACGGCAACGAGATCGCCACGTTGGGCGACGGGGGGTTCCTGATCCGGCGGGTCCGGATCGAGGGGCGCGATGTACTGCTTGTGGCGGCACGCCAGGATGTCGGCGTGCTGTACGGCACCTTCCATCTGCTGCGCCTGCTGCAGCGTGGCACGTCGCTGCGGGGGCTGGAGGTGCGTGAGTCGCCTCGGGTCGCACTGCGTGTGCTCAACCATTGGGACAACCTGGATCGTTACGTCGAGCGTGGCTATGCAGGCAGCTCGCTCTGGGACTGGCAGACGTTGCCGCAGTGGCGTGACCCGCGCTACACCGATTACGCCCGTGCCAACGCCTCGCTCGGCATCAACGGCACCGTCCTCAACAACGTCAATGCCAGTGCGATGAGCCTGTCGCCGGCCTATCTGGCCAAGGCCGCCGCGCTGGCCGACCTGTTCCGCCCCTATGGCATCCGGGTCTACCTGAGCGCGCGCTTCAGTGCACCCATCGAACTCGGCGGCCTGGCAACGGCTGATCCCCTGGATCCGACTGTGCGGCGCTGGTGGCGCGACATGGTCGATGAGATCCATGCGCGCATTCCGGATTTTGGCGGCTTCCTGGTCAAGGCGAACTCCGAAGGGCAACCCGGCCCACAGGATTACGGTCGTTCCCATGCCGACGGCGCCAACCTGCTGGCCGACGCGCTGGCGCCCTACAACGGTGTGGTGATGTGGCGGGCCTTCGTGTACTCGCACGAGGTTCCCGAAGATCGCGCCAAGCAGGCATACAGCGAGTTTGTCGGGCTGGACGGCGCCTTCCGCCCCAACGTGATCGTGCAGGTGAAGAACGGCCCCATCGACTTCCAGCCGCGCGAGCCGTTCCACCCCTTGTTTGGCGCGATGCCGCGCACGCCGCTGATGATGGAGCTGCAGATCACCAAGGAGTACCTGGGTTTTGCGACGCACCTGGTGTACCTGGGAGCGCTCTACGAAGAAGTGCTGCAGGCCGACACCCATGCACGCGGCGAAGGCTCCACGGTCTCCCGCGTGGTCGATGGCTCGCTGGAGGGTCATGCGCTGACCGGTATCGCCGGCGTCGCCAACATCGGCGTGGACCTCACCTGGAGTGGCTCGCACTTCGATCAGGCCAACTGGTACGCCTTCGGCCGACTGGCCTGGAACCCGCAGGAATCCGCGCGCGCGATTGCCGAAGACTGGGCAGCGCTGACCTTCTCGCCCGACCCGCAGGTGACAGGCCCGATCGTGCGCATGATGATGGACTCGCGCGAGGCGGTGGTGGATTACATGACGCCGCTGGGTCTGCATCACCTGATGGCACGCGGCCATCACTACGGCCCCGGCCCCTGGGTGGACGGCGGCCCGCGTGCGGACTGGACGTCGGTCTACTACCACCGCGCAGATAGCAAGGGCATCGGCTTTGACCGCAGCGCCAGCGGAAGCAACGCCGTGGGCCAGTACGCGTCGCAGGTGGCCGAGGTCTATGGCGACCCCGAGCGGGTGCCCGAGTCGCTGCTGCTGTGGTTCCATCATGTGCCGTGGGACCGCCGCATGCGCTCGGGCAGGACGCTCTGGGACGAACTGGTCGGGCGCTATTCGCGCGGCGTGCGCCAGGTGCAGTCGATGCAGGCGACCTGGGCTGGCCTGAGCGACCGGATCGATCCGCAGCGGCATCGGCACGTCGCGGCGTTCCTGCAGATCCAGCACGACGAAGCGCAATGGTGGCGTGACGCCAGCGTGGCGTACTTCCAGTCGCTCAGTGGCCGGCCACTGCCCGCCGGCGAGCGGCCGCCGCCGCATCCGTTGTCGTACTACCAGGCCTTGCAGTTTCCGTTCGCACCGGGGGATGGCCGATGAGCAGATTCGGAGCGGTCGGGTGTGCGCTGTTGATGATGGCTGCGGCAGTAGTGGCGATGCCGGCCGCGGCGCGGGAAACGACGGGACTGCTGCATCCCCTGTTCAAGGATCACGCGGTCCTGCAGCGCGACCGGCCCATTGCGGTCTGGGGGCGCGCAGGCCCCGGGCAGCCGGTTTCCGTGACGTTTGCGGGGCAGGCGGTGAGCAGCCGGGCGGACGCCGCAGGCCGCTGGCAGGCGATACTTCCCCCGGTCGCCGCTGGCGGTCCCTACACGCTGGAGGTAAACGACGGAACGCGCCGGCAGACGGCGCGCGATGTGCTGATGGGCGACGTGTGGCTGTGCTCGGGCCAGTCGAACATGGAGCTGCCGGTGTGGCGCTCGCTCAACGCTGCCAGCGAGATCGCCTCGGCCACGATGCCACGGATCCGGCTGTTCACCGTGCCGCAGGAGGGGGCCGCGCAGGCACAGGAGAGCTTCAAGGGCGACCCTGCATGGACAACGGCAACCCCCGACAGGGTGCGCGACTTCTCCGCAGCCTGTTTCTATTTCGCGCGCGAGCTGCAGCGCACGGCTGCCGTGCCGATGGGCTTGATCCAGGCGGCGTGGGGCGGGTCCCGGATCGAGGCGTGGACCAGCCCGGGCGCGCTGCGCGGGCAGGGCGGCATGGACGAGCCCCTGGACATCCTTGCTCAGTCTGCCCACGACCCGCAGCAGGCACATGCACGCTGGGGTCGCTACTGGCAGCACTGGTGGGCCACACGCGAGGGCGCACTGTCAGGTGACGCACCATGGCGGACGGATGCCGATGACCGCGGATGGTCGCGCGCACCGGCCACACTGGGCGCATGGGAGCGGTGGAACGAGCCCGCACTTGCCGACTACAACGGCATGGTCTGGTATCGCACGCAGGTGATGCTGAGCGCTGAACAGGCTGCACGCGGCGCGACCCTGGAGCTGGCATCGGCTGACGAGGTGGACGTGACCTGGGTGAACGGGGTCGCCGTCGGCAGCCAGTACGGCGCCGGCGAGAGGCGCTACCCGTTGCCACATGGCCTGCTGAAGGCAGGATCCAACAGCATTGCGGTCAACGTGCTGGACACCTACGGCGAAGGCGGCCTGGCCGGTCCTTCAACGGCACACCGCCTGCAGTTCGATACCGGCGAGCGGGTGCCACTGCAGGGGCCGTGGATGTATCGGGTTGCGCCGGGCCAACAGGCGCCGCCGTTTGCCCCGTGGCAGGCCGCCACCGGGCTGTCGACGCTGTACAACGGAATGATCGCACCGCTCGGGGGCTTCGGGCTGCGCGGCATGCTCTGGTATCAAGGTGAATCGAACACCGGCGATGGTGCGGCCTATGCAGTGCGGTTGCGTGCGCTGCGCGAGGACTGGCGACGGCAGTTCGGTGCGCGCACGCCACTGCTGCTGGTACAACTGGCCGGCTACGGCCAGCCGCCGGCTGCGCCCGCCGACAGCGGCTGGGCGCAGGTGCGTGAGGCGCAGCGGCGCGTCGCGGCCGAGGATGCGCAGAGCGGTCTTGCCATTGCCATCGACATCGGCGACGCCTACGACATCCATCCGCCGAACAAGCAGGAGCTCGGGCGCCGTCTGGCGCGCGTGGCGCGCCATGTGGTGTACGGCGAGCAGGGCATGGCACCGTCGGGCCCGCGAGCGGTCGCCGCCGTGCGGACGCCCACGGGCGTCGCCATTGCGTTCGAGGATGTCGAAGGCGCGCTCACCGCGACCGGCGCACTGCGTCCGATCGGCTTTGAACTGTGCGAGGCCAGGGGCCATACGCGCCACTGCGAGTACGCCGATGCCGGACTGGATGCGCGCCGGATCCTGCTGCGCGGCCCGCTGTCCACGCGCGCAACGCATGTGCGCTACTGCTGGGCCGATGGCCCGGTGTGCACGCTGCGCGACCGCAGCGGGGCGCCGGCCGGCCCGTTCGAACTTCCCATTGCCGAAGCCGAGGCCCGACGATGATGACGTTGTCCAAGCAGTCCCCTCTGGCCCGCGACAGGGCCGGCCTGAGGTCGATGGCGCGCCACCTGCTGGGGGCGTTGTTCCTGCTGTCGGCCGCAACCACCCGGGCCAGCGCGCCGCCGGATGCTCCCCCGGTGTACTTCGACTGGTTCGAGTACCGCGGCAATGACCAGGCTTTTGAAGTGCCCCTACCGGCCGGCCACTACCGCAATCCTGTCCTGGCCGGCTTCCATGCCGATCCCAGCGTCGTGCGCGCGAACGGCCGGTTCTACCTGGTCAATTCCAGCTTCACCTACTTCCCTGGCATTCCGGTGTTCGAAAGTGCCGACCTGGTGCACTGGAAGCAGATCGGCAATGTGATTGACCGCCCCACGCAACTGGATTTCGACGGCCTGAGCGTCTCGCGCGGCATCTTCGCGCCGACCATCGAGTACCACGACGGTACCTTCTACGTCGTCACCACCGCCACCGACAGTGGTGGCAACTTCATCGCCACCGCGCGTGATCCGGCCGGTCCGTGGTCCGATCCGCACTGGCTGCCCGGCATCGATGGCATCGACCCGTCACTGTTCTTCGACGATGACGGCAAGGTATACCTGGTCAACAACGATGCACCGCCCGGCCCGCCGCGCTACGACGGGCACCGCGCCATCTGGATGCAGCAGATCGATCTGGCGGCATTCAGGCCGGTCGGGCCGCGCCGGGTGCTGGTTGATGGAGGCGTGGAGCCGGCGAAGAATCCCATCTGGATCGAGGGACCGCATATCTACAAGCGGGAGGGCTGGTATTACCTGTCCGACGCTGAAGGAGGTACCGGGCCGCAGCATTCGCAGGTGGTGCTGCGCAGCCGCACGGTGTGGGGCCCCTACGTTCCCTATACGGGCAATCCGATCCTGACCCAGCGAGAACTGCCGGATGACCGTCCGCTTCCGATCACCAATGCCGGCCATGCCGACCTGGTCGAAGGCCCGGATGGCTCGTGGTGGGCGGTGTTCCTGGCCAGCCGCAACTACCAGAAGCGGCACTACAACACCGGGCGCGAGACCTACCTGTTGCCGGTGCGCTGGCAGGATGGCTGGCCGCAGATCCTGCCGGTTGACCAGGCCATTCCCTATGTGGCCAAGGCCCCCGCGTGGATGCAGGGCGAGGCATCCCAGGCCCCTTCGACCGGCAATTTCGTAGCGCGCGACAATTTTGATGGCCCGACGCTTGATCCACAGTGGCTGCGCGTGCGGGTGCCCAGGCATGCCTGGGCCGACCTGGCCATGCGCCCCGGCATGCTGGCCGTGCACCCGCTCGCCGAGGATCTGGACACGCTGCGCAATCCGGCGTTTCTCGGCCGGCGCCAGCAGCATCTGCGCTTCGAGGCGAGCACCGCGATGACCCCGCCAGCTTCCGGAGTCGCCGCCGGCCTGGCGGCGTTCCAGAGCGAGGCGTACTGGTACTTCCTTGGCGTTCGTGACCTTGGCGGGGGGCGCCTCTCGCTCTTCCTCGAAGCGCGCGACGGTGGCCGCAGCACGCGGACGCTGGCCAGCCGTGAAGTACCGGTGCCTGCAGCACTGCGCCTGAAGATTGCCGGCAACGAGGGCGACTATGCGTTCTCGTTCGACACCGGCGATGGGCAGGGCTGGCAACTGCTCGCAGGCGGGGTGGACGGCACCGTTCTGAGTACGGACCGGGCAGGCGGCTTCGTGGGCGCACTGCTGGGTCCTTTCGCGCGCGACGAGCGCACCGGGAGAAGCAAATGAGGCTGTCGATTTCGTCCAAGGCCCGCCGCCGTACCTTGCGCGGTGGGGCCGCCCTGTTCGTACTGACCTGCGTGGCGGCCGCCGCGTCCGCGGCCGCGCCACGGCCCTGGCTGGACGTTTCGGCCAGCTTCGAGCAACGGGCCGCCGCACTCGTCGCGCAGATGACGCTGGAAGAGAAGGCCGCGCAGATGCTGAACGCCGCGCCGGCGATCGAACGCCTGGGGGTACCCGCCTACGACTGGTGGAACGAGGGACTGCACGGCGTCGCACGGGCAGGGCAGGCCACGGTGTTTCCGCAGGCGATCGGCCTGGCCGCGACCTTCGATGTACCGTTGATGGGGCAGGTGGCCGCGACCATCAGCGACGAGGCCCGCGCAAAGCACCACCAGTTCCTCCGCGAAGGCTCGCACGGGCGTTACCAGGGTCTGACCTTCTGGTCGCCGAACGTCAACATCTTCCGCGACCCGCGCTGGGGCCGCGGACAGGAAACCTATGGCGAGGACCCGTACCTCACCGCGCGCATGGGCGTGGCCTTCGTACGTGGCCTGCAGGGCGACGACCCCGTCTACCGCAAGCTGGACGCCACCGCCAAGCATCTGGCCGTGCACAGCGGACCGGAGGCCGACCGCCATCACTTCGATGCACGGCCCAGCCGGCGCGACCTGTATGACACCTACCTTCCGGCGTTCGAGGCGCTGGTGAAGGAGGGCGACGTCGATGCGGTCATGGGCGCCTACAACCGCGTGTACGGGGAGTCCGCCAGTGCCAGCCGTTTCCTGCTGCGCGATGTGCTTCGACGCGACTGGGGCTTCAAGGGCTACGTGGTCTCGGACTGCTGGGCCATCGTCGATATCTGGAAGCACCACCGTATCGTCACCACGCGCGAAGCCGCTGCGGCGCTGGCGGTGAGGAACGGCACCGAGCTGGAATGCGGCCAGGAGTACGCCACATTGCCCTCGGCCGTGCGCCAGGGGCTGATCAGCGAGGCGGAGATCGACGATGCAGTGACCCGCCTGTTCACCGCACGGATGCGCCTGGGCATGTTCGACCCACCGGAGCGGGTGCGCTGGGCGCGTATTCCCGCCTCGGTGAACCAGGCGCCGGCCCATGATGCGCTCGCGCTCAAGGCTGCGCAGGCATCGCTGGTGCTGCTGAAGAACGACGGCATCCTGCCACTGTCGCGCAACACCAAGCGCATTGCCGTGGTTGGACCCACCGCCGACGACACCATGGCGCTGCTCGGCAACTACTTCGGCACACCGGCCGCGCCGGTGACGATCCTGCAGGGCATACGCGAGGCGGGCAAGGGCGTTGAAGTGCGTTATGCCCGCGGCGTCGACCTCGTGGAGGGCCGTGACGATCCCGGCACCACACCGCTGATCGAGCCGACCTACCTGCGGCCCTCGGCGGACTCGCCCGAGCGCGGCCTGCGCGGTGAGTACTTCCGCACGCCCGACCTGTCCGGCACTCCGGCCCTGGTGCGTACCGACGCGCAGATCGGCTTCCGCTGGGACCGCGGCTCGCCGACCGACAACCTGCTGGCACGTGGCGAAGCGGCACCGGGGCAGGGGATTCCCAACGACCGCTTCAGCATCCGCTGGAGTGGCCAACTGCTGCCACCCGTGTCCGGCCGTTACCGGCTGGAGGTGGCCGGCGATGATGGCTACCGCCTGTATCTGGACGGCAAGCGTGTGATCGATCATTGGGTGAATACTGATCGCCTGCATGCCGAGGGCGTCGAACTGGACCTGCAGGCCGGGCGTGCCTATGCGCTGACACTGGAGTACTACGACGACCAGCGCGATGCGGGCGTGCGCCTTGGGTGGCGCATGCCCGGCGCCAAGGCGCCCTTCGACGAAGCGCTGGATGCAGCACGCGATGCCGATGTGGTGGTGTTCGTCGGTGGCCTCACCGGCGATGTCGAAGGCGAAGAGATGACGGTCAACTACCCGGGCTTTGCCGGTGGCGACCGTACCGACCTGCGGCTGCCCGCGCCGCAGCGCACCCTGCTGGAGGCCCTGCACGGCACCGGCAAGCCGGTGGTGATGGTGCTCACCGGTGGCTCGGCCATCGCCGTGGACTGGGCGCAGGCGCATCTGCCGGCGATCCTGATGAGCTGGTACCCGGGGCAACGCGGCGGCACCGCTGTCGGCCAGGCGCTGTTCGGCGACGTCAATCCCTCCGGCCGTTTGCCGGTCACGTTCTACAAGGCCGGCGAAGCGATGCCGGCATTCGACGACTACGCCATGGAGGGCCGCACCTATCGCTACTTCCGCGGCACGCCGCTGTATCCGTTCGGTCACGGTCTGTCGTATACGCGGTTCGACTATGGAACGCTCCGCCTCGATGCAGACAGCCTCCGCGCCGATGGCCGCCTGGGCGTGGCAGTGGATGTCGCCAACACGGGCACGCGCAGCGGTGACGAAGTGGTACAGCTGTACGTGCGGCGCGAGCACGCCGGCAGCGGCGATGCCGTGCAGGAACTGCGTGGCTTCCAGCGCGTCCAGCTGGCCCCGGGCGAACGCCGCACGGTGACGTTCACCCTGGAGGCGGCGCAGGCCCTGCGCCACTATGACGAGGCGCGTGCGGCGTACGCGGTGCAGCCCGGTGCCTACGAGGTCAGGGTGGGGGCGTCCAGTGCCGATATACGTGCGCAGGGCAGGTTCACCGTGGTGCCCGCGCATGACTGATCGCCCCCGCCGGCATCGATTCCCCTTCGACCAGATCCCTTTTCCAGGATGTCCGCTGCATGGCAAGCACTGAACACGCGCTATCGGTACGCGAGAAGCTCGGCTACAGCCTGGGCGATCTCGCTGCCAACCTGATCTTCCAGACCCTGATCACCTACCTGGCGTTTTTCTACACCGACGTCTACCGCCTGCCAGCTGCCACCGCGGCCACGATCATCTTCGTGGTCGGCCTGCTGGGTGCGTTCGTGTTCACGCCGTTGATCGGCATCGCGGCTGACCGAACGTCCACCCGCTGGGGCCGCTTCCGCCCGTGGATCCTGTGGACGGCCATTCCCTTTGGCGTACTGTCACTGCTGGCGTTCAGCACCCCCGACCTGGGCGAGCGCGGAAAGGTGATCTATGCACTGGCCACCTACGCGCTGCTGGTCTGCGTTTACGCCGCGAACAACCTGCCGTACTCCGCGTTGAGCGGCGTGCTGACCGGCAGCATGGCCCAGCGCAACAGCCTGTCGGCCTACCGCTTCGTGGCCGTGATGATCGCGCAGTTCATCATCCAGGTGCTGCTGATGCCGCTGGTGCTGATCCTGGGCAATGGCGACCGGGTGCGCGGCTTTGAACAGGTCATGACCGCCTTCGCACTGATCGGCACGGTGTTCTTCCTGATCACCTTCGCCACCACCCGCGAGCGCATCGTGCCGACGCGCGAGCAGACCGGCGGCATAGTGCAGGACCTGTCGGACCTGCTGCACAACCGCCCGTGGCAAGTGATGCTGGCGCTGACCGTGCTGGTGTTCATCAACCTGGCGTTGAAAGGCGGCACCTACATCTATTACTTCCAGTACTACATGAGCGAAGCGGCGCTGGCCGGCTTCCTGGAAAACTCAGGCTTCAACGGCCTGATCAGTGCATTGAATGGCGCCCTGGCCAGCGCCGGTTTCGCGGCGTTCACCTGGCCGAAGGATGCGGCCACCTCGGCGTTCAGCCTGTTCAACGCGTGCGGCATCCTCTGCATGATCCTGGGTATCGGCGCATCACGGCGGCTGGCGGATCGCTTCGGCAAGCGCGATGTCTTCGGTGGCGCCCTGTTTGTCTCGACCCTGTTCCTGCTGGCCTTCTACCTGTTCCCCCCGACGGCGGTGGCGGTGGCGTTCGCAGCCTTCATGCTGCATGGCTTCTGCTATGGCATCACCATCCCGTTGCTGTGGGCGATGATCGCCGACGTCGCGGACTACTCGGAGTGGAAGAACCATCGAAGGGCAACGGCGATCATCTTCTCGGCGATGTTGTGCGGGCTGAAGATCGGCCTCAGCGTCGGCGGCGCGCTGGTCGCCGCGATCCTTGCCCACTACGGCTACCAGGCAGGACTGGCGCAACAGCCTGAGGGCGTGGTGCAGGGCATCCGCTTGACCGTAAGCGTCTACTGCTCCCTTCCTTTCCTGCTCGCCGTGGCGCTGCTGTTCTTCTACAGGATCGACAAGCGCACCGAAACCCGCATCGAGCAGGACCTCCACCTGCGTCGACGTTCCGCCGACGCCTCCGCGTAACGCCAAGATGACAACCATGATCGACCTCCATGCCGGCGAAGACGGCCAGGCCAGCAAAGCCCGTCTTGCGCAGCTCACCGCGCACGCCATTTCGCAACCGCTGGTGACCCACATCTACACCGCCGACCCTTCGGCGCACGTGTTCGAGGGGCGCCTGTACATCTATCCCTCGCACGACATCGACGGTGGCCAGCCATTCGACGACGAAGGTGGCCATTTCGGCATGCAGGATTACCATGTGCTGAAGATGGATACGCCCGATAGCGCGGCCATGGATTGCGGCATGGCGCTGCACGTGCGCGACGTGCCCTGGGCGCGGAAACAGATGTGGGCCCCCGATGCCGCCTGCCGCGATGGCCACTACTACCTGTACTTCCCGGCCAAGGACGCCGAGGGCCGGTTCCGCATCGGCGTGGCGATCGGTAAGCGGCCGGAGGGCCCGTTCGTGCCCCAGCCGGAGCCGATCAAGGACGCGTACTCGATCGACCCGGCCGTGTTCGAAGACGAGGATGGCAGCCACTACCTGTACTTCGGCGGCATCTGGGGCGGGCAGCTGCAGAAGTATCGTGACAACCAGTACAGCGAGGCCCACGAGGAACCCGAGGGCAGCGCGCCGGCCCTGGGGCCGCGCGTGGGCCGCCTGGATGTCGGCATGACCGAGCTGGCCGAACCCACCCGCGAAGTGCAGATCCTGGATGAGCATGGCCAGCCGCTGCGTGCGGACGACCATGCGCGCCGCTTCTTCGAAGGCCCGTGGCTGCACAGGTACCAGGGTCGCTACTATCTGTCGTACTCCACTGGCAACACCCACCAGCTGTGCTACGCCGTGGGAGACAGCCCGTATGGCCCGTTCACCTACGCTGGCGTGATCCTCACCCCCGTCGTGGGCTGGACCACCCACCACTCCATCTGCCAGTTCGAAGGGCAGTGGTACCTGTTCTATCACGATGCGCTGATGTCCGGCGGCATCACCCACCTGCGCTCGGCCAAGTGCACGCCGCTGCACATGGAGCCGGACGGAAGCATCCGCACGATCAATCCGTATGGGGCCTGAGCGCATGCTGCCGGTGGATGATGCGCTGGCCCCGCTGCCGGCCGGCGAACTGCACTGGCTGAGATGCGGCGAACTGGAGGTTGCGCTCGCCGCAGGGGCGGGCGGGCGCGTGGCGCACCTGCGTTACCAGGGCGTGGAGTGGCTGGTGGATGCGCAGGAGGGCGGGGCGGCTGCGATCGCCTGGGGCTGCTACCCGATGGTGCCCTGGGCCGGGCGCATCCGCCATGGAACGTTCCGCTTTGATGGCAGGCCGCATCGGCTGCCGCTCAACGTCGACGGGCATGCCATTCATGGGTTGGGCTTCTCGCGACCGTGGCAGATCGACCGGCTGGATGCGGCGGCAGCCAGGTTGGCGCTGGCGTTGCCGCGTGACGGCTACTGGCCCTTCGGTGGCATTGCCATGCTGGACCTGCAGCTGCAGGCCCACACCCTGCAGATGCGCCTTTCGGTCCAGGCCGGCGAGCAGGCGATGCCGGCGGTGCTGGGCTGGCATCCCTGGTTCCGGAAGCCGGACCGGCTGCTGTTCACGCCTCGTGCGATGTACCCGCGGGACGAGGAAGGTATTGCCACGCTGCCCTGTGTGGATCCGACCACCGGTCCCTGG
Source organism: Stenotrophomonas sp. 22692 (assembly GCF_052045015.1). NCBI lineage: Bacteria > Pseudomonadati > Pseudomonadota > Gammaproteobacteria > Lysobacterales > Lysobacteraceae > Stenotrophomonas > Stenotrophomonas sp. 22692. Next base: position 365,987 of record NZ_JBQEMR010000001.1, read on the forward strand.
GATGACTGCTTCATCGCCGACAGTGACATCACGCTGATACGTGAAGGCCAGCGCCTGCGGCTGCGCTCGGACCACGACCATTGGGTGGTCTACGACGGCACGCCGCACGCCACCTGTGTCGAGCCGCAGAGCGGTCCGCCGGACGGCTTCACGCTGGCGCCGCACCGGCTGGAGCCCGGCCAGCGCCTCGCGTTGACGTTCGACCTGGCGTGGGCGGCGGACAGCACCTGAAACCCCGGCCAGGGCAGGCGATCATCCGGGTGCCGGGCGGTCGGTACGCCGCCTGGACCGGCCGTGGACCCGGTGCCTGACACGGGCCGCGCCCAGGAGCACCTGACATTTCCTACAGGTTCCAGTCGATCCGCATGCCCGCGATCAGCGCATCCGGCAGGTCGTGCTGGCGTGCGGGCTCATTGAACTGGTCGGGGTGCACGACGTAGTGCAGGTTCGGTGCAACACGAAGCTGCGGGGTGAGCTGGATGCCATAGCTCAGCTCCATCATCACCTGGCTCCCGTGCGGGGTGCCGCTGCCACCGGCTGCGGCGCGGGCGAGGCGCAGGTCTTCCAGCGCCATGCTGCTGTACTTCTGCTGGGTCACGACGAAAGCGATGCTGTCCTGCGGCCGCCGGGCGAACGTGCCTTTCTGCACCAGCCCGGCCTGCAGGAAATGATCCTCGATCAACTGGCCGGAGGTGCCCTTGAGCGCCGCACCGAAAAAGGTCAGGCCGCGGCCGGCGCCATCACTGGTGAGTTGCTGCTCGAAGCGGGCGAACGCGCCTGAGCGACCGTGACGTATCGCGTACTCCTGGCCACTGAGCAGCGCGGGAATGCCGTTGGCATCGCGCAGCGGATCGCGATAGGTCGAGTTGTCCTGCCAGCCACCGAGTTCGTAGTGGGCTTTCAGTCGTGCCGAAGCAGGGCTGCGCCAGCCGATCGTGTAGGGCACGATCCAGCCGGTGGCCTGGTTCGTGCTCCATTTCAGACCGTGCTGGCCATCTTCGGCCTGGCTCGGGTCGACCTGGTACGCGCCGACGCGTACGTAGACATCCGGCGTCACCCATGCCGTGGCATCAGCCATCCAGCTCGATACCGGCCACCAGGTGAAGTTGCTGGTACGGAATACGTAGGTCGGGTTGCCGCAGGCCGAGTTGCCTTGGAAGTACTGGCACAGCTCCGAACCGAGATGATGGATGTTGGCGACGCTGCGTCCCGCCTCAAGCACCAGCCGGTCGTCCAGCAGTTTCTGCTCCAGCGTCAGGTTGGCCAGGCGCGTGCCCTGGCCACCGTAGATTTCCTGCACCGAGGTGCTGTTGCCCGTGCTGCTGTTGGCGAGGTTGGTGCCATGACGATTGATGCCGTAGGCCTTGATCGTCGCGCCTCGCCAGCCAAACGCAGCGTCCAGGTCCACATCGGCACCGAACATCAGCTGGCCGGCATAGGCCGTGCCGCTCCGCTTGCCCCCATCGAGCGTGGCGGCGGCTTCGCCGGTGTAGGCGAGCTTGGGAGTGAAGACGTCGCTCGCGTCTGCGGTGGTGGCCAGGGATGGCAGGGCAAGCGCGATCGCCATCGGCAACATGTGTCGGGAAGAGCGGGTCATGGGCGAGGGTCCTTGTGCAGGGCGTAGGTCGCTGCGCCCCTGCGTGCGCAGGGGAGGTGGAAGGGGCTTGGTGATGGGGTGGATCAGGCCGGCGTGGTGACCGGCTTCTTGAGGATGCGCAACGCGACTGCAGTGACGGCCACGCCCGCCAGCAGTGCCAGCAGGTAGATGCCGAGGTGAGTGACTGCGTTCGGGATCGGCAGCACGAACACGCCGCCGTGCGGCACCTTCAGCTCGACGCCAGCGGCCATCGAGATTGCACCTGCCACGGCAGAACCAAGAATCAGCGCCGGAATGGTGCGCAGCGGATCACGCGCGGCGTAGGGGATCGCGCCTTCGGTCACGAAACTGAGGCCAAGCACGCCGGCGGCACCGGCCGTGCCGCGCTCCTCGGCGGTGAAGCGGTTGCTGAACAGCCATGTCGCCAGTGCGATACCCAGCGGCGGCGTCATGCCGCCGATCATCGTCGCCGCCATCGGCGTGTAGACCTGGCTGGAAATCAATGCAGTAGAGAACGCATAGGACGCCTTGTTGACCGGCCCGCCCATGTCCACCGCCATCATGCCGCCCAGCAGCAGGCCAAGCAGGATCGCGCTGCTGCCTTGCATGCCGCGCAGCCAGTCGGTCAGCCAGGCCAGCAGCCCGGCCACCGGCGTACCGATCACATACATCATCAACAGGCCGGCCAGCAGCGTGCCCAGCACCGGCAGGATCAGCACCGGCTTGAGGCCTTCCAGGCTGCGCGGCAGGCGCAGCGCACGGTTGATCCAATGCACGCCGTAGCCGGCGATGAAACCGGCCAGGATGCCGCCGATGAAGCCCGCATCCATGTTGACTGCCACCAATCCCCCGATCATGCCCGGGGCGATGCCCGGGCGATCGGCGATGGAGTAGGCGATGTAGCCGGCCAGTGCCGGCACCATCAGCATGAAGCCGGACTTGGCGCCGATCTGGAACAGCGACCAGGCCAGCGTGCCCTTGTGTGCATCGTCGAAGGCATAGATGCCGCCGAGTGCGAATGCCAGTGCGATCAGCAGGCCGCCGGCAGTGACGAACGGCAGCATGAACGACACGCCGGTCATCAGGTGCTTGTAGGGCCCGGTGGCCTTGGTCTTTTCGGTCGTGCGCCCTGAAGTTGCCGTACCTGCCTGCACGCCGGCCTCGGCCAGCGCCTTGCGGATCAGGTTCTGGCCGTCGTTGATCGCCGGTTTGGTGCCGCTCTTGAACAGGCGTTTGCCAGCGAAGCGCGACAGATCGACTTCGCGGTCTGCGGCGATCAGGACGAGGTCAGCAGCCGCGATTTCCTCGTCGCTCAACGCGTCCTGCGCGCCGACCGAGCCCTGGGTTTCGACCCGGATTGCATGGCCCAGCGCTTTGGCGGCCTGTTGCAGCCCCTCAGCCGCCATGAAGGTGTGAGCGATGCCGGTGGGGCAGGAGGTAACGGCAACGATGCGCTTGTCCGCATTCGTGCCGGCGTCGTTTGAATGTGCGGCCGCGAGCGGTGCGAGCGCCGCAACCGGGTCGTCCAGTACTTCGCCCAGGCTGGCATGCGCGATCTCAGCATTGGCGAAGCGCGCGATGTCCGCCTCACCATCACCCACCAGCAGCAGGTGCGTCGCGGCGGCGGCGTTCGATGCAGGCAGTGCGCCGGTCACGCCCTGGTCGCTGCGGATCTCGATCATCAGCTCGAGCCCGCGCTGGCGGGCGGCGCGGCGCAGCGCTTCGGCGGCAAGAACCGCCTCGATGCTGCGCTCGCCAGCGGCGATGACTACGGTGGAAGCGTGCATGGGAACTCCTGGAATTCTTCGGGTTCGTCCTTGCCGAGGGCGCTGCGGTTGGCGTGAAGCCAGCCGCCGTGCCTCCGGCAGGAGGGGTCAATCCAACCGCTCGATCAGTACATCGCCGGCCCATGCGCGTACCTGCGCCGGGTCCAGCCGTCGTGCGTCACCGCTTTGCAGCCGGCTCATCGAGAACGCGGTCGCCAGCCGTGCGCAACCGGCCAGATCGAGGGAGGACTCCAGCATCGCGGCAGCGATGCCGGCGACCATGGCGTCGCCCGCACCGACCGTGCTGCCCCGGGCCAGTCGCGGCGGTCGTGCGACCAGCGCGCCGCTGCGATCAATGAACAGCGCGCCGTCGGTGCCCATCGAGATCGCTACGAGCGCAACACCGCGTTCGACCAACGCCTGGCCAGCGACACGCAGGGCGCCGCGGTCCGGCAGCTGGGTGCCGGTCCAGGCCTCCAGTTCGTGGCGATTGGGCTTGACCGCGTAGGGCAGCGCACCCGCGGCGTCACTCAAGGCAGCCACAAGTGCGTCGCCGCTGGTGTCCAGCAGCACGCGCGCATCGGCGGTGCCAGCCTGTACCTGCAATCGCGCCCATGCATCGGCCGGCAGCCCGGACGGCAGGCTGCCGGACAGCACCACCGGCAGGCCCGGCCGCAGCAGGGCAGTGAGCCGGCGCGACACCGCATCCAGATCGGCACCGTCGAGTGCCAGGCCGGGCAGGTTGATGTCGGTGGTTTCGCCGTTGTCCTCGTCAACCAGCTTGATGTTGGTGCGGGTGCTGCCCGGAATACGCAGGCAGCCATCCACGATGCCACGCGCCGAGAACAACGTGCCGAACACACCGTCGTTGCCACCACCGAGCACGCCCAGCGCCGTGGTCGGCACGCCCCAGTCGGCCAGGCAGGCTGCCACATTGATGCCCTTGCCTCCTGCATCGTCGTGGCTGCTGCGGGCGCGGTGCACCTGGCCCGGGCGCAGGCCGGCCAGCCGCACGGTCTGGTCGATCGCCGGGTTCAACGTGACGGTGACTGCGCGGATATTCATGCGCCTGCTCCATCGAGCGCGCGTACCTGCTCAGCGGTTTCGCAGTCCAGAGCGGTGTCTGCGAGCTTCTGCAGATCGGCCAGCGCAGTGCCGCGCAGGCGTGCCTTCACCGACGGGACGTCGTTCGGGGTCATCGACAGTTCGTCCACGCCCAGTCCCGCCAGCAGCATCGCACCGAACGGATCGCCGGCCAGGCCGCCGCAGACACCCACCCAGCGCCCCTGCGTGCGTGCACCGTCCACCGTGGCGCGGATCGCGCGCAGCACGGCCGGATGCAGGCTGTCGGCCTCTGCGGCAAGCTCCGGATTCTGGCGGTCGATCGCCAGCACGTACTGGGTCAGGTCGTTGGTACCTATCGAGAAGAAGTCGGCGTGGCGGGCAAGCACATCGCTCTGGGCGGCAGCGGCCGGCACTTCGATCATGATGCCGATCGGCACGTCGGGCGCCTCGAGTTCGGTGCGCAGGCGCTCGCAGATGGCGCGCAGAGCGACCAGCTCGGGCACCGAGGTGATCATCGGGAACATGATGGACAGGCGTGCACCGTCCTTGGCTGCGCGATACAGCGCACGCAGCTGCGGTTCCAGAAGATCCGGGCGGCGCAGCAGCAGGCGCGCGCCGCGCACGCCGAGGAACGGGTTTTCCTCGTGTGGCAGCTCCAGGTGGGCGACCTGCTTGTCGCCACCGATATCGAGCGCGCGCACGATCAACGGACGGCCGTCCAGCGCGTTGGCCATCGCCATGTAGGTTGCGTACTGCTCCTCCTCGCTGGGCGTGCTGCCGCGTTCGAGGAACAGGAATTCGGTGCGCATCAGGCCGACACCTTCCGCGCCCTGTTCCAGCGCCAATGGCACCTGCTCGGGCAGGTTCACGTTGGCGCCGATGTCGATGCGATGGCCATCGGTGGTCTGCGCTGGCTGCGCACGTTGCGCCGCTTCTCGCGCGCGGATCTGCTGCTGCCCAGCGATCCAGGCGCGAGCCGAAGCAAGATCTGCCTCGGAGGGGGACAGGTAGAGCCGCCCGCTGCTGCCGTCGATGATCGCCTCGCGGCCGGCCTGGATCGCCAGCAGTTCGGCGCCACCGGCAACCAGCGCCGGCAGGCCGAGCGTGCGCGAGAGGATTGCAGTGTGTGAGGTGGGACCGCCCAGTGCGGTGGCGAGGCCGAGCACGCGGGTGGTGTCGAGGTTGGCGGTATCCGAGGGCGACAGGTCGGCGGCAAGCAGGATGCACGGCTGCGCCGGCAGATCGGCTAGGCCGCCACCGGCCGCAGAGGGGTCAAGCTGCGCCAGTACGCGCCGACCCACATCGCGCAGGTCGGCAGCGCGCCCGGCCAGCACCGGATTGCCCAGCGCCGCCAGCCCGGAGGCGATCTGCTCGATGGCCTGGTGCCACGACCAGGCGACACCATGACCTTCAACCATCAGCTGGCAGGTGCGGGTAATCAGGTCGGTGTCGTCAAGCAGCGCAGCCTGCGCCTTGAAGATCGCAGCATCCGAAGCGCCAAGGCGGCGCTGCGTGTCGTCCTGCAGTGCGGCCAGCTGCTGGCGGGTGCGACCGAGTGCATCCTGCAGGCGTGCGCCGCCCTCGCCGAGCGGGGCAGGGCGATCGGCAACATCGGCCTGCGCGCTGGCCAGTACATGCACCGGTCCGATGGCCAGTCCGGGGCTGGCGCCGATGCCGACGATCGCCGCCTGCGCTTCGGGTGGACTCCAGCCCGCGACCGGCGCTGCCTTTCGCTGTGCTGCACGCTCCGCATCGGTCTTTTCCTGCGCCACCAGCCCATCCATGACCTTGCGCAGTGCGGCCAGCAGGGCGTGGGCATCGGCACCCTCGGCAGAAACACTAACGGCATCGCCCTCGCGAAGCCCGAGCTGCAGCAGCGCCACCAGACTCTTGGCATCGGCCACCTGATCGCCCGCGCGCACCTGCGCACGGGCCGTGAAACCCCGCGCCGTCTCTGCCCAGCGCGTGGCCGGGCGCGCGTGCAGTCCACTGGGGTAAGCGATGGTCCAGTCGAAGCGCTCGGCCAGGTCCGCCACCGGCACGTGGGCTGCCGTGACCGCGACATCACTGGCCAGCGCATTGACGATGTCGCTCGCATCGGGGGTGGTGAACAACCGCTGCAGCGTTGCCTCATCCTGGATCAGCCGGGTCAGGCGGCGCAGCAGGGTAATGTGGGTATCGGACTGGGCAGCGATGCCAACCACCAGACGGGTGACCTGCCCCGGATTCCATTCCACGCCTTCCGGCAACTGCAGCACGGCAATGCCATCGCGGCGCACCAGATGGCGGTCCTCGCCAAGCCCGTGCGGGATTGCCACACCATGGCCGAGGAAGGTGTTGGCCAGCGCTTCGCGCCGTCCCATGCTGGCCTCGTACCCCGGCGCCACGCAGCCGGCCGCGACCAGCATCTGCGCGACCTGGGCGATCGCATCGGTCTTGTCCTGCGCCCGCGCGTCCAGGCGGATCAGTTCCCGGCTGACGGGGGAGGGGAAGGTCTGGGGCGACAAAGGGCGGCTCCGGCAAAAGGATGGCTGGACATATTGGGAACGTTCCCACTGCCTATTTCAATGTGCACTGCACAAAATGCCGATAGCTCGTTGGCGTTAGAATTGTCCTGAACAGCCGCCGGGCCATGGCAGGCGCACTTTTCCGGGAACGTTTCCAATGAGTATCAGCATCAATGACGTCGCGCGTGTAGCGGGGGTATCCAAGTCCACCGTGTCGCGGGTGCTCGGGGGCGGCCCGGTCAGCGAAGAGGTTCGCGGCCGGGTCGAGGTGGCGATCCGCCAGACCGGCTATCGGCCGAACCTGCAGGCAAGACGGCTGCGCTCCCGGCACACCGGCATCATCGGGTTGATCGTTGCGGATATCCGCAACCCGTTCTTCACTGCGCTTATCCGTGCGGTGGAGGAGGTCGCCTATCGCGAAGGCCTGCGCGTCACGCTCTGCAACACCGATGAAGACCCCGAGCGCGAGGCGCTGTATCTTCAGTTGATGCACGAGGAGCGCATCAGTGGACTGATCTTTGCGCCCACACGGACCACGGTGGGGCGGCTGGAACGGCTCGCGCTGGACTTCCCGACGGTACTGGTGGACCGCGCCGCGGCCAGCGGGTCGATCGACAGCGTGGTGCTGGACAATCCCGCGGCGATGGGCGCCCTGGTCGAGCATCTCGTCGAGCGTGGCTATCGCCGCATCGGCGGCCTGTTCGGCAGCACCAGCACCACGGCGGCCGAGCGCCGCGACGGCTATCTTGCTGCGATGCGCACGCACGGGTTGGAGCCGGATTACCGCGAAGTCGAGCCAACGGCCGAGGCCGCCATCGCAACGGTCGACCAATGGCTGGCCGGCCCTTCGCGTCCCGACGCGCTGGTCACCAGCAACAGCCTGCTGCTCATGGGTGCATTGAAGGCGGCGCGCAGCGCCGGTCTCGCCATCCCAGGAGAGCTGGCGCTGGCAGGGTTCGACAACGAGCGCTGGACCGAACTGGTCGAACCTGGCATTACCGTGGTCGAGCAGCCGGTTGAAGACATGGGGCGAGCTGCGATGTCGCTGTTGCTGGAACGCCTGCGCATGCCGGAGCTGCCCGTGCGCAGACTGGTGATGACGGGAAGGTGCGTCGTGAGAGGGTCGACGGCTGCGCGATAGTCCGGCGCCTGCTTGCGGCAGTCCATGAAGCAGCCGCCAGGTGTTGGCGGGTCATGCGTTGTCTGCTACAAGCCATCCGTACGCAGACACAGTGGAGGATCGCATTGTCAGAGCCATATTCAACACTGCTCCGCCTGCAGATATCCCACCACGATCTTTCCAGATGGCTGGCAGCGCCCGTGCCTTCAGCATCCCGTTGGTCCGACTGGCGACGTATCTCCGGGCAGTGGCGCATGGAAAACGGCCAATACGACGTATTCTGAAAGCCTCTACGATGCCATCGCGTTTCTTGGCTAGCTTGATCGGCTTTGACCTCTGCCGCGTGGCATCCATGAAAGCAACAGCCAGGGCCTCAACATGAAGGGACATCACCAACCCCAGGCGCGCCGCGTCATGTGTCGGCTCCTCGCACTTGGCCTCTGCGCGCTGGCTGGGTCCGCCGTGGCCGGAACAACGCAGCCGGCACGGACCTGGCTTGTCAGCGGCACGGAACTCATCACCCTCCTGCAGGGGAAAGGCGATGACGGGTTCTGCGACGGCGAACAGTGCCGGAGCCTGTCCAGCGCTCGCGCCAGCGGCTATATCCTGGGCGTCGCCGATGCCAGCCGCGGACAGTGGTGCGGGCAGGGCCAGATCCTTCCGCATGAACTGGTCGACCATGTGTCTTCCCATCTCCGGCAACTGCCCCGTGAGCGATTGCAGCAGGATGCGTCGCCACTGGTTGTCGAAGGGCTGCGGACGGCGTTTCCCTGTGGTCGCGGCACACCACGTGGCAACAGTGCCGAGCCCGGCAATGACCAATGAAGCACGCCGCGCCCGCTTGGCGACGGTGCGAACGTCCTACACCCTCGCGACACGGTGCATTCACGGCCACCGACATTCGCGCTTGCCACACTGCATGTTCCTTCCACAGCACGAGGTGCCCCATGGCTACCTGTGATGTCTGCGGCAACAACTACGACAAAAGCTTTACGCTGCAGCAGGGCGGGCGCAGCGGCACGTTCGATTCGTTCGAGTGCGCGATCCACGCATTCGCACCCCGCTGCGCACACTGCGAATGCGCGGTTATCGGGCATGGCGTTGAAGGAAATGGCCAGATCTTCTGCTGTGCACATTGCGCCGGTCATGCGGGCGTACAGGGTATAGCCGACCGGGCCTGAGCTGCCTTCAGCGCCATCCTGCTTCCTGCCCGGAGACGAGCGAAGAAAGCCGCGCGATCCTGGCTGCGCCCGAATCAGCCAGCAGCGCCAGTGCGCGCCGCTTCCGGGATGGCAGCCCCGCCACGACCTCCGGTGCCAACACGACGTGGAACTCTCTGGCGTTGGCATCCAGCGCGGTGGCCAGAACGCACGAATCGGCCGTCATGCCACTCAGGCACAGGCGGCGCACTCCGAGTTTGGCCAGCAGAATCGGCAAGGGACTGGCCAGGAACGCCGAATGCTTGGGTTTGAGTACGAAGTAATGACCGGGCAAAGGTGAGAGAAGGCTGGCAATTCGCCCCGCCGGACCGCCGTCACGCCGGCACTGTTCCACCTGCTGGCGGAAATCGCGCTTCCAATCCGAGAAGTTGTCATTGGCGTAGATGACCGGCCACCCGCGTTCGTCGAAGTGATCCCTCAGGCGCCGGATCTGCCGGGCCGCCCGCTCCGCCGCGGGCGCCAGCTCCTGCGCGCCCGGGAAATCGAAACGGCTGAACATGTCGATGATCAGCAAGGCCGTCGATGGATCATGTCCCATGGCTCAATCACCTGTCTGTGCGTGCGGGGCCTCGACCGGCTTGGACTGCGGTGAATCCTTCTGGCGCAGGAAGATCGTCAGTACAACCAGGGACAGCACGGCGAGAAATTCGCTCTGCCAGTTCTGCATGGATTCGAACCAGAATGTGCTGCTGGCGAGGTGCTCCACAAAGCCTGGCGGCGGCAATCCCTTCAACTGCTGTTCGGCCTCCTCGGCGCGCCAGCTTCCCAATGCATGCAGCGTAAAGCTGAGCAGGAACAACAGCCCGAACGCAATCGCCAGCGAATGACCGTAAAGAACCTTCCACAGGCCACCGCGCCTGACCGGCCAGGGCGTGCGGCCGGGTTCGATGCGATTCTGTTCCTGCGCAGGGTCCAGCGGCCGCGATTCGGCCGAGCCGCGCTGGCGCAGGCTGACCGTCAGAAGTACATACATCCCCATCTGCAGGAACTCGCTCTCCCAGTTCTCGAACGTGGCGCTGACGAAGTGCCCCGTCGCGAGGTAGTGCCAGAGATCGATCGGCGCACGTCCGTGCTCGATCAGTTCCTGGTTGTGCACGTGATGCCCGGCAACCGCCTGCCCAACGATGAACACAAGCGTGAGTGCAAGCAGCACCAGCGAGAGACCGTTGCGTTTCCACATGCAACACCTCGATCAGCTGTTCCAAAGACCGTGCGGAAGCATGCGCGGGCAAGAGGGCAGGGCTCGTGATTACTGCGCATCGAGGATGTGAGGCGGGCTCAACGCTTGCCTGTCGGGTCAGGATCCGGCCGCTCGTAGTCTTCAGGTACCGCCTTGGGGTCGTCCCCATCGTCGGGCATGTCGTGGTCCTTCCACCTGGCCTGGTCGTTGCGACGTTTGTCCGGCGTATGGGCCTTCGACTGATCGTCCACGTCTGTGGTTGGATTGAAAGGCAGCTTGTCGTTCATGGGCAGCTCCTGCGGCGAGAACCTGAAGCCTGCACCGGTCCGGGTTAACGCCACGACGCCGCGGAATGAACGCTGCGCACACCCGGATGTCACCGCAGCAGGAGGAATGCCCTGCGATGCTGGTGTTCCGATCTTTCTGGAGAACCGCGATGCAGGCATTGACCTATCACGGCCGCAGGGATGTGCGCGTCGAGACCGTGCCGGACCCGGTGCTGGCGGCCGAGGATGATCTGATCCTGAGGGTGACCGCCACCGCCATCTGTGGTTCGGACCTGCACCTGTACCGGGGCAAGATTCCTGACCTGCACGATGGCGATGTGCTGGGCCACGAATTCATGGGCGTGGTGGAAGAGGTCGGCAGCGGCGTGACCCAGGTGAAACCCGGTGATCGCGTGGTGATTCCGTTTGTGATTGCCTGTGGCGAGTGCTTCCACTGCCGGCTGGCCGAGTATGCCGCCTGCGAGACCACAAATCCGGGCAAGGGCGCCGCACTGAATCAGAAGGGCATACTGCCTCCGGCCGCCTTGTTCGGCTACAGCCATCTGTATGGCGGCGTGGCCGGTGGGCAGGCCGAATTCGTGCGTGTACCGAAGGCGAATGTGGGTCCCTTGCGCATTCCGGAAGGCATTGCTGATGAGCAGGTGCTGTTCCTGTCTGACATTCTCCCCACCGGCTACCAGGCTGCGTTGAACGCAGGGGTCAAGGCAGGCTCGACGGTGGCCATCTTCGGTGCCGGGCCGGTGGGGCTGATGAGCGCAGCCTGCTGCCGGCTGCTGGGGGCCGAGACCATCTTCATGGTGGACCATCTTCGCTACCGCCTTGACTACGCGCGTCGCGCCTACGGGGTGACCCCCATCGACTTCAGGGAGATCGAGGACCCGGCCGATTACATCCTGACCCAGACCAGCGGGCGCGGCGCAGACGCCTGCATCGAGGCCGTAGGCTTCGAGGCCGAAGGCAGTGCGCTGGAGTCAGCGCTGACCGCCGTGAAACTGGAAGGCAGCAGCGGGGTGGCGATCAGGCAGTGCATCGCAGCGGCCCGCCGCGGCGGCGTGGTCAGCATCCCCGGTGTCTATGCCGGCTTCATCCACGGTTTCCTGCTGGGCGACGCGTTCGACAAGGGCTTGACGTTCAAGATGGGGCAGACCCATGTCCAGGGGCTGATGCCCGAGCTGCTGGACGCCATCATGGAAGGAAAGCTGGACCCGGGTGACATCATCTCGCACCGGATGCGCCTGGCCGATGCAGCGCAGGGCTATGCGATGTTTGATGCCAAGGATGACGACTGCCGCAAGATCGTTCTGACACCGTGAGCGTGGCGCCATGAGTGCGATTGTCGTGGGCTGTGTGTACGCACTGTGGTTGGTGGCCGGTTCGCTGGACTTCCATTTTCACCGCCGGACCGACCTTCCACACACCTCCGCGATGCGCGAAAGCCTGTTGCATGGGGTGCAGCTGCTTCTGATCGGCAGCGGCGTGCTGGCGTGGCTGCTGCTGGAAAACACGTTGTCGCTCCTCACGTTTCTGGCACTTCTGGTCATCGCACACGCGGTCGCCGGATACTTCGATACCGTCAGCGCGGACGGCCGTCGACGCATCAGCCCGGCGGAACAACATGTGCACAGCGTGTTGGATGCCGCGCCGTGGGTCCTGCTGGGCTGGGTCGGCTGGCAGGTGCACCCCCGGTGGTCGCTCGACGTGAAATCTGCAGCACCAGACGTCTGGTGGTTCACCCTGTTGCCGGCACTGGGCCTGGTGGTGCTGCCATGGCTGTGGGAACTGCGGCAGTGCGTGCGTGCACGAGAGCAACGCACGCAGACGGGTCCGTGAGGATCACGGTACCGGGCATTCATGTGCCCGCCACGCGGTCAAGACAGGCATGTGACTGCCTGCCGCCTACGTTCATGGCGTATCTCCAATGCAGGTCTGCCACCCATGCAGGATGTGACGTCATCCTCTTCGCTGTTCAATCGCGCACGCCAGGTGCTGGTACAGCAACCGGCATTGCCTTTGCCCGGGGGCGGCCAGACGCTGCAGCGTTGGCAGGCGCTGGCAGCCTGCGGGGCAGAGGATCTCTGCCTGGCCAAGGTACTGGAGGCCCACTATGACGCCCAAGCGATTGCTGCCGAGTTGAGGGTGCCCATCCATGCTGAAGACACGTTGCTGGCGGTGTGGGCTGCAGAGGGTCCGGCCAACACCGTTCGCATCGATGCCGGCGGTGGACTGTACGGTGACAAGCCCTGGTGTTCCGGCAGCGCATGGGTGGATTCGGCACTGGTAACGGTTCGCAACGCGCAGGGCGTGTGGCTATGCCAGGTGGCGGCGGAACACTGGCACACACTTGCAGGCGAGCCATGGCCCGCCGTGGGCATGGCCGCAATCCCGTCCACCACGGTGCGCTTTGACGGCGCACCGATGGTGATCCTGGGGACGCGCGATGACTACCTTCAGCGCCCGGGCTTCTGGCATGGCGGGGCAGGCATCGCGGCGGTCTGGTTTGGCGCAGCGGCCGCATTGGCCGAGCGCATGCGACCGGCCTGCACCGAGGGGAATCGCGCGCGGCTGCTGGGTGAAGTGGACCTCGCCCTGGGCCCGGCTGCCGCGCTGCTTCGCGAACTGGCGGCGCGCATCGACGCCGCGCCCGAACTGACCCATCGCGAAGATGTGGTGCGCCTGCGCTGTGTGGTCGAGCGTGCGGCAACGCGTGTGCTGGACCTGGCGGGTCGCGCGCTGGGCCCGGGCCCGATGTGCCTGGAGGCCTCCCATGCCCGTCGCTGCGCGGACCTGACCGTGTTCCTTCGCCAGAGCCACGCCGATCGCGATTGGGAATGGCTGGGCGAGCAGCGTGCCACACAGGAGGCGACATGGGCGCTGTAGCCAGGACACCCCTGCAAGGGGAAGGAACCCAGGAGCAGGCCTGGCTGCACTGCGATTGGCTCTGGCAGCAACCGACCATACCGGCAACCGCACTCTGCAGCGGGCATGACCGCATGGTGGTGGTCGCGCCGCATCCGGATGACGAAATACTCGGCTGTGGCGGGCTGCTGCATCACGCTGTGGGGCAGGGTATCGACGTCAGTGTCGTTGCGGTGACCGACGGTGAAGCATGCTATCCGGGCGAGCCGTGGTGGACGCCCGAACGCCTGCGATCAACGCGCCGAGCGGAGCTTGCCGCGGCATTGGGCGAACTAGGTATTCCGGTCGGCTCCATCTTCCACCTGGGTATCGCCGACGGCGCGGTCAGCGCGCACGAGCAGGGGCTGGAAGGCTGGCTGCAGCAGTATCTGCAACCGCGCGATCTGGTCCTGGCGCCATGGCGGTTTGATGGCCACCCCGATCACGAAGCCGCAGGGCGCGCTGCCTGCCGCGCCGCGCGGGCGGCCGGTTGCCACCGGCTGGAGTACCCGGTGTGGGGCTGGCACTGGCTTGACCCTGCCTGCGCACATATGGCGTGGGAGGTTCCGAAGCTGATCGACATTTCAGCGGTGGCGTCCGCAAAACGAAACGCGATCGCGCATTTCCGGACGCAGACGGGTGACGTGGCGGGCCTGAACAGCCCGCCGGTGCTGCCCGCACATGTACTCGCCCGATTCTTCCGAAACTACGAGGTGTTTCTGGCATGAGCGCCCAACCGTACTTTGATGACCTGCATGAGCAGGAGGACCCGTTCGGCTACCGCAGCCGGTGGTATGAAGAGCGCAAGCGTGCGCTGCTGCTGGCAAGCCTCAGCCAGCGCCAGTTCGCTCGCGGCTGGGAACTGGGGTGTTCCAACGGCGTACTGACCGAGGCGCTGGCGGCACGTTGCGAACGCCTGCTTGCAACCGACATCAGTCCACGTGCGGCGTTCCAGGCGCGCCGCAACCTGGCCCATCTGCCGCACGTGCAGGTCCATTGCGCCAGCCATCCCGAGCAATGGCCGCCAGGACGCTTCGACCTGATCGTCTGCGGCGAAATGGGCTACTACCTGGGGGCAGGCGCACTGCGCGAGCTGCGCGGTGGCATCGATGAAGCACTTCGCGATGACGGCCTGCTGGTCGCCTGCCATTGGTTGCCCTCGTTCCCGGGACGCGCGAGCCGGACCGAGGTGGTGCATCGATGCCTGGGGGAAGGCCTGCAGGAAGCCTTCCACTACCGCGATGCGGACTTCGTGCTTCAGGGATGGACACGGGGCCCCTTATCATTGGCCCGGAACGAGGGCTTGCGGTGATAGGCGTCCTGATACCCGCCCACAATGAGGCGGACAGTATCGCGCGGTGCCTGCAATCCATCCGGGTGGCGGCCCTGCACCCAGGCCTCGGCGGCGAAGCAGTGGAGGTAATGGTCGCGCTGGACGCTTGTACGGATGCAACGGGCACCATCTGCCACCGATACCGGGTCGGGAGCGTACAGCTGGATGCACGCTGCGTCGGTGTCGCCCGGGCCGCAGCCGCTGCTGAACTGCTGGGGCGGGGCGCCAGGTGGCTGGCAAGCACGGACGCTGACAGTGAGGTGCCTCCCGAGTGGCTGGCCGCACAGGTTCAGAGCAGTTGTGACGCTTTCTGCGGACTGGTGGACATAGCGACGACCTGCCAGAGTGAACGGCGCCTGCGCAGGGCATTCCAGGCAAGGCAGCAGTGGGGCGACCATCATGGGCGCATCCACGGTGCCAACCTCGGCGTCTCTGCCTGTTCCTATCGGGCCGTTGGCGGCTTTGCTCCCCTGCACTGTAGTGAAGACGTGGCGCTTGTCAGAGCGCTGCAACGCCGCGGTGCGGTGGTGCGATGGGCCGGCGCTCCCGTGGTGATGACCAGTGCGCGTCTGCAGGGGCGCGCTACAGGCGGATTCTCCGCTTATCTGGCGGCGCTGGGTGGCGAGCGCTCTGGCGCGGAAGCACCTGCCCTGATCACCTGAGGGTCAGCCACTCCGTCACGCAAGGACCCCGTGTTATCGGGGCGTGCGGTTTAGGAAAGCGTTGGGACAGGGCAGGCCACGAAGGCCCTCATCCCTGCCTACTCCGAGATCCGCAGCGTGGCGCGCAGCAACTGGGATGGGCTCTCCCGTGGTGGCGCGCTGCGCCAGCTGAGCCTGGTGGTGGCCCCGTACCTGGGGTGACGGTTGTATGGAGTCAATGCGCGGGCGGGTGCGCGCAGGTATCGCCCAGCACGCGCCGGACCGTGTCCTGCAATTGACTCACATGGAACGGTTTGGCCACGAAGGCTGCGCGCCGGTGGCGCTGCGGCACCAGCTGGTCGTAGACCGCAGAGACAAACAGGTAGGGGATGCCGAGTTCTGCCAGGCGATCAGCGACGGGAAAGACCACACCGTCGCGAAGTTCGACATCGAGCACGGCGCCGTCGAACCGCTGGGTGTCCAGCAGCCCGAGAGCGTCGAACACGCTGTAGGCATGCGTCACCTGATCGCCGACGTCCTCAAGGGCGTGCTCCATGAGTGCGGCCAGGTCGAGTTGGTCTTCCACCAGCAGCAGGTTGCATCTGCGCTGGCCGGTTGCGGATTGCATGCGTGCATGCCTGTGTTGTCCTGGGAACACCAGTTTCTGCTGTGCTGCATCAAGATCCTGCGTGTGCATTGTCAGTCCGGCGCGAAGCTCTGCGCGCGTGGCCAACCTCGTGGAGGAGGCGTGGAAGGCGTTATGGATTTCGTTGACGGCTTCTTGGCATGCACTGTGGATACTGCCGCCGACCCCTTATCGGAGTTTCTGTCATGCCTCAATCCGGAACCGAAGCGGCCTCTCCTGGCGTGCTGCGTATCGAGTGCATGCCGCTCGATTGTGGCGGCGCCGCCATTGTCGTGGAACTGGACCGTACGCCTGATCGGACATGGATGAAGTCGCTGAAGCGAGCGCTGCTGGCCGACGACGCCCTGGACGGTGCACAGGCCAAGTTTGATGGGCGCTTTGTCTATGTCGTGGGCGTGGACGGCGGCGCGCATCGTGCTGAACATCGGGTCATGCAGGCCGTGATGGCGGCAGAGGGCGCGGGCGCCTCGAACGCCAGGCGCCAGCGCCCTGCAGTCAACGTAGGCGTATCCAGCGCCTTGGCGAACTGAGAGCGCCCGGGTCCAGCAAGGGGACGCGGATGTTGTTATCGCCGCATCAGCGCTGCGTGCAGCGCCGAGCTTCGGCGGATCACAGCGGCCGACAAGGCGGTGATTGCCAGCGCTCCACCATGGTCTCCGGAGGCATGTTGCCCCGCACCGGAGATCGAGATGGCAGACCAGAACACCGCCCGAAGCGAGCGCCTGCTGAAGTGGCTGCAGGACGCCTACGCCATGGAACAGGAAGCGGAGACCATGATGAAGGCCATGGCTTCGCGGATCGAGAACTATCCCCAGCTTGCCGCACGCGTCAGCCAGCACGTCCAGGAGACGCAAGGGCAGGCAGCTTCCCTGCGCGAGTGCATTGAGGCGCTTGGGGGAAGCGTGCCGACCGCAAAGGGGCTGTTCGCGAGCATGACTGCCGCCCTCCACGCGGCGGGCACCAGTCTGATGGAGGACGAGGTGGTCAAGAGCGTAGGCCTCTCGTTCGGCTTCGAGAATACCGAGATCGCCACGTACCGGGCGCTGGTGATCGCTGCCGAGCGCGCCGGCGCGCCCGACATTGCGGCCGTGTGTGGCCAGATCCTGCAGGAAGAGGTTGC
Source organism: Stenotrophomonas sp. 22692 (assembly GCF_052045015.1). NCBI lineage: Bacteria > Pseudomonadati > Pseudomonadota > Gammaproteobacteria > Lysobacterales > Lysobacteraceae > Stenotrophomonas > Stenotrophomonas sp. 22692. The sequence goes on from NZ_JBQEMR010000001.1 coordinate 383,364, forward strand.
CATGGCGCGTTGGCTGGAGGACCACCAGGACGGACTGGTCGGAGCGTTCCTCAACCGTGACGAAACGCCTGGCGCCCAGGCCAAGCGTTGACCCCGAAGCCAGCCCACGCCAGCCACCGGAGAAACCCTCATGTTCTTTCATCACAAGAAGCTGATGTACACCGTACGCGTGCGCGAATCCAACCCGCAGCTCGCCAGTCTCATGCTTGAACAGTTCGGCGGCCCACAGGGCGAGTTGGCCGCGGCGATGCGCTACTTCACCCAGGGACTTGGAGAATGCGACCCCGGGCGCAAGGACCTGTTGATGGACATCGCCACCGAGGAGATCAGCCATCTGGAGATCATCGGCACCATCATCGCCATGCTCAACCGCGGGCCCAAGGCGATCCAGTCCGAAGGGCTTGCCGAGGCCGAGGACATGCGCCTGCTGGGCCAGAACAGCACCAGCCACACCGAACAGATCCTGTACGGTGGCGGCCCCGCGCTGGTCAATTCCAGCGGGGTGCCGTGGACAGCCGCCTACATCGACTCGATCGGCGACCCCACCGCCGACCTGCGCTCGAACATCGCGGCCAAAGCGCGCGCCAAGCTGGTGTATGAGCGCTTGATCAACGTCACCGACGACCCCGGCATCAAGGATGCGCTGCGCTTCCTGATGACGCGCGAGATCGCGCACATGAAGTCATTCGAGAAGGCGCTGCACAGCATCCAGCCCAACTTCCCGCCGGGCAAGCTGCCGGGGGACCCTGCATTCACCGATCTGTACATGGACATGTCGCAGGGCGACGGCGCCGACGACCTGCAGGGCAGCTGGAACAGCGGCGAGCTCTGGGAGCGGGTCAGCGACCGCGAGGCACAGGCCGCTGTGGATGGTGGCGACGGCGGCGGCACGGTGGACCTGGACCCACGCGAACAAGCGGCAGTACAGGCCATGACCCTGCGCACGCTCTCCGACCCGGAAGCGTGGCCGACCACCGGGGCCGAGCTGGGGGCCGGCCCGGGCGCAGGCGCACTGGACCTGCCACCACGCGAGCCGTGAAAGAACCCGGTGCGCCCGTGCGGCGCCCCGGTTGCAACGCCCCTGGGCAGCGTGGGGCATACGAAAGTGGGGGGGCACCCCGTCCCCCCCCTCAAGGAAGCCC